>CAZNHN010000133.1:0-10926 GCA_964572415.1 uncultured Phaeodactylibacter sp.
AGGATAATCGCGAGAGCGAAGGGTTGCATTTTCATATCGTGAGGTTTTAGGTTATTGCTATGCTTCCAGCCATGCTCTGATCTGCTGCATCTTCCCTTCCCGCTCAAAGTCATACACTTGCTGTGTCTGATTCAGGTGTTGGTATAGCGACAAGGCTTTGCTTAACCTTGCCCGGGCGGCTTCTGCTTCAGTGGCGCTCATTAAGATTTCCCCTTCTGCCATCAGCAAGTCGGCCAGCAGCGTTAGCTGCCCTTCGTCGTAGCGTTGTGCCAGTACTTCCACAGGGCTGCATGCTAATGCTTCACTTTGCGCTTCGAGTAGCTTATGGTACTGTTCGTCCAGCAATTCCAGTGCAGCTTTGGCGTCGCCGCCGTGCGATAATTGGAGTGCCCGGGCGATGACCTGCGAAAGCTGTTGCAGGACTTTGAGGAAGTAGTCTTTTCGGATCATAGGATTAAGCTCGTGTTTCTTTCTGAACAGAACCGTTTTTTTCGACGAACTTTACCCCTCTATCGGAAAAGGGCAGTCATTTTGCGCTCTTGGGTTTACGAAACCGCCTTAGCACCTTTCCGCCCCGGTTGCGAAAGCCGGCAGAGCCATATTCCAGCTGGCTTTCAATGGTCAGGCAAACTTCTTCCTCCAACTCAGGGATACCTGTTGCTATTTTAGCGGCTATTGAGATAGAGAACACTCGTACCGCCACGCCGGCTTTGGGGTCGAGTATCCAGCGGATGGCCCGGTCGTAAAGCACGCCCTGATGATCCTCCGGAATATCAGGCAGACGGTCAAAGCCCTTGAGCAGCATACGGTACACTGCATCGTGCTGTGGCTGGAGCAGGGCAGCTACGGCATCATCCAGAATGGTATTCAGCAGCTCCGGTTGGCGATCCAGGGTGTGGTCCATGGCCCAGGCGGCCCGTTGGGGCAGCGGAGGGTCTCCGGTTTTGATAATATGCCACAGCGCTTTGAAAGGCCAGGCGCCTTTAGTGACCAGAGTGGCGATTCGTTCCATCCCGGCTTTGCTGTAGTTTTCGTAAAGGGCGTCCGTGAGTTCCATAGGTACTGTATTTTGCGGGTTTCAAAGTACGGAATTAGCGGAAATCATTTTTGGACTTGTCCTATCCTGCTATTTTAACTCCTGCCGTGACCCGTTTTTCACACAGGGATGTTGGTTTTTTTTGTATCTTATTTCCGCATTGGTAACCTTATGAGTTATGCATAAATTCTACGTTTTCCTGCTTGTTTGCTGTCCTTTGTTGATGCAAAGCATGCCCTGGCCGGGTTACATCGTGAGTAAAAACGGGAAAAAGCTAACTGGCCATATCGGGGTCATGCAGCATCAGTCCAGGACCAGCACCATCGTATTCATCAATGGGTTTGGCGATACTTATGAGATTGAAGCCGAACGGATCAAGGGGTTTGCTTTTGAAGCCCAGGGCAGGCTGTTTGCCTTTGAGAGCAAAGACCTACAGCATGCGCACCGGTTTTTGCGGATTTTGCATAAGAATGGCCCGATGGAACTGTTTGTGCTCACCTATGACTCGGGAGCAAGCTGGGCTTACACGTTACAGACGCTGCCTAGTATTCAGCGGTCATACTGGATCCGGCTTCAGGGAGAAGAGACAATGGTGAAAGTTTCACGCTGGGGGTTCCGGCGCAAGCTTCGGCGGTTGGTCGGCCCCAAAGCGCCGGCGCTGGCAGAAAAGATAGGACAGAAAGGCTACAGATTTGACGATATGCCGCGGATTGCCGAAATTTACAATCATTTACTGACCCCAAAGCCAAAGCCAATAGAGATATGAAGAAAAAGTGTGTGGAGTGTGGAGAGCCTTTTCACGGACGGGCGGACAAGAAATTTTGCTCAGCCCACTGCCGTAGCAGCCATAATAACCGGCTGAACCGCGACTTCAACAACTTCATGCGCAATATCAACAACATCCTGCGCAAAAACCGCCGCATTATGGCAGATTTAAACCCTAATGGCAAGGCGTACGTCCACCGCGATAAGCTGCTGGAACAGGGATTTAAGTTCGCCTACTTTACCAACGAATATATCACCAAAGCAGGCAAGGTCTACCGCTTTTGCTACGATCAGGGGTATATCGAAAAGGATAACGGGTTTCTCACCCTGGTGGTCAGGCAGGAGTATGTGGAATAGGACTACCAGATATCTAGCCCTTCTGTAAAGGACAAGCGCTTAGATTCCAGTACACTCCCTTCCGGGCTGACTTCTTCAATGTGCACAGCTTCGTACGTTTCCCACTCGATCCGGTAGGATTCCGAACCATCAGCATACTGTACGCTACCGATGAATGAAACATCCTTGTCTTCATGATTCGCTTCGTAGTACAGGCGCACGGGGCGGGGCAATTGAGAAGGATAAAGGCGGGTGTGGGTTTCCTCCCATTCGCCTTCGGCAGAGAAAAAGGCTTTCGCCAGGCGGTCACGGGCATCGAGGAAGGTCGCTACGAAGTCTTCTTCTTCCACGCCCCAGGTCACAGCAGTAGTCGGCACGTCCATATACTGACGGCTGAAAGCATCCTTTACCTTGGGAGGAACGGCATCTCCCGCTACAAAAAGCGAACAGCTAATCAGTACGCTGAGTAAAATGGTCATAAATTACGTTTGGCTTTGTTGCACCAATGACATTAATTACGCTGAGGGGTGACAAATGTTTTGGCTTTAACGCAAAAAATTATTTAAGGAGGTGCACTTTCCAGCAGGCAGGATTATGGACTTTTTTGGCCAAACGGTTGTTATTTTCACAAATTTGAACCTGAAACGCAATGTATACCGCCTTTTCAAGACCCCTTAACCGGCTCTTTTTATTGGCTGTCCTTTTGGTTTTCGGCCTTTTGCCAGCCCATGCACAGTATGAGGCTGTCGATCGTTATGCCCGGCAGGCACCGGACAGTCTGAGCCATAATTTGCCCGGCTTGGCGGCGTATTTATCGGAAGGTGCTCAAAATGAAACGGAAAAAGCCCGGGCGATTTACACTTGGGTGTCCGGGTATTTGCAGTATGACCATCTGGCAGAACGCAAAGGGCAACGCATCAACCAGAATCTGCGGGACATCCTGGACCGGCGGCGGGGCCTGTGTATGGATTATGCCTTACTGTACCAGGCCCTTTGCCGGTATGCCGGCCTGCTGTGCGAGAAAGTCGATGGGTATGCTGCACCCAGGCTTGCTGAGGGGCGGCAGGTTCCGGAAAAGGCAGACCATGCCTGGAATGCCGTTTGGGCAGATGGGCAGTGGCATCTGCTCGATGTTACCTGGGGTGAGGTGCAGGATGAGTCTCAACTGGCTTACAGTACGTCCTATTTTTTCACTCCTCCGGAAGTTTTCATACTCACGCATCTTCCCGGGCAGCCAATGTGGCAGCTTCTGCCCTGCCCGGTTTCCGTGGAAGCTTTTGCTCAATCCCACACCATGCTATACCGTCAGGTTAACCAAAAGGATACCTGCTGGTCGGCCACGGACTCCATTGCTGCCACGCTCAGCCTGCCCCCTGCTGCGCGCCGGCTTGCCCTTGCCCGGCAGAGTTTTGAATTTAACAACACGCCCTACACCACGAGGCAATGGGCGGCGGCTCTTTTTGATCAGGCCGTGGCTTATGATGAACAAACCGAAGGCCTCCCCTACCCTGATAGTGCCGATACAATCGTCCGGCTAAGGCAGCAGGCCATTGAAAACGCCGAAACAGCACTGGAACTAAGCGAACCACAGACCTGGCAGCGCGAGCTTTACGCACAGTTGCTGCTCAATCAGGCGATTGGGCGGTATCAACTTCCGGACGGGCATCCTTTGTCTGCTGATGCGGAGGCTACTGTGGATATTTTGGAAACCGCTAAAGCTCAATTGCTATTGCTCCCGCCTGAAGGATATTTCCGGAGTTATGCCATGCAGCAGTGTAATCGCTTGCTGGAACAGCTCTCGGGTGATAATTGAAGATTTTCACTACATTTAATCCTAAAAACATGCCCATCCAGGACCAATTTCAGCTCAATGGCAAAACCGCCATCATCACCGGTGCCAGCAAAGGCATTGGGGAAGCTATCGCCCATGCCCTGCACGAAGCGGGGGCCAACGTCGTCGTCTCCAGCCGCAAACAGGAAGCCGTGAACCAGGTAGCCCAGGCGCTGGGGGAACGAAGCCTGCCCGTTGCCGCCAATGCCGGTAAGCCCGAAGAGCTCCAAACCCTGATCGACCGTACCCTTGAGGCGTTTGGCGGGATTGATATCATCGTCAACAACGCTGCTGCCAATCCGGTATTCGGACCGGTAGAAAATACGGAGACCTGGGCGTACGACAAGATTATGGATGTCAACATCAGGGGCCCATTTGAGCTATGCAAGCGCGCACTCCCTCACCTGAAATCTGGCGGGGGCTCCATTATCAATATTAGTAGTGTGGGCGGACTGAGCCCGGAGCATCAGCTCGGTATTTACAGCGTGAGCAAGGCTGCCCTGATTTCCCTGACGAAGGTAATGGCCAGGGAATGGGGGCCACAGGGCGTCCGGGCGAATGTCATCTGCCCCGGGCTGATCAAGACCAAGTTCAGCGAAGCGCTTTGGAGTAACGAGAAAATTCTGAAGTATGCCCTGGCGCAACTGCCTATTCCGCGGGTGGGCTCGGTGGAGGAGGTAGCCGGACTGGCGCTTTTCCTGGCGGCGCCCGCCAGTAGTTACTGTACCGGCGGGGTGTATACGGCGGATGGCGGGTTTACGGTTTAGCGAACCGGCCTAAGCATCTATTTTTTTACAACCAGCTGGCTGGCGGTTTGTGTATCGTCAGCCCCCACTACTCTGACCAGGTAGACACCAGCCGGCAACCTGCTGAGTGACAGGGTAGCCTCCGCTCCCAATACCTGCTGAGGAGGAATAAGTGACTGCCCTAGCATATCCGTCAACTGTATTTCGTAGATGCCCATTCCCGGCCAAATAACTGATATCTGATCATAGGTTGGATTCGGTTGTATAGTCAAAGGGAGCTGTGCTGCCTCAGTTGTACCTACCGTACCTAAATCACCATCACAATTTTCGTCAATATCATTTCCGGGGATCTCTTCCGCACCAGGATTAATATCGGGGTCATCATCCATGCAGTCCTCCCAAAAGGGGAATCCGTCCTGATCAAAATCTAAATACTCTACCATAGTATTCTGCACCGTATTGGTGATGATGGCTTCATTGAAATCAAAGTAAATATGAGCCGTGTTCCCGATGGCGGTGAAATCCTCCAGCCCTTCGTTCGCATTAATTTGAAAGGAAACGTAACCATGGCTTTCCGGCTCGTTGGTCGTGCTGTCAGGAAGGAGGATATTTTCAAAAATGAACTCCAGGCGCCCATTCTCAGATAAATTAGTGCGGAAGGGGTGGTGGCTGGCGGAAAGCACATTCAGGGTACTCCAATCCAGGTCTTCTGAAAGCTGATCGGCAATACGGACGGTGAAAGCGGTGTCTGTACCTGTATTTTGAAAGCGTACGGTATAATGCAGCGTTTCATCAAACTGCGTGTAATTGCTGTTGGAAGGCTCGGCTCTGGCAGGCCGCACGAGTTTATCGTTAGGGTCGATTGCGCAAGTCAGAACTGATCTGAACTCGAAAGTATCCACTGCCGTCAGCCCTTCGGCTTCCTCAAGAAAAAGGATGGCATTAAGGATGATGGTATCGCCTACGAAGTTCTCATCCGGCATTTCCAACATAACGTTCTGCTGCAATTGCTGCCCCACCGCCAGTGTATCAAAAGACCAGCTCAGAGTGGTGCCCAAAACATCCGTAGCTGCGGTATCATACTCCACCAGCGTAAGCAAATCGCCAAGATCAACCGATAACTGCCCGGCACTCAGCCCTTCGCATCCCTGATTGATCCCATTCAACCAAAACGGGACGGTAAACCCACAGCGGGTTGGGCCAGATTGGATTTCAGCTATGAAGTCTACAGGGCCTGCCAGCTTCCGGAATCCAAAATCCAGTCCGGTAATCAGCGTATCTAAAGCCTGCACATCGTAAGATTCCGGCGTGGTGATGAGCTCCCAGCACTGATCGTCATCAGGCAACACCGTAGTCGCCTGCCCTCTGCCGGTAAAAACCTGGAATTCCCCGTCCTCACCAGTGTAGGTGGTATAGGTTGGGTTTTGCTCAATCCGGATTGATAGATCCGGGATGCCCGCTTCAGCTGTGTCCCTAAGGCCATTCTCATTTTCGTCGTGGAAGGCGGTGCCGGTGGCCCAGGTGTCCCGTATCAATTCAAAGAAGAAAATTTCTTTTCCATATATACCATCATCGCCCACAAAGTATATTCGGTCACCGACCCTCACCAATTGATCAGCAAACTCAAAAATATCATAAGGCGCTTCAAGAAGCCGGGTACCTTCCTGAGTACCATCGGTAACCCCAAAGACAGGAGCATCTTCTTCATCATAGGTAAACAAACAAAGTTCCTGTACAGCTGTGAAATTCTTGAACCCTTTCTGCGGGCTGCTTACGTCGGGACCGGCCAATCCGACCACTCCATCCGAAGACTCACTGATAAAAATAGGCGTTAAATTGGTCAAATGCCCTACGTTTCCGACAACACCGGGTGGAAATGGAGCAAAGTCTGCCCCATTGGTTATGGTAGGAAAGGACTCCTGAAGCACTATGGTACCGGATGCTGTACCATCAGTACTGTATATGGCTCCGGTTGACGTATGAACAATTAGCTTGTCCTGAAGCATTGTCCATGTAGCAATATACCCTTCGATTAATCGGACAGTCCCGGCATCAGTGCCATCGGTTATCCAAAGTCCCCTCTCCTGATGAGACCAGTAACTGAAAAAAACCGCCTTATCGTCCAGGGTGGTAATGAATGCTATCTCAATATCTCCTCCACCCGGGTTAATATCTTTAACGAGTTGGCTCCCGGCAATTGTTCCATCCGTTCGCCAAAGCTCATAACCCGCCTCACTGGTATGCCCCTGAAAATAAAGGAAGCCGTTATAGGAATAGAGCTGGTAATGCGCTGAGTCCACTTCAGGAAGCTCTGAACTACTAAATTCCAGTGCCATATTGGTACCTGCCGCCGTACCATCTGTTTTCCATAAATCCCCCTGATGCCAAAAGTAGGCTTCCCCCTGATAAATCGCCGATTGCGGAGGATAAAGAAGAGGAGCATCAGGCCCAGTAATCATACTTGGCGGGGGAGCTAAGTTATCCAACAGGAAATTCGTATTCTCCAGGGTGCCGTCCGTAATCCATAGTTCACGATCATCAGTGGCCACCAACATTTGGTCATTGAACTGGCCGAATTGAAAGCCTTCAGTGACCTCTAAACCAAGGTCCGTGGTGTCTCCTGATTCTTCATGCAAAGTAATTAAGGGCCCCACCTCTCCCGCTGAAAAATATAGGTGGTCTTTAAAGTAACTGAGGTTTCTGATGTCCAGCCCTTTGGTGTCCGGGAAAAAATCTACGATGGGCGTAAGCTCCTGTGCAAGCTCATCGTATTCAAAAATCGCATTGCCTACTTCAAGGTCTGAGGCAACAATAAAGGGTTGACCGTCGAATTCAAAATAGTGGCAAAAAATTAGAAAAATATTGGAACCGCTCACTATATCTTTTATATGATTAGTGCCTTGGGAAGTCCCGTCACTAACCCACAATTCACGTTCAGATTCTGAGCTTTGATTGTATTGGACAGAAAAGAAACAGAGGTCGCTACTATGCGAATAACTCCCAAAATCAAAACTGTCAAATGTTCCTGCAACCTGCGTCCCCTGTTGTGTTAAGTCCGTCGTCCAAAGTGTATCCTGGGTTGCCCCTGACGTCTTTCTGGCTTTTATGAAGAACTGCTCACCCAAAATAAGGAGGTCGCCCTCATCTAGTTTTGAGTAGGTTTGCATTAGCCTGACCAAAGTATCAGCCTCAGGCGTATAACCAAAAAGTTGCCAATTATCCGAGCCTTTTTCAACAGCAAACAACTGCCGACCTCCATCCGTAGAGCGTGCGAAGGTAAACTCTGTGAATTGCTCACCAGGTGTCAGGCTACTATGGTCCAGGACTTTGTATGTCCCTTCATCTGTGCCATCTGTATACCATACGGATTCAGCTTCGGAATCAGCGTACCTGGTGAATGTCCAACCAAACCTTGGGTCGCCTTTGAGCGGAGAGAGGTATTCATTCCCAGGCGGAGCAGTAGGCGTTTCAATTTTCTGGGTTCCGCTCGTCGTTCCATCGGTCTTCCATAAGTCTACACCGCCACCATCCTTCTGAAATCTAATAACGGCTCCTGAAGGTGTTTTTTGCATCTCGTATATCCGACCGCCTTCAGGGAACTCGAAAATTTGAGTTGTACCCTCTATTGTGCCATCCGTTTCCCATAACAGAGAAGGAGAGCCGGAACCACCACTTTGGTTATGAAAGTAACTTTTATCACCAATGACTACAAAATGGAAAAAGTAGGATAGATCAGGTGAGACTTCAACTGTCCCCTCTGCTGTGCCATTCGAACGAACCAAAGTCCAACCGTCCGAAATGTATAACTCTCCATCGCCGGGGCCACGGTAAAAAGTAAATTCCTCAATTTCAAAATATTCCTCATCGTATTGATATACGACCTGTGTTCCTTCAGGAGTTCCGTCCGAAGCTATGAGTTTCATCCCTTCAGAAAACTGACGCAGGAAATAAACTATATTGTCAACCTGGGTCTTTCGAAAGCCCGGGTAACCATCCGGAAAAGGCAGAAAGGTCAGCTCCAGCGTGGAGTCGCTCACAAAGTATAGCCCACCTTGTTCCTCACCTTCAGGCAGGCCATGAAAAAAAGCACCATCACCAAGTCTAAACCTGTGTAGATCTAATCCCTCAACATTGGCTACCTCAATGGCTTGTTCTCCATCGAAAGCCATGAGTGTTCTCGTGCTTTGTAAAAGCCCATGTTCTCTAACAAAAAACGCATACTGATTAGTGAAGACGAGACTGGTAGGACTATGAATTATTTTCGCCTCCTGATTAATATCGTAGTGGCCATACTCATAATCCCATATCTGACCGGTAAGAGAGGTAGCCAGGAAACAAAATAGAAAAAGGCTTAAAGTTTGAGCGCGTAAAGTCATACTGAGACATTTTTAGGAACCTCAATATAAGAGAATTTCAAATTAGATGCTTGGCTTTAACTCCGCTGATTCACCTCCGCAATCACCTTGCGCACCCGGTCAAGCTGTACCGGGTAGTCCAGGATATTCTGAAACAGGTACTGCTTTTTGAGGTCCGGGTAGGGCTTCAGTACTTCTGCAATCAGTTCATCGGTCACAATTTGGGGCATGCCGGTCTGCATATCGATGAGGATGCCGACGGTCTTGCCAGAGGGGATGCCAGCGTCTACAAAGGTAGACTTGATGGGAAAGTGGACCCGGTCGACCAGGAAGAGATAACGCCCTTTCTCCAGCACACGGGTGTAGTAGTGGGCACCGCCGGGGTAGGCATTGCCGCGGATGAACAGTTCGTTCCCAGCCCTGAGGGCGTAGAAATTGTGGCGCTCGTGCTGATCCCGGTTGCGCAGCCGGTAGCGCTCCAGCCTGCCCATCAATCGCTTGAGCTTGCCCGGGAAGGCATTTGTCCGGCCCTGCTTGAGGTCCAGAAAGTTGCTGGCTGTTTGCAAGCCCCGGGAATCTGATGCCCAGGCCTCTGTTTGGCTCATTTCACGGAAATCTTGATTCTCCCAACGCTCCTGATAGTGTTGCAGGCAACGGAAGAAAGCGTCCTCCATACGCGGGGAGTGCCCTTTGGCTACAGTGAGCTGATCGCCGGAGAGTGTTACGGCAACCTCCTGCGTAGGCTTACCCGGCGCATCAAATAACAAATGCAGGCGAATATAGCCCTCGCCATCATCCAGCTCCCGGCGCAGGTGCTCCCAGAGGTACAGTTGCTTAATCCGAAGAACGACCGGGACGGCTTCGGCATCGTGCATGAGCCAACCATTCATGCGGGCCTTCAGGTTGGAGAAAAATTCAGATTCGGCAATCAGCGGGCGCTTGATATCACAATCTGCGCCACGGTTTACGATACCGAGGTTGGCGGTAAAATTGCGCTCATCCTTGATCTCAGCAATGTAAAAATCGCTTTCCATGACCTTATCGATACGCTGGGCGGCACCGATTACGCGGAATTCGACTTGTGCCTTCAGGGCCGTACATCCGGCCAGCAAGAGGGCAAACAAAGGTAAGAGTCTGGGCTTCATAAGCAGTCATTTCAGGTATTCATGGAATTGCCAATGAAAAATACGGCAACCCGTAAGTTACGAAACAATCTACTTACAAATAGCTGGCTTACGGTACTTGTTTACTGGAATGTCCGGTATCTAACAGCATGACCTGTATTTTGCTGATTAGCAGCCAAAGCCCGCAGTACCTTAGGCCTTTTTGATCGCTGCCGCAAAGCCTTCCGTGTCCAGTGCGTTCATACACTCCGCAGCGGTTAGCCCGCCCTTCCTGCCGGCTAAGACGCCATAGCGGATGTCGTGTATACCGCTGGTGCTATGGGCATCGGGATTGATGCTGAGCCGTATGCCTTTCTCCAGCGCGTACGGCACCCAGGTCCAGTCCAGGTCCAGCCGGTAAGGGTTGGCGTTGATTTCCACGCTCACGCCATTGGCCGCACAGGCATCCAGGACCTTTTGATGGTCGATGGGATAGCCTGGACGGGACAGCAGCAGCCGGCCGGTGGGGTGGCCGAGCATCGTGGTGTATGGATTTTCAATCGCCGTGATGAGGCGCTGTGTGGCCTTGTCTTCGTCCATACGCAAGTTACTGTGGACGGAGGCGATGATGAAATCAAAGGCTCTAAGCACATCCTCCTCGTAGTCCAGGCTGCCATCGTTGAGGATATCACTTTCTATGCCTTTGAAGATGCGGAAGGGTGCCAGTTCCTGATTCAGGTTATCCACTTCCTCC
>CAZNHN010000133.1:10936-15955 GCA_964572415.1 uncultured Phaeodactylibacter sp.
ATTTGTTCGAATACGCGCTCCGGCTTCAGTCCGTTGGCGTAGAATGCAGACTTGGAGTGGTCGGTCAGGCCGAGGTACTGAAAGCCCCGGGCTTTGGCGTATTCCGCCATTTCCCGTAAGGTGTGGGCGCCATCGCTATAGGTCGTGTGAGCGTGTACAACCCCCTTGATGTCCGCCTCGGTGATGAGCTCGGGCAGGTCGTTGCTGCGGGCGCGCTCCAGGGCCCAGGCCTGCTCACGCAGCTCCGGGACAATGTAAGGTAGTTTCAGGATATTGAAAACGGCGGGCTCGTCGGCTTGCCCGGCCCAGTCCGCAGCGGGGGCTTTTGCAGTTACGGCTTCCAGGAAGGTATCACCGGCGGTAAGCGTGAAGAGCTGAGTGCCAAATTCGGCTGCCGGGCAGGTGTAAACCTTAACGGGTACTTCTGCTTCGGTGGTGGTTTTGGCGGCATGGGCGTCACCTTCGGGGCTCACCTCCTTCAGCACGCCCAGGTCTGCCAGCACTTCAGCGGCTCCCTCCTGCCCTACCAGGATCTCTATTTCATCGATGACCACCGCCTTTCGGCGAATCGCACCGCAGCAATCTACAGGCACTTCGGGCAGTGCTTTTTGAACGGCTTCGAGTAGTTGCTCCGCCTCCGCCTCGATGGCGGCGTAGTGGAACCTGTTTTTAGACTTTTGGTAGTATTCCAGCTTTTTGCGGAGTTCTTCCTGCGTCTTGGCCCCGAAGCCTTTGAGTTCCACCAGGCGGTTTTCGTTGACTGCGTAGAGGAGCTCGCCTACGGACTCCACGCCCAGCCCTTCCCAGACTGCCATGATTTTCTTGGGCCCGAAGCCTTTGATGTTGAGCATTTCCTGAATGCCCTCCGGGGTCTTGGCCCTGTATTTTTCCAGGGTAGCCATTTGCCCGGCATCCAACAGCTCCTGAATTTTACCACTGATGGCTTTGCCTACGCCCTTGATACTGCCGATCTCCTCGGGACTGAGCTCCGAGAGGGGTTGCTCATAGGCGCGCAGATTGCGGTAGGCACTCTGATAGGAACGGATTTTGAACGGATTCTCCCCGTGCAGTTCCATCAGCTGCCCGAGCTGCCGAAAGTGTTGTGCGATTTCTTTGTTGGTCATTGGGGTGCTTTTAAAACTCGACTTCCAGTTCCAGGGTCTCTTCGCCCCGCTTGACGACCACATTAGCCTTGTCGCCTTTCTCAAATTGGCCCAGCCCTTCCATGTAGCCGTAGATGTCTTTGACTCCTGTATCACCGATTTTCAGGATGATGTCACCCTTTTTCATGCCTGCATTATCGGCTGTGCGGCCCTGCATCACGCCATCGATGCGCATGCCGGTGCCCTGAAAGACATAGTCCGGCATGACACCGAGCGTCACTTTGTATTCTGCCGGGCGGCGGCTTTCCTGCTCGTCCTTTGTTTTGGTGAATGCAATTTTACCTGCATCGTCCAGCTCCTCGATCAGTGCCAGAATGTAGTCTGTGGTGAGCAACAGGCCTTTGTAGTTGACCAGCTCGGAGTCATCTTCCGGCTTGTGGTAGTCTTCATGCTGGCCGGTGAAGAAATGCAGCACGGGGATATCCTCCAGGTAGAAGGAAGTGTGATCGCTTGGCCCAATGCCAGACTCTGAAACGACCGTGGAAATACCTCCGACGGATAAATCTGCGAGCGATCCATCCCATTCGGGTGAAGTGCCGGCACCGTTGACCGAAAGCGTTTTTTCTTCATTCAGGCGGCCCACCATGTCCAGATTGAGCATGTAGTTGACTTTCTTCAGGTTGATGGTGGGGTTTTGGACGTAATACTTCGAACCAAATAAGCCCATTTCCTCACCCGAAAAGGCGATGAACAGGTAGTTATTATTGGTGGCTTTGCCTTCAGAGAGCACCTCTGCCAGGCGGAAAATCCCGGCTACGCCGCTTGCGTTATCGTCTGCCCCGTTGTGGATGGCCGGGTCGCCTGTGTGGCGGGACCCCATGATGCCGTGCCCCAGGTGGTCGTAATGCGCACCGATGACGATGGTGTAATCTGCGCCGTTGTCGAGGTAGCCAATGACGTTGCGGGCCGTGCGCTCTTCCGTTTCTTTGGCGTGAGGGTGTGCTTTGTACTGTACCTCAAAATCCTGGTACCATTCGCCCCCGTACCCTTTGGGCTCCAGCCCTATTTCTTCGAAGCGATAGGCGATGTAATCAGCAGCCATGCGCTCGCCCTTTTTGCCGGTCTCCCGCCCCTGCAGCAGATCAGAAGCCAGGTAAACGACATCGACCTGCAGTTGGAGGGCAGGATCGTGCTGCGCGGTTGAAGTCATTGGCGAAAGCCCCAGGACAAGGGCTAAAGCGAGGGCGTAACCTATCTTTGAAGTACCGTTCAGAATCATTGGTTGATGTTTTTGTAGCGTTTATTTGGAGTGAACAGCCAAAGCGGGATTCCGGCTGTCACCCGGTTGTCAGAAAATCAATTTTTTGGACCTGATGGGCCAGTTCTATTGAAACAAAGCCTCCACATCCACATCCGCTCCTTTGGCGATGTGGCTCCGGTCATTGCGCTCTACCTGTGCGCAGGCGGTGAAAGGGTCATGCTCGAAGAACAGATAATGCCCCCGGTCTACGCCATCTTCCAGAATACGCCCCTTTTCCCGCATGGTATCGAGGGGGCGCAGGTCGTAGCTCATCACATAGGGCATACCAATGTGGAAGGAGGAGGGGATCACATCCGCACAGTAGACGAGGGTGTGGTCGCCCTGATGGAAAACCGGCACCATCATCGCTTCCGTATGCCCGTAGACGAAGCGGATATCAATACCGGGCAGCCATTCCAGGTCATCTTTCTGCACGTCAATGAACTGGAGGACACCTGCCTTTTTCAGGGGCACAAAATTTTCTTTCAGAAAGGAAGCCTTTTCCCGCGGATTCGGATAGTACGCCCAGTTGTAGTGTACCTCGTTCGACCAGTAAGTGGCATTCGGGAAGGTTGGTACCAGGTTCTGATCCGCATCGTACTTCACCGCTCCGCCCACATGGTCAAAGTGCAGATGGGTGAGCAATACATCGGTGATGGACTCGGGCTCGAAGCCTGCTTTTCGAAGACTGCCCAGGAGGGAAGCTTCTCCGTGCGGCTCGAAGTGGGAGCGGAATTTTTCGTCCTGCTTATCGCCAATACCGGTGTCGACCAGTATACGGCGCTCCCCGTGCTCAATGAGCAGGCAGCGCATAGACCAGGTACAAAGGTTATTTTCGTCGGGCTTATTTTTCTTTTGCCAGAGGGTCTTGGGCACCACGCCGAACATGGCGCCGCCGTCCAGCTTGAAATACCCGGTTTCTATGATATGGATAGTCATTATATGGTGTTTTGGGTGTAATCAGTAAAAGAGCACTAAGAAAAACCAATACGGGACTGCCCAGCTTTCAAAGAGTCCTTCAAAGCCGCCATACGGATAGCGGTTACGGCCGCTTCCACGCCCTTATTGCCATGCTTGCCGCCCGCACGGTCACGGGCCTGCTCCTCGGTATTTGGCGTAAGTACCCCAAAAATAAAGGGTTTGCCGTATACCATGCTTAGGTTGGTGAGCCCGCTGGCCACCGCCTGATTGATGTACTCATTGTGGGAGGTCTCGCCTTTGATGACACAGCCCAGGCAGATGACGGCATCGAGTTTGTGCTTGTCGATCATCATTTTGGCGCCAGCCGACAGCTCGAAGGAGCCGGGCACCTGAGCGGTATGTATATTGGCTTCCTTTGCGCCGTGTTTGATCAGGGTGTCGTAGCAGCCCTCGTAGAGCGCGTGGGTAATTTCGGGGTTCCAGTCGGCCACCACGATACCAAAGGCAAACTCCTCTGCGGAGGGCAATTGCGCTTCGTCGTAGGTGGAAAGGTTCTTTAATGCACTTGCCATAATTGATGTGGATTAGGGGACAAATTAGAAAAGGTAAGGCTCTCATCAAAGAAGAACCTTACCTTTCCGATAGTAGTTTAATGCAGCGGGAAATTATCCCTGAGAAGCGCGAACGATATACTTTTCGATATCGCGGCTTACCGGAGAACCAGGGTATTCTTCCTTGATACGCTCGTAGGAAGCCCTGGCATCGGCCATATTGCCGTTGCGCTCGTGCAACATTCCAATCTTCTTCAGGTAATAAGGTGTCAGCACTTCGTTATCGCCTGCACTGACTGCCTTTTTGTACTGCTTCATTGCCGCATCGAAGTCACCCAGCTCAGAGTGAGCATCACCAAGGGCGCCATGCTTCATGACCGGTGTCACTTCACCCGCCGGGCTGTAGTCCTTCAGGTAGTCGAGTGCAGCCTCGTACTTGCCCAGGTGCAGGTAAGAAACGCCAGCGTAGTACTTAGCCATATTACCGGCATCGGTACCGCCGTAGTTGTCGATTACATCAAGGAAGCCCATGTAGCCGCCACCGGGGTTGGTGAGTGCCAGTGCAAAGGAATCCTGCTCGAAGCGCTGCTGCGCACGGAACATCTGCTCCACCGCTTCCTGCTGCTTCGGCTTCTGATAAAAGTTCTTATAGGCGAGGAAGCCGCCCACGATGAGAACGAGCGCCACCAGGCCACCAAAGATATAATTCTGATTGGCGTCCATGAAGCCCTGCGCCTGATCGCGCACCTCCACAATATCTACCAACGTCTCGTCTGACTGCTTCTGATTTCTTTTTCTTCTTGCCATTATAACTTACAGTTTTTGAAAAGCTGGGCAAAAATAAGGTAAAGTTTGATAGCGGCAAATTAATTTCCTTAATTTCACCCAACGTAATTCAACCCGTTGGCATGGCTTATACTTATGAGTACCCACGGCCGGCCCTGACCGTGGACTGTGTGATTTTCGGACTGGACGAGAGCCATCAGCTGAAAGTGCTGCTGATACAGCGCAAGAACGACCCGTTTGCCGGGCGCTGGGCCGAGCCGAAGCCGACGTCGAACCCGTGGAAATGCAGGCCGCCAGCGGTCTCTACGAGAAGGTGCTCGAGGATCTTTCCGGCCTGAACGTGGGCACCATCCACTCC
>CAZNHN010000134.1:0-7303 GCA_964572415.1 uncultured Phaeodactylibacter sp.
TCCCGACGTACAGGAACCGATACCGATGCATTTGCGTATTCCAACGGAGGCGTACCCAGTGCTTTGATCTCCCTGCCCCTGCGCTACATGCACACCACCGTGGAAATGTCGCATAAGGAAGATGTGGACGCCGTCATCCGGCTCATTTACGAGGTATTGCAGCGCATCGAAAAGAATCATAACTTCAAGTATTTCTAAAGATTGCGAGCCCTGCTCATAGCCCTGCTGGATTTTCTTCTCTACAGCAATTTCTGGATTGCGATAGCTGCAGCAGGGATGGCTGCGCAATCTCAGGTGCTGCTTTTGCGCCGGGGAGAGCCCACTGCGCTGCTGGGCTTCATTTTCTTCGCTACGCTTTTTTTGTACGCCGTGCATCGTATTATCGGGCTACGGAAGTCTAAGCCCTTTACAGACACCGGCCGGTATGCGGTTATTGCCAGGTTCAGAAAGCACATCGTCTTCTATGCAGGTATGGCAGGCTTGTGCGCGAGCTTGTTTTTGCCACAAATGCCAGCAGTGCTTATTGCCGGGCTTGTTGCCCCTTGTTTGTTGGCCTTGCTCTACGTATTGCCCGTTTGGAAAGGCTACCGGCTGCGTGATTTGCACTATGTGAAAATATTTCTGATCGCGATCACCTGGAGTTGGATTACCGTTTTTTTGGTGGCCTTAGAGCTGGGTATGACCTGGAGCACCCCTATGTACGTTATGGTGCTGGAGCGGGCATTTTTTGTGTTCGCCATTACCATTCCTTTTGATATCAGGGATATGGAAATTGATACCTTCAATAATGTCAAAACCCTCCCGGCCGTCCTCGGGGTACGCAGCAGTCAGCGTTTGGGCGGGTTGAGCCTTGCCGTGATGCTATTGCTGGCTGCCCTCAATTACTACTGGGATGTTTATGCGCTTAGTGACCTGATAGCACTTGTCATTTCAGCCTGCCTGTCCGGCCTGTTGATTTTCCTGTCTGACCGCAACCGGCACGACTACTTTTTTACCGGGCTGGTGGATGGTATGATGGTTTTGCAGTTTCTACTCATCGCGCTGCTGTGAAAAACCCTGCCCGGATCACTCAGGATGAGTAACCCGGGCAGGATGAAAGTGTGATTTTGATGTAGTTGCAGGTAGATAGCCTGTGCTCAAAAGCACTTGATATTTATAGTGTTTCAAAGATTTTTGTCTGCTCTTATTGATCAAACCGGGCCAGCTTATTCGGATAGTCGATCGTCATTCGGAAAAACTGCAGGGCATTACCGCCTATGGCGCCTTCCACCTGTCCACCTGCTAACCGTGAATAGTACTGGATATAGTTGGCATCCGGACGGGAGCAGAACCATACCGGGCCCGCTTTCTGGCCGCCTATTATGACCTGAGGCACCTCGATCATTCGTACATTTCCTAACTCTGCATCGGCTTGGTCTACAGTTTTCCAGTCAGGATGTAGCTGATGCCATTGTTCAAAAATCGATTCTACAATAAAGGAGGTGGCGATTGGTTCGGTGCCGGTTTCGCCCAGTGCACTGGCAGCTGCCTTTGAAGGCAGCATTTTTGCGCCGGAGTCGATCAGTACGGGTATTTGCTCCCCATCTACCTCAATGAAGATCCGTGGCAGGCTGGAAATACGGTTGCCACTTGCGCTTTCCTTGAAAGTGACAGGTAATACATTAGGTTCGAGTGGTGACAGGGCCGGCGAATGGCAGAGGAGTTCCTCTGACCGGAAGTCGAAGGTCCAGCAATACTGGCCAAACCAGGATTGCCCCAGCGAACCGTGCACATCTTTGCCGAGGTTGGTCTGCGCATCCGGCAGCACCAGGGCTGAATTTCTGTTTAATGTTGGAAGGGCGCCCAGTTCAAGGACTTCATTGATGGCGACGAAGGCGTTTCCGCTATCGTCTACCACTCCCGGCAGGGCGTGTTCCTGCATAGCCGACTCAGCTACGAAGGCGCCGCCCGTCGTATTGGCCAGGAAGCTGAGCATTCCGCCCGCTGAAGGGATTTGGGTGTAAATAAGGTGGTTCCGGAATTCTACATCGAGTGCGAACTCAGCATCTTGAGTGGCCCCCAGCGTAGTCATCAAGGTTAGTGCAAGTGTGATGAAGTTGATTTTGGCAAACATTTGTTTTTTACTTTAAGCGTTTCATGAAAACTACGAGCCCGGATAGTTCCCCTTCACTGAGCTTCAGTACAGGAGCATTGTGAGCAGGCTCTTATAATCGGGGGGACGATTTTGTAATACATTTTAACTTAAGCAAAAGGTGTGCCAAAAATTTAATATCTAAAAATCAGATACGAAAGGGAACCTTTTCGTGCTTTCATTGATTAACCACCTCCACCAATATTCTACAGATGAATACTGTACTAACTTTCGGTGCCCGGTCTGAAGAGGCAGCGTACATTACCCGGCCAGGCGCTTATGCGGTATTTTTTAATGAAGCCCGGCAACTGGGGCTGGTACGTACCGACGATGACCGTTACTTCCTGGCAGGGGGCGGCATTGAAGCCGGCGAGGAAAAAGAAGAAGCCCTTATTCGTGAAGTGCTGGAGGAAACAGGATTACAGGCTACGGTAAAGGCTCCAATTGGCGTAGCCAGGGAGTTTCTCCTGGACGAGATTGAGTCCCGGTACTATGAGAAAATCGGGCATTTCTATCATGTGGTGATCACCGGACAGGATCCGGATCAAAAGACAGAAGCGGATCACACCTTATTATGGTTGCCTGTAGCCGAGGCTTTACCATTGCTTTATCACGATATGTACCGATGGGCAGTGGAGCAGGCTCAACGGTAGGCCCAGCGGTGGTAGCGCCGCCGGATCGTTACCCGTGAAAGGCGCACTGCCCAGCGGGATTTAGATCGCCAAATCGCCCGGATACGGTCAATATAGGCGATCAGGACTACAAAGAAAGCCAGGAAGGTTAGCGCTCCAATAATCGTTTGTACCGGCGTAAGCGAATGTGCCCAAAGCGCAGAAAGACCGATGCCAAACCAGGTACTGTACAGCAGAATGTAGTGCACTTCGTAGATCGCCAGGGTTTCGCTGCCGATTTTTAGCAGGAGTGGCGGAATGTTGCGCCAGGCCTGAGCAAGCCACATGAACAGTGCGACGACGACAAGAACATGCCCAAGCCGCAGCACAAGGAAATTGAAATACGCATGATCCTTAAAAACCTGTAGCCCTGTCCAGTTATATAAGTCCATCAACCAGGCGGATGAATATTGATCAATCAGGATCCCGGAGAGGACAAGCACTGCGGGCAGAGGGGCATTGAATGCCCAGTTTGGCCGGTAATGCAGCAACGTGCCCAGAGTGCCGCCCAAAAAGGTATAGCCTGTCCACGGGACAGGAGTGAAAACAGATCCATGGTCCCTGACCAGGTAGTTTTGCAGGATAACCGGAAGAGCGGCATACTGCCCGTCCCGTACTTCGAAGTAGAAGAAGAAAGCCAGTGCGCCGGCAACCGCAAGAAGAAGGGGGTAAGGCAATCTGCTCCATCGGCTTACGGCATACAGCACCACAAGCCCTATGAGCGCCAGGCCAATACAATGCAGCACATCCACCCTGAACAAATTAGGCGAAATGTAGCCGGTAAGCAATTGCGGGAAACATAGCCGAAGCGCGTAGCCAATTACGATAAGCTGCAGTCCGCGGCGCAGCCCTTTATGAACTCGTTTATTGGTGGACAGCGGGCGCCCGTCTTTGAGCAGCAGAAACGTGAAAATTAACCCGCTGGCAAAAAAGAAAAGTGGAGCGGTCATGCCCCGCAGGTACTTCCAGATAGAAAACAACAGGTTATCCGGATCTCGGAAGGCATCCGCCAGCATGGTATCCGTGAAATGCCCCTGTAGCATCATCAAAATGGCATAGGCCCGCAACAAGTCGATAAAGGTCAGGCGGCGTTTGAGGCTTTCGATGGCAGTAATTGTTAAAAAGTGTTAAAACTCAATAACGACAGGAACCCATGAAATCGTTTCCTGCGGCCTGTACTTTTTTAGACCCGGCTTTAAATATTTTACGAAATCCAGGAGTAGGCTATGTACGGAGGCCGGAGGTCACTTTGGGCTTACCGTAAAAGGAGGACATCGCCGGAGACCACTGTAGTGCCTCCGCCTGACAGCTCGATCTCTGCATAAAAGGTAAACACGTCGCTATCCATCTCGCTGCCTCTGAATATCCCATCCCATCCGCACGATTCCTCATTAAGCGGGCAGCCCCTGGCTTCATGTACGAGATTGCCCCAGCGGTCGAACACCCTGAATACGGTTAGGGTACCCAGCCCGTCACGGCTATACAGCATAAAGCGGTCGTTATTGCCATCTCCATTAGGCGAAAAGACCGTTGGTGCATAGACCGGAGTTTCTTTTTCCACCTTTACTGTCACGGATGACTGATCGACACAGCCGTTGGCATCCATTGCCCAAACCTGATACAAGGTGGTAATGGCAGGGGAAACCGTGTAGGATAGCTCCTCCTGAAGACCAGGTGCAGGCCACCACCAAACAGAGTCCGGCGTGCCGGTTTCCGCTATAACCGAAAGCGTGATTTCCTGCCCAAGCTGTATCGTCGTATCGGGACTCAACTCAATATCAATTCCACTGGAGGCATTGACCGTTATCGTGGAATCCCACTCACAACCATTGGCATCTTCAAGTAAAATAGGGTAGGTGCCTGGTGCCAGGTTAGTAAAAGTGGTTCCAGAAGAGAGGACTCCGCCATCAATGCCGGCGAGGAAGGGTGGGGTTCCCCCAAAAATAGTATCCAAAAGGATTAAACCGTCGCGGTCTCCCGGGCAGGACGGTGGCGTTGACTGCCAGTTGACGGAGGTGATGAGTGGAGAAGAGGCGGTCACCTCAATAGTGTCTGAAAGGGCACAGCCATTGCTCTGGTCTGTGAGTGCAAGGACATACAAGCCTTCAGCCGCTGCGGTCGCTAAAGGTTGCCCGGTTGGCCCGGTCAGGACGCCGCTACCCAGGGCTGACCAGTTGAACTGTAATGGCCCGGTTCCGGAGGAGGCACTGCCATTGAGGGTAATCGTGTTTTGGCTGCAACTCAGTTGTTCGGGGACTGAAATACTGATCTCCGGGAAGTCGGCATCACTCAGGACGTTTACAGTTTCACTGGAGGAGCAGCCATTTAACGTGTCTGTGAGCTGTAAGGTATAAAGCCCGGGTGCGCTGACTTCCAGCCTTGAGGTGTCACCAGTCAGTACCAATGCGTTGCTGTCCAGCCAGGTATAAGTCAGGTTTGGGCCACTATCGGATCCACTGCCATCCAGTACAATACTGGTGGAGGTGCAATTTAGGCGATCCGGAACCGGAAGATTGACTACCGGGGCATCAAAGTCGCCATTGATGGTCACAGGCAGCGTATCCCGGCAACCAGAGCCCGCATCCTGAACGATCAGCCGGTAGTTTCCCACCTCTGACACCCACTGTTGGGCGCTGTTGCCGATCGCGTTGAAGGCACCGCGCCTCCATTCATAGATAAATGCACTGCCCGTCCCGCCGCTTGTAGCCGTGGCATCAAGCAGAAGGCTATCCCTGTTACAATTGAGTGTGAGCAGGCTTGGTTCCAGGAGCGCAGCTTCGGGCGCAATTTGGCCATCAGCCACCCAGACTGAATCCCTGGCACTGCACCCATTTGCCGGGTCTGTCGCTGAAACGTAATACCAGCCTGGCTCACCAACCTGCGGAGTTTGAGTTTGGGCTCCGGAAACAATCTCCCCGGTTGAGGTTGTCCATTCTAAATCGCCCTGACCGCTATCGGTATTCACTTCCACACTTAAACGGATCGGGTTGTTGGTACACGTAATCGCGGTATCTGGCCCGGCGGCGACTACAGGAGTTCGTTCGTCGGCAACTACAAATATTGTTGCAGCAGCGGTGCAGCCATTATCTGTCTGCATGATTTCCACCTGATAAAGACCAGGTTGAAAGACACTGGCAACAGACTGGTTGGGCTGTTGCACCGGGAGGCCGCCCGGACTGCTCCATTGGTATGCAATCGGCTGGTTGGGCGATGCAATGGCACTGATACTCAGGGTATCGGCATTACAGGGGAATATTACAGTATCCGCCACCTCGAGTAGCGGGGCAATGGTATCCAGGCCTACTTCGACGATTACAGCGCTGGTACAACCTGAAGTGTCATTCTGAACTTCAAACTCATACTGGCCCGGCAGGCCAATATCAATAGCCAGAGCAGAAGCACAGGGCCCCGTGGGCTCACCGTTGGCACCAAGCCTGTACCAGCAAGAGCTGAACCCGGTATCATCCGGGAGGCTGCCCTGTAGTAATACGGAGGGCGAGTTACAAGTTATCAGGGTATCCGGAATAGGTGTAACGACGGGCAGATCCGTATCCTGAGCAATCAGAACGCTGTCCAGGCTGGCACAGCCGGTAGCCGTATCGGTAACCATCAGTTGATACCAGCCGGGCATATTTACCGAAGGGTTAAAGGTCGTGCTACCTGGAATGTTCTGGGGCGGGCCGCTCCAGGCGTATTGTATGAAGGCCCCAAAGGCTGAGCCACTGCCATCAAGTGTAACCGTAGGCTGGGCACAGGTTAGTGTTTGGTCGGGGCCGGCATCTGCCAGGGGGCTGGTGGTATCTGCTGTCACCTGAATTGCACCGGTGCTTTCACAACCAGTAAACAAGTCCGTTACGAGGACAGTGTAAAGCCCGGGCTGGCTGACCAATACTGAAGAAAGGGTGTCTGCTTCAGGCAGGCCTCCATCTTCGGCAGACCACTGGAAATAAAAGGCCGAACTGTTCATTGGAGAGACACTTAGGACAGCAGTGGTATCCTTGCAATTGAGTTCCTGGTCCGGGCTTAGGGTAAGCTCAGGCGGTGTGCCCAAGGCTGTAACGGTAACGGTTACTTCCGCAGAGAATCCAAGTGTATCGGTGGCGGTCAGGGTATAGAGCCCGGGCTGGTCGACCAAAATGGACAGGCTATCGGTAGTACTGAGTATGTTACCGTCCAGGGTGGTCCATTCAACGGTGCAGCCTGTACAGGGCTCGCAAAAGGTACCACTGAGCGTAACCTGAGGGTTAGCACAAGTGAGCGTATCCGCCGGGAGGCTGTCCAGACAGGGGACACACTCCTGCTGAGTAACCACAACGTCCCGAAAACTGGAACAGTCATTGGCAGGGTTGGTGACGGTTAAACGCACCACACCCGCTGTGTCAAGTAGCACAGCCAGGCTGTCTGCACTATCCAGGATAATATCGCCTTCCCATTCATAGATGTACTCTGGTCCGGCAGGGACAACGAAAGCCTGTAGCCAAAACGAATCCTGCATGCACGG
>CAZNHN010000134.1:7345-15785 GCA_964572415.1 uncultured Phaeodactylibacter sp.
CAGGCAGGTTGTCACTGCGTTGCACGACCACGATATCCTCCGCAAAGCATCCGTTTGTGCTGTCAATTACCGTCAGGAAGTAGGTGCTGGCATCGTTTACAAAAATGCTAAAGCTATCTTTGACAAAGGTTTCGTCATCAATTTTGGTCCAGGTGTAACCTATTTCCGGGCCGGTAGATGAACCCATGGCGCTGAGCACTGTGGTGGGCTCCGGACAGGTCAGGATGTCGCCGGGGCCGGCCTCAGCGAGGGGGGCGACAGTATTGGAGGCCACAGTCACGGCCATCGTATCGCTCAGGTTGAATGTGGTATTTGTGATAATGAACTGATATATTCCGGGGCATCGCACCAGGGGTTGCAAGGTAGTTGCTCCGGACTCGATACATCCCGGGGACGGAGGCAACCAGTTGTAGGTGATATTTGGTGCAGTATCACTACCCGTAGCATTCAATTGTATGGCAGTGGTGGTGCAGGTTAGAGTGTCCGGAGGAGCCATTTGTATGGCAGGGACGCAGTCAAGTGCAACGACGGCAGAGGCCGTGTCGGGACAATTACCTGCCGGGTTATTCGCAACTAAAGTATATATGCCCGGACTGTCGGCTGTGAAGGTGAGCCCCGGTGGGGTAATGGGTGTACCGTTCAAAAACCAGCTGAAGCTGGCACCCTCCGAGGCTGATGCATCAAGGGTGACTGTTCCGTCCAGGCAGGATAGTGCAACGGAGTCGGGCAGGGCAGCATTTGGGCTGAGCGGGTCGAGGGTAATCAATACGGTGTCCCTTGAGGTGCATCCGTTAAGGGTATCCGTTACCGAAAAGATGTAGACACCTTCGCAGGTGGCTGTAATCTCCTGTGCAGCGATATCCCCCAAAAGGCAGGGGCCACTCCAGTTGAAGCGTGTATGTAGCGTAGTGCTTCCTGCGCCCGTCAACGCTATTTCCTGAACAGCACAGCTCAGTTCCTGATCAGGTCCGGCATTTGCGAAAGGGGAATTAAAGTTTGCCATCACGGAAATCGTATCAGTAGCTTCGCACCCGGTGATGGTATCGCGGGCGGTAAGTACATAAATGCCCTGGGCCGCAGCTACCGCGAACCGCTCGTTTAAAGGACCGGAAAGACCTCCCGTTGGACCTGACCAATTGTAAACGATAGTGGCGCCCTGACTGGTATTTACACTGCCAATTGGCACAGCAGGCTGAAAACAGTTGATGAGCGTGTCTGCTCCGGCATCGGCAACCGGAGGAAGGGTATCCTGAAAGACTTCCACCTGTGTGGTCTTTTTACATCCGGTGGCGTCATTCTCTACCTCAAGCTCGTAGAGCCCGGGGGCGTCGACAGAGGGGATTAGCGTATTCGTATCACCTGTAAAGTTGCCCGTGCCAGTGGTATTCCAGGCGAAGCTAAATCCGGGGCCGGCATCAGCATTACTTCCGTTCAGCTGGACCTCAGTCCTTGCGCAACTGAGCCGCAATGGCGGTACAATTGTGGCGGTTGGCGATAGGGTATCGATATTGACAACAGCAGATGAGGTATCAAGACAACCATTTTGAGTGTTGGTGACCACCAGCCTGTATACCCCGGGACTTGTAATCGTTGCCTGAAGCAAATGAGTATCCACCAGTCCGGTACCGAAGACTTCCTCCCATTCATAGCTAAACTGCGGCCCGGTACTTGAGCCGCTGCCATCAAGGGTCACGAGGGTGCTATCGCAGGTAAGTACCCGGTCTGGGCCGGCAACCGACAATGGTTTTAGCGTGTCTGCCGGTACAAATACCGATACAGTATCTGCACAGAAATTGGTGGTATCCGTGACGATAAGTTGGTAGGTGCCGGCAGCATCTACAGTAGCATTGAATGTATTGGTGCTTTCTGGTGGTTGCGGATCGCCTGACCAGGTATAAAGAAGATCCGGGCCGGTTGAAGAGGCACTGCCGTCGAGAGACAAACTGGGTTGGGTACAGTTGAGCGTGCCGGGTGGCGCCACAACAGCGTTGATGACAGTGATATCTTCCGTAACGGCCACACTCGCCGAGTCCCGGCATCCATTCAGTGTATTCTCTGCTGTGAGGGTATAAAGCCCACCAGCATCTACTGAAATAGAAAGCAGGCCTGGATCAGTCACGATACTGCCTGCCGTGGAAGACCATGCATAAACCGGATTGGCCCCTGCTCCGGTTACGAATCCTGTAAGGCTTACAGTGGGTTGTGTACAGGTTAAGGTGTCGGGCAGCTGGAGGTTAATTCTTGGTGATATGGTGTCATAGCCAACCTCTACTGTCGCGGAGTCCCGGCAATCGGTTAGGGTATTCTCTACCATCAGCTGGTAAGTGCCACCTTGGTTAATAATGGGGAAAAGGGTTGTTCCATCCTGGATCAGGCTACCGGTTTCGTCCCTCCATTCATAGAGGAACTCATTCCCGGTGGATGACCCGCTACCATTTAGTGTGATTTCAGGGTGGGTGCAGGATAGGACGGTATCTGCGCCTGGAGCTACTACGGGAAGAGACTGGTCCTCCAATACCATCGTCATTGAGGTGTCGCTACAGCGATTGTTGATATCGGTGACAACCAGAAAGTAGGAGCCGGGTTCATTGACGGTCACAGTCGGCTGAAATTCGTCTCCTGCGATCTGACCATCATTGGTATACCAAAAGTAGGTATGCTCCGGATCAGGTATCGTAAGGCTTCCCAGTATGGCGTCCCCCTGCGTGCAGGTAAGGGTGTCAGGCCCGCCGGCATCAGCAGTGGGTGGGATGGTGTCAATTTGAACGACCAGCGTATCAAAGTCCGAACATACGGTCATATCTGATGACACCTGAGTGACTTCCAAAGCATAGGCTCCGGGCAGGGTGACGGTTTGCATGGCATTCGTTCCCAGGGATTCCCCATCCGGCCCAAACCACTGAAAACTGATCTGGCCTGACGGGCCGGAGGTTGCCCCATTCAGGTCAACGGCAGTGGTAATACAGGTAAGATCAAAAGCCGGGCTGATTGCAGCTTCCGGATTCAATACCTCCAGTGTTAGATTAAGGATACTGTCACAGTTTTGGGCAGAGGTGAGCAGAAAGCTGTGGTTTCCAGCCTCCGTGAGCAAGCTGTCGCCTACCAGGAAACTTTCCCCCTGACAAATCGTGACCGTTGTATCCACTATGTTTGCGGGCAGAACGGTTAGGTCCAGCGTGATGATACTGTCACAGCCGGTAGCAGCCGGCAGGGTATCACGATAGAATCCTGTAGTGTCGTAAGTGTTGGGGCCAACCTGAACGAACTCACCGGGGCAGAGGGTGTCTGTCAGATGGGTTTCGATGGGCGCCAGCACAGTAAGGTCAACCTGCACCAGGCTGTCGCACCCGGCAAAACTCATTAATTCCACTTCGTAAAAGCCGGCGTTTTTCAGAATAGTGTCTCCCACCATCAGGCTGTCGCCCTGACAGATTACCGGCTCGATCAGTGCTGTAGCCGGTAAGGGTACGATAGTAACCTGAATGCAACTGTCGCTAAATACGCCACAGAACCGTGGCTCCAGCCCGTTGAGGTTATTACGGATGCTATCGAGGGTGAGCAAGCCATCGGGTTCCGGGATGCTGTCGAGGTCTTCCAGTTGGTAGCTCAATCCGCATATTTCATAGTTGCCCGGTGTGAATCCGGTCAGATCGGGGTGGTCCGTAGTATCAATGAATATACCATCCTGCCCGAGAAGGTAGGTGTAGCCATAAATGGCGCTGTCGGGAGCTTCCCCGCCATCAAAGGTAAGGAGCGGGTCAACATCAAGCAGGGTATCGCCCGCGCAGGTCAGGATGTCGTCAGCAAGAAGGTTGCCGCCCTCAGCAAAGCAGCAATTTAGCCCCCGGGCATCGCAGAACCGAATTTGGAAAAAGGTTATTTCACCGGGGTACTGAGATGGGTTGTTTTCAACGCTGATCGTCCAGTTGCCGTTAGCAGGGCCGTTGTTGAAGTCTTCCAGGCAGCCCTGATAGGGGTAGTAAGAACCGTTGTACGAATTCAGGTTGGTGAAATTACCGGTTTGATTATTATCCCATTGGAAAAGGGAGCCGGGGTCCGGGTCAGGTGTTTCGAGGCAAGGTACAAAGCTGATATCCCAGATTGTAAAGAAAGTGAATTCAAGCTGTTGATCTGTATTGGGGCCGATGAGCGTAACGGATTGTCCTGCCGGCGAAGTCAGCGTGATGACCAGGTTATCGACATATTGATGCCTAAAGCGGATATCAACTCCGCAGACACCCTGGTCCGGAGCGCTGAGGTCGTTATTGAAGATGTCAAAAACCTCATAAGTGTAAGTGGTGCTGGAGTTGGGCGCAATGCCCAGAGTGTCAGTAAGCCCACAGGGCTGTGCAAAGAGATAGGGTAGCCCACTTAAGCCGGCCAAGCAAAACAGAATACAGGTCCGCCACATATTTTTAATGTCCTTGGGATTAATGGAACAGTCTTCAAAGTTAATACTATTTAGGGGAAAGCGGAAGCCTGTTAACTTTTGAGCAAATCAAGCCGGCGAAAGGACCGTGATTTGCTCCAGTTCTTCGATAAGCCAGTCGTCCAGGCCGCGGTACCAGTCCAGGTGAAGGCTGTGAACGCCACACCCGCCACCGGGAAAGTTAGGGCATTGTGTTGTCTCCCACTGTTTCTTACAGGCAGGGCAGCGGGCGGCGGTTTCAAAGGTATTCCATTTGTGGCCACAGGTGCATGTCCACCAGGGTCTTCCATCGGGCTTCCACTCACACTTCGGGCAAAGAATTTCCACAGATTTAGGCATGGATTTAGGTTTTGGGTTCAAAAATACGGACAGGGTCTCCCTGTTGAATCGTTCCGCCCCGGATTACCCGCGCGGTTACCCCACCGTGCCCTCGCATAGCAGCGTAGCCTCCGTTACCCAGGTTCTCTTCCATTCGGGAACAGGGGTGGCAATTTCCGGTGATTTCGAGCACGACTTCAGCTCCGATCTGCATTTGCTGTTTCATTAGAGACAACAGGTTGATGCCTGAGACGACCAGGTTACGGCGGGTAAGCCCGGGATCAACAGCATCCCTGCCAAGTATGGCTCCGATGGCCTGCAGGTGTTCTGCCTGTATAATAGTCACTTGCCTTTTGCCCGCTTCGCGACTGTAGTGGTCGCCCAGAATACCCTTTTCCGGTGTAATTGTTGCGGTGGTGCAAGGAAGCAACGGGCTCTTTTTTTCCGGGCGTTTGCCAATCCAGTCCAGACGGCCAGTCTGCGGTACGTATTGCTGTAGATCCTTAAGTGTCTGAAACTTCACTAATACTGACTTTTACTTTACTTTCAACCAAAGCGGCATCCATAAAGTTGCGCAACCGGTGCATTTCGGCCCTGCCGAGGCGTTCACCAGCTTTTGCAAAAAGGTATAGGACCAGCGCGATTCCAGCTGCTACCGGCAGTGCCCACAAGGCGGGTGCAGGCATGCCCAGGCTCAGCTGAGAAAAACCGGTGATGGCAATAAACAGGCTGATGGCGCCCAGTGAGGAATAAAGAAAAACAAACATTAGCCAGACAGAAGGCCTTGGTCCGTACAGCCCCCGAATAAGGGCGCCGCCTTGCGGGTGGTCGTCGATAGTCAGGCTCAGCTGAGGGGACCAGTAATGCTGCTCTTCCACTGGTATGCGGAGTACAATATGGTGATCCATTACGGAGCCCTGAATACTGCCGTCGCTGTGTTCCAGGGCTTCGCTCAGGAGTTGTATGACCTGTGGGGCAGTAGCCGGATATTGTCTCTGAAACCTTGGCCGGATTTCAACTGTTGTCATAAGGTTTTCTGTTGGTTAAGATTTGGCAATGAGGTGCTTAGGCTTTACTTTAATTTAGAAAGGCTTTGTCTGACCAACAAAAATAGGCAAAAAACATTAAGTGTACATGTAAAATGTTTGCAGGTGTTATTGAAGAGGGCAGATCGGCACTGCTTCCTATGATATTGCGCTGTGCCGAATTGGAAAAGCTGTGCTGAGGAATTGAACAGGCTTCTAAACCAGGTCTTCGTCCCGCCAATTTTTCTGTGGCTTTTTATCCAGCTCTTTCAGCTCCAGGTGATCATCCTCATAGTTTCCGCTGTTGAGCCTGCGCATTTCCCTTTCCATTTCCCGCTGTTCCCAGTCTGCGGTTTCCCCCCGCATGCCCGGAAAGCCGAATACCTGATAGTAGTGGCTCATAAGCCCTACGCCCCAGCCCAGGAGTGGATAGATAAACCAAAAGTGGCCTGGTGAAGTGAATATATTCAACAAAAACAGGAAAATATTGACGATGAGAAAAGAGCCTAAGTGCTCGTAGAATTTCTTTTTTTCCTTTACCCGTTTACGGGCTTGTTCGTAACTGCTGTTTTCCATTATTCTGTTTTAGCATTTCGATACACAAGGTAACGATAGGAACGCTGCCGGTCAAGGTTATTCGACAGAATCAGGGTTTGGGACGTCTTTCGAATGCTTGTTTGCGCTGTGGGTTAATTTTTCCTGGTGCTTTACCGTTCAGTAGTCCCTCTTGCAAGGGCGCCGGTCCATGCGCCAAGGGCAGCGAATACAGCACCAAAGAGCCCGGTAATTAACACAAGCAGCAGCCCGCTAATGCCGCCAAAAAGCTCGCCAATCCTTGCGCTTAAAATGCCATCATTCTGGGCATTAAGGATAGCGGCATAGCCTCCCCAAAGCAGCAATCCGCCCAGGAATCCGCCTAGCAGTGCAGGGCGGGGCCGCAAACGAAAAATGAGGGCAATCAGGGCAGCCAGCACCGGCAGGCTCCACCAGGCTAGCAGGGCCTGGCCTACAGCGCCACCCACCAGGATGGCTATGGTTGCAGATAAGGTCTTTTGCATAGCTATTCAGCAGTTTTGAAGGTGAGTCGGTAAAGGGGCGTTACAGCCGGGTCATCGGGACTGTCCAAAAGGTGAAGGCGGTTGTATTGGCCTTCCACCCAGGGCGTAACCATAGGGTCGTAAAAAGCACTGCCCGGGTTGCCGGACGGTCCGCCGGGAAAAATCCCCCATGCATTGGGCTCCCCGCCCAGTTCTACCACCATCCGCCAGGAAGGGCCGTGATTGGGCTTAATGGCATTGGGGGCATCGCCGTAGCCGCCAACATCAAGGTCTGACCTGGAAAAAGCAGGGATCATGGCCATGTGCCCGATGTCAGTAGATTTATGATCCGCCCAGGAAACGGGTGGTTTTTCCAGAGCCGCTTCCAACCCCAGCAAGACGATATCCATTGCGGTTTCCACATCCGGAGTGGACTGATGGTCAAAAATAGGATGACCGGGCCGAGTGGCCAGCAGCTCAATGAACCGCCAGTCTTCCGGCTTAAGGACTTCCAGAGAGTCCTCCCATACGGTGAATTCATCAAAAGCTTGTGCGTAAGCGGCTTCAAACCAGTCCTCAAACAGGCTGGGTGCCTCCGCATCTTTAGTGAAATTATAGTCCCAGCTTCTCAATGTTTTGACCCGTTCGTGCGCTCGCAATTCGGAAGCCGTGCTGTCGAGCAATTGCAGCAGTACCGGCAGGGCATCCTCCGGCTTCAGGCTGCGGCTGTCCAGTTGGAGGGCTTTCATATCCTCCACGGTAATATTTTCCATCTCCGCCAGGCGACGGTTGATGTAGCGGCCCCGGTAATCGTCAAAGCCACCGTTGTAGTAGTATGGATAATCAAGGGCCGTTGACCGTTGGTTGGCGGAGGAGACAAAGCCCCGCTCGGGGTTGACTACCCGTGGCAGGTGCTCGTGGGGGATAAAGCCTTTCCAGCCTGAAGCCGAGCGGCTGCCGTCCTGTACGAAACGCCCCTGTTGGTCTTCTTTCAGGGGCAGTTTTCCATTTACGGTAATCGCAATATCATTGGCTTTGCTGGCGAAGACAAAGTTTTGGGCTGGGCTTTCCCACCCACGCAGGGCCGTTTGATAGTCTGACAGCCCCTGCCCGCCCATCAGGCGCGTGAAAACACCGAGGGCGTAAAAAGGCTTTTCTGCCGGCTCATCGTGGGCCAGCCAGCGCATCGCCATATCATGATTGGGATGTTCCGGGTCATCGTAGGTGACCGGCCCCCAGACGGTGTAGCGGACGGTATCCCGCAGGGGTTCATCGCGCCCTTTGACCTGAATGACTTCCACGACTTCCCGCACAGGCTTTTCCTCCCCATCAATGCGATAGGCTGTTTTCTCAGGGTTCGCCCAGTCGATCCGGTACCAGTCGAGCACATCGTGCCCTACATTGGTGACACCCCAGGCCATATTTTTATTAAATCCGATTATGATGCCAGGTACACCCGGGAAGGATACCCCATAGGCATTGTATTCCGGTGTCTGCATTTGCACTTCGTACCACACAGCGGGCAGGCGGAGCTGCAGATGGGGGTCATTACATAGGATGGGGGCTCCGTTGGCTGTTTTTTCGGCGCTCACCGCCCAGTTGTTGCTGCCAATAAAAGGCGAAGGAAGTTC
>CAZNHN010000135.1:0-14501 GCA_964572415.1 uncultured Phaeodactylibacter sp.
TCAAGACTTTGATTGAGCGCTGGCCAATGCTGCAGCCAGGTTTTTGGGGCTTTTTGATATTGGCGACCCTGCTGTTTGTGGTGGCTTTTTTCCTGACTCTGATCCGGACGGTCACGCAGTACTACGACTTACAGTTTTTTGAAAGCCGGGAGGGTTTTCAGTTGAAAGCCGGGCTGTTTAACCGGCGGGAAGCTTCCATGCAGAAGCGCAAAATTCAGCTGATTCGCTGGACGGACAATCCGTTGCGGCGGTTGCTGGGGCTGTTCCGGGTGTCGATTCATCAGGCGATTTCGGGCTCGGAGCGTGCAGCGGAGCAGATTTCCATTCCCGGGTGTAAACGGGCTCAGGTGGATGATGTGGTACATTCGAGTTTTGAGGGCAGTGCGGAGGTTGAGTTCCGGGCGCATTCTATTTCCAAAGCGTATTTTATCTGGTATATCCGGTTCATGTTGTTGCCTGCGGTGGTTTTTGGGGCCTTAGGCTACTTGTTGCAGGAGCCGCGCTTTGCCCTGCCGGCGATTGTTTTTCCGGTACTGGGTGGCTTGTACCTTTGGTTGTATCAGCAGCGTTTCCGGTTGTGGTTGTCGCCGGAGTACCTGAAGACAGCCAGGGGCGTGCTTGGGCGGACGATGACGTTGCTACCGGTTTATAAGGTACAGTCTGTCCGGATCCGGCAGTCGTTTTTTCAGCGGCGGCGTGACTTGGCCTCTGTTGAGTTGTATACGGCTGGGGGCTCGGTGCGGGTGCCTTTTCTGCCACTTGACCTGGCGCGGGCGCTGCAGGACTACGTGCTGTACCGGGTGGAAAGCCGGCAGGAGGATTGGATGTAAAAAGGGTTCTTTATGGTGGTATGATTATACTCGGAACGGAGAGGTTTGGGCGAATGCACAAACCCGACGCACGAGTTTGCCGGTACGCACAGGTATGCCGACCCGCCTGCCTTTGCATGGCCACCGGCGGCCAAAGCCTCTGGCGATGGGACACGGGCAGGCACGAAGTCATATTTGGTCCCAAATTACTTCTTCGTCGGTATAGTTGGTAGTGATGGCTTTGGGTGCGACCTCTGCGAGGTCGTTTCGCTGGTGTGGCTGAGGGGGTGAGTAAGGTGTGACCTCTGCCGAGTTCAGTTCTGAGCTACAGGGCTGATACTTGTGGTGGGTAAGGTCAGGGCACTTCAAAATTTCTACAAAATCGCTTCCTATCTTTGTCATCATGAAATTGCTCATTGTAGAAGATCAGCAGGAATTAGTAGACAATATTCAGGCGTACCTCAGCCGGGGCGATGTGGTCTGCGAGGCGGCGCGCAACTTTGCAGAAGCCCAGGACCGGCTCATTTCATTTACCTACGATATTGTACTGCTCGACCTGATGCTGCCCGATGGGAGCGGCCTCAACCTCCTGCGCCTGCTCAAGCGGATGAACCCGGAAACGGGGGTGCTCATCATCTCCGCAAAAAATGCACTGGACGACAAGATCAAAGGGCTCGAACTGGGGGCCGATGACTACCTAACCAAGCCTTTCCACCTTTCCGAACTCAATGCCCGCCTCAACGCCATCTTCCGCCGCCGCCGTCAGCAGGGACATAAAGTACTGGAGCACGGCTGCATCCGTATTGACACCGATACCCGGGAAGTGACGGTCTCCGATCAGCCCATTACCCTGACTGTCAAGGAGTACGAGCTGTTGCTGTTTTTCATTACCAATAAGAACCGGGTACTGACCAAACAGGTGATCGCCGAGCACCTCTGGGGAGACGATGTCGACCTGCTGGACTCTTTCGATTTTGTGTACCAGCATATTAAGAACCTCCGCAAAAAGATCGCCATTGGAGGCTGCGAGGAGCACATCAAAACCATTTACGGGCTGGGCTACAAACCGATGAACCTGATTGCCAAAACGACCGTATTTTACCTGCTGGTGTCCGTACTGGTCTTCGGCATCGGCGGTTACGTGACCTACCATGTGGTGGAAACGGAAGTGATCAAAGAGACGGATTACGCGCTCTACGATGAAGTACAGGATATGGCCAATGATATCCGGGATGGCATCCCTTTGGAAATTCTGCGCCGCCGTAAAGCCAGTATTGAACACCTTGGCGACCACTTGCAGGTAGATACTTTCTACCGGTTTTCAGACACCATCGCCCCGCATCCCTACCGCGAAGGAGAAACCGAGCCCTACCGGAAGCTGGAAGCCGTGAAGGAAGTAGACGGTAGCTTTTTCCACATCACGATCACTGATGTCTTCATTGAATCCGATGACATCTACGATGTAGTAGTGGAAATCATCTGGCGGCTTTTTCTGATCCTCGGCGTCGGCATGCTGATTGCCAGTTTTCTGGTGACCCGGTGGCTGCTAACCCCATTTCAGCGTATCCTGAGCAGCATCAGAGGGTTTAACATCAAACAGTCTGAACCCCTGGAGTTGCCCAAAACCACCACCCGTGAGTTCCGGCAGCTCAACGCCTTTGTGTCGGCTATGACGGAGCGGGCACGGCGGGACTTCCGGACGGTCCGCGAGTTTTCTGAGAATGCCTCCCACGAGATGCAAACGCCTCTGTCTATTGCCCGGGGCAAGCTGGAACTCCTACAGGAAACCCAGTCTTTGGACCAGGAACAGCTCCGGCTGATTGACGATGCGCAGACCGCCCTTCGGCGCTTGTCCAAACTGGGCAGTGCGCTCCTGTTGCTCACCAAAATTGAGAACCATGAGTTCCGGGCGCAGCATAAGATTGATTTTTCGGCTATCGTGAACGCCTGTATCGATAATTTTGAGGAGCTGGCGATGCTGCGTGGCCTGCCGGTGAAGCGGGAAGTGAAATCCGGCGTGAAGGTTGCCATTGATCCCACCCTGGCGGACGTGCTGGTCTCCAATTTGGTACGCAATGCCATCCGCCACAATCAGGAAGATGGTGCTATTGAGGTTTACCTGGATCACGAGCGCCTCGTCATCCGCAATACCGGCGCGCCCCCTACCATTCCTACCCGGGACCTCTTCAAGCGCTTCCGCAAAAACCAGCAATCTGAGAAGTCGATGGGGCTGGGATTGGCTATCGTAAAGAAGATTTGCGATACCAACCGGCTGTCCGTCAATTACGATTTTCAGGATGGCTGGCACGAAATAAGTGTTATTTTTCCGACAAATGTTTAAACTTCAGAATTGCTTCAACATTACTACAAGTGAGCGATAGAATCGACTCCTACCTTTGTAGTAAATTAAAATCAAGCATGAAGTTTCACCTGACCTTACTAAGCATTTTTCTGAGTTTTCCATTTTTGCTTTTTGCCAATATAGCCCCCGCAGACCCGGGCGATGATATGAAGGGGCTGGTAAAGGGGCAAATCATAGATGGCTCCACAGGGGCTCCTTTGGAATACACCACGGTATCGGTTTATGCCTTGCCAGACAGCAATCTGGTGACGGGTGGCATTACCGATGGAGAGGGCATTTTCTCCATAGAACTCAAAACAGGCCGCTACTACCTGGAAGTGGCTTACATTTCTTACCAAAAGCTGGAAACGAAGCCTTTCGAGATTGCCCGTGGCCGAATGAGTGCCGATCTGGGCAGAATAGAAATGCAGCCCGATGCCACAACCCTTGAACAAGTGGAGGTGCGGGCAGAGAAGAGCCGGATGCAGATGTCACTGGACAAGCGGGTATTTAACGTTGGCAAGGACCTGGCGAACCTCGGTGGATCAGCAACCGATGTGCTGGACAACGTACCTTCGGTCACGGTGGATGTAGAAGGCAATGTCAGCCTCCGTGGCAGCGGCGGGGTACGTATCCTGATCAACGGACGTCCTTCCAGCCTGGTCGGCGTAGGGGATACCGATGGCCTGCGCAACATCCCTGCCAATCTGATCGAGCGGGTGGAAGTGATTACCAACCCCAGCTCCCGGTACGAGGCCGAAGGCATGGCGGGTATCATCAATATCATTCTCAAGAAGGAAAAGCGGAAAGGCTGGAACGGCTCGGTGGACATCACCGGGGGCTATCCGGAGCAGGCGGGCCTGGCCATCAACACCAACTACCGCGTCAAGAAGTGGAATTTCTTTGCCAACTACGGGCTGACCTACCGGGAGAGCCCCGGCAGTGGCAGCCGCTATCAGGAAGTCTATGACCGCAATGAATTCGGGCCGGATACCACATTTATACAGGATTTGACCCGGGAGCGTACCCGTGGCGGATGGGATAACAACATCCGTGTGGGAGCGGACTACAGCTTTAGTGAAACCAGTACGCTGACCGCTAATTTCACCTACAGCGTGGAAGATGGCGACAACATCTCGGAGATTACCTACCGCGACTTTATCAACAGCCTGGATAATCCCACCGGCATTAGCACCCGTACTGATAACGAGCGGGAAGAGGAAGCCGACCTGGAATATGTCATGACCTATCGCAAGGAATTCAAAGGCAAAGGGCATCAGTTCACTACGGACATCCGCTTTCAGGATAGTGAGGAGCTGGAAACGTCCACCATCCGGGAGGCCTATTTTACCCCGGAATTCGAAGAGACAGGGGCGAGCGAGTTGGAGCAGCGTTCCAGTAATCTGGAGCTGCAAAGGCAGTTGATCTGGCAGGCTGACTACGTGCGCCCATTTGCTGAGGAAGGCAAATTTGAGGTGGGGCTGCGGGCTGGCCTGCGCGATATCGAAACGAACTTCCAGGTGGATGAATTTGGCATCACCGGTTGGGAAAACCTGCCCGAGTTCACCAACAACTTCTTGTTTGACGAAGATGTCTATGCCGCCTATACGAGCATTGGCAACAAATACGGTGACTTCTCCTTTCAGGCCGGGCTCAGAGCTGAATATACTAATATGGTTACTGAATTAGTCGCCACCGAGCAGATCAATCCACGGGAATACTTCAACCTGTTCCCCAGTGTATTCCTGGGCTACGACCTGGGCGAAACCGGCAATTCCATGCAGGTGAGCTACAGCCGCCGCATCAACCGGCCTAACTTCTGGAGCCTAAACCCGTTCTTCAGCTTCAGTGATGCCCGGAACATCTTCACCGGCAACCCTAACCTTGACCCCGAATTCACCGACTCCTACGAAATCAACTACCTCAAATACTGGGATAACGCTTCGATGACAGCGGGCATTTTCTACCGCTTTACGACAGGCAAAACGGAACGCATTCAGCGGGTCAACTCCGAGGGCATCACCTTCACACAGCCGGAAAACCTGGCTACTGAGGATGCCTATGGTGTGGACGTCACCTTCTCCGTTTCCCCTACCAAGTGGTGGGACTTGGATGGTAACGTCAACTTCTTCCGGTCCATCATTTCCGGTACCACTGAGTCGGGCGAAGACCTGGGGGCAGATGCCATTACCTCCTTTGGGCGGCTGACTTCACAGATCACGCTTTGGGATGAGCTCAACACTCAAATCCGCTTCAACTACCGTGCCCCGCGCAATGACCCGCAGGGCCGCGATAAATCCATGTACCATATGGACCTGACCCTGAGCAAAGATATTTTGGAAAAGAAAGGTACACTGACCTTTTCCGTAAGCGATGTCTTCAACTCCCGCCGCTGGCGCTATGTCAATGAAGGCACCGGCTTTTACAGCGAAGGCGACTTTCAGTGGCGCGCCCGTCAGGCCCGTCTGACCTTCTCCTACCGCATCAATCAGCAGAAAAAGCGCCGGGGTAATTACGGCGGTGGCTACGATGGTGGCGGCGGTGATTTCTAAGACTTACTCATACACTACTTTGTGAAAATTGGTTGGCAGCGGGTGAATGGCATCCGCTGCTTTTTTGTTAGGAGAGCAGATGGGTTGGGCTTTCGTATTGGTGTATCTTGTTATTGAGATCAGTGCCATCAGTGTACTTCTAACCCTACTGTCCCCACAACGACACCCAACCCACCAATATTTTCCCTACTTTAGCACCCGATGAGCACCCAACTGCATAGCACAGCCCTTTTGCTTTTCCTTCGTAATGAGCAGGACGAAGCGCGATGCAAGCCCCTGGCCGGCAGCCAAAAGGCGAGTGCTGCGCTTTTCCGCCGGTTCAACCGCTATGCCATACAACAGGCGCGGCGTACCGGTTTGCCGCTGTTTGTCATTCAGGGCGATCAGCAGGTAGGGGCCACCTTCGGCGAACGCCTGTCTAATGCTTATCAATCTGTTTTTGAGCTGGGGTACGAGCGGGTCATCGCTATCGGCAACGACTGCCCGGAAATGAATACCGGTTTGCTGCTGCAGGCCGCAGGTGCGCTTGAGCAACATGGGTTGGTCCTAGGGCCGACACAAGACGGTGGCGCCTACCTTATCGGGCTGCAGCGGTCTGCTTTTGACCCTGTCGCTTTTGCGAATCTGCCCTGGCAAACCGATACGGTTTATGAAGCCCTTCAGGCTTTGGCCGATGAGGCGGTCGCTGTGCTGAGTACCTCTTATGATGTGGACCACTCCGAAACCTTACGCCGGCAGCTTTGGCGCCTGCCTCTTGCCCTGCGCCGGGCACTGAGCCGTTTGATGGGGCAGGAGAGTGGTGCCGTTTTTCAAGTTCAATGGCGCCCCTTTCACCTGATTTTACTGCGCTTCCTGGGGCTGCGTGCGCCTCCCTTCGCCGCTTTCCTGTAGTATTTCTACCTGTTAACAGCATGAAAATGAGGGCTTAGCCCCGCTCATTGATGCAGAATGGTCACCGGTTATGATCTGATCCGGTGGGCATTTTCGTACATCTTTTCAAAATCTCACTATTTCAAATACTCACGTTTATGAAAATTCTAATGACGCTCCTGCTGAGCTTCATCACGACGCTTGGTTTGCTGGCACAAGCCGACCTTAACGTCAATCTGATCAATTACCTGACGGATGCGCCGGTTGCCGGTATGGAAGTCCGGCTGCTCAATGAAAGCCGTGGCCTGGAGCGCTCTGCCACTACCAATGATCAGGGCGTGGCGACTTTTAAAGGCTTGCCTGAAGTCACGGGCTATCAAGTCTTTACGGACGAAACGGAGGCTTTTCTTTCCGGGGAGTCGGACCCCTTCAGCATCCGGTCCAACCAAAATCCAACCATCACCCTGGCACTGTTTGAGAACCGGCAGATTGCCCTTGATGCAGTGGAGGTTTCTGCGGCTTCAACTACCCAAATCAACAGCACTGACGCCGAAGTGTCCTTCGAGTTGAAACAACGGGAAATCGAGGAACTGCCCATCGAAGGGCGGGACATCACCCGGGTGCTTTTCCGCCTGCCCAACGTCTCTCAGGCCACGGGCTTCTATCCGGAAGCGCCTAATGTAGGCATCAATGGGGCTAATCCGCTCTTCACCAGCTACCTCATCGACGGCATGGATAACAACGAGCGTTTTCTGGGCGGCCAGAAGTTCGCCATCCCGGTGGGCTTTGCGCGCAATATCACCGTGCTGACTAACAACTACAGCGCGGAATACGGCCTTACGGCAAATGGCATCGTCAACATCACCACCCGCAGCGGCAGCAACGAGTTTGGCGGAGAGGCTTTCCTGATCACCCGCCCCGGGCCGGTCATCGACGGACAGTCGGACTTTGCGCAGCGCGACCTCTCCGGCAACCCGGTGAAGGACGGCTTTCAGCGCTATCAGGCAGGTGTGGGCTTCGGTGGGGCCATTGTGCAGGATCAGACCTTCTACTACCTCAACGTAGAGCACACCACCGACCTGAAAGACAACCTCCTTAACTCCGATGCCCTTGGCGTAAACGAAACGGTCCGCGGCGAAAACAACTTCACCTACATCTCTGGTAAGCTCGACCACAACTGGAGCCCCAATTTTACCTCCAGCCTGCGGGCAAACGTTGGCCTCGTGAATATCGAGCGGCAGGGCGGCGGGCTCGATGGGGGCGTCACTTTCCCATCTGCGGGCAGTGTGCAGGACCGTAACTCAATCCTGGTGGCGCTGAAGAATAACTACATTGGCAATAATTTCAGTGCTCAGACTAATGTACAATACAGCCGCTTCCGCTGGAATTACGGGCGGGCACTCAACGGCCCCGGCCCGCAGGTGACGATTTTTAATCCCAATGACATCACCGTCGGCGTTATCGGCCATCCGGGCTTTGTCTTTGACGAAACGGAAAACACGGTGCAGTTCCAGCAAAAATTCAATTACTACGCCGGCAACCACACCCTGAAAGCCGGCCTGGCAGTCATCTCTGCCGACCATCAGCTCTTCGGGGGTGGCAATGTGGATGGGAACTATACCGTCCGCCTTACCCAGGACCAACTCGATCAGGTGCGGGGGCTCGGCCGGGGCAGTGCATTGAATATTAACGACATCCCGGGCGATGTGGAAGTCCTGGGCTATGCGGTGGAGCTGCGCCCTACTTCCTTCGGTGCCCGGCAGACTGTCTACTCCGCCTACCTGGAGGACGAATGGCGGGCGACTTCCCGCCTGACCGCCACTCTCGGCTTGCGCTACGATTACGACAACCTCTCCGCCGGTGGCTCTGATGATGGCGATTACAACAATATCGCACCCCGTCTTAACCTCAACTACAAGCTCGGCAGACGCAGCAGCCTCCGCGGAGGCTACGGCATTTTTTACGAAAAAATTCCCTACGCCATCTACAGCGATGCACTACAGCAGAACACCACAAGCGCGGACTATCGCAAGCAGATTCAGTACTTTGTCGATCAGGGCATACTGCCGGCGGATACGGAAGTGAGTGCCGTCACCTTTGAGGGCAACCTCAGCGGCTTTGCTTCCAATGTAGGCTATCTGCAAGGCCCCTCCGCGGAGAGCCTGCAGGAGCAGCGCGAGGGCGTCTTCAGCAACGAGCGCCGCATCCTCAACCCCAATGGTTACGACAACCCCTACACCCACCAAATGGCGCTGGGCTATCAGCTACAGATGAACAACAACAGCCTGTTCTTCGTGGACCTGGTGCACAACCGCTCCTTCAACCTGCTGCGCCTGCGCAACCTCAATGCCGCCGCCCCCTACGAGGTGGATCCGGACAACCCGCAGGTGCGCACCATTGCCGAAGCCGATGCCTCCCGCCCGCTGCCGATTATTGATGGCAACAGCGCAGTAATCAACGGGGAGACGCTTACCGGCGTAGCCCGCAATGTGGTGATGAGCGAAACCGCCGGCGAGTCGCGCTACTACGCCGCAAGCTTCAACTTCCAAAAGACGAGGGGAGAGGACGACTACAGCTTCCGCCTCAACTACACCCTGTCGTACCTGGAGAACAATACCGAAGACATCAACTTCCGCGCTATGGATGCCAATGATTTCGAAGCAGAGTGGGGCCCGAGCATCAACGACCGCCGCCACATCATCAATAGCATCTTCACGTACTACCCGGTAGAAAACCTATCGCTGACCGTGGCCGGCCTGATACAGAGCGGGCAGCCGATCAACCGTACGCCGCTTCCCGTTAGCTACGTAGTATTGGATGAGAATGGCAACCCCGTGCAGCAGCAGCTCACCGCCCCGGACGGCACCCCTGCCTTCGATCAAAACGGAGACCCCGGCAACGGTGTCTACGACGAAAACGAGGAGTTCACCGACCTCAACGGGGATGGCGCCTCCTTCGGCGATGCCTACGTGGGCAACAGCGACCGCTTCCCGGGCGAAAGCCGCAACAGCGACCGCCTGCCCTGGTCCAATACCTTTGATGTGGGCTTGCAGTACGATTTTCAGCTGGGCAGCAATGAACTGCAGTTGCGGGCGGATGTCTTCAACGTGTTCAATACCCAAAACCTGAGCGGCTACAGCAACAACGCCACGCAGTCGAATCAGATTCAGCCGGGCTCAGCAGCGAGCGGGCGGCTGATCCGCCGGAATGCGAGTGCGCCGCGGCAGTTTCAGTTTACCTTGCGGTACGTGTTTTAGTAACATGCGACTTCTACGCAGTCGTGGTGAAAATGAGGACTTTGTTAGAAGTCCCAAGTTGCTAACCCCCGGCTAACATCAATGAAACCGACCTCGTAGAGGTCGCATATAAGTAATTATTTGAAAAATAATACCACCACCATGATCAAAGCAGCCGTCATCGACAACGGTATCGTTGGGCTCCGCGAGAGCTACCTCGATCAGTCGCATGTGCAGTACGATTTCCTGCCCACCCATCAGGCCACCGCGCCGGACTTCAGCCCCTACGACCTGCTCGTCGTCCCCAACGGTACCGATCAGGTAGCCATGTACCGCTGGCGGGAAGCCGTACAAGGCTTTCTGAATCAGGGGAAAACCCTCTTTTGCTTCGACGGCTGGTTCACCAATTGGTTGCCCGGCAGTCAGTGGGTAGCCGACAACAGCAAAAAGACCATCGACATCCGCTACACCCTGAAATCCGACCGCTACGGACTGTTTGAGGGCGTGGACCTCGACCACTTCATCTTCTCCAACGGCATCAGCGGCTGGTGGGCCTGTGGCTACATTCAGCCTGCTCCCCAGGCGGAAGTAGTGGTAGCCGATACCTGGGGGCGCTGCATCATGCTGCTGGATGAGCAGACCACTCCGGGCACGATCTTCGCCACCGCCAGCGGTCCGCTGGGTGATTACGCTTACGGCACCACCGACGATGCAGGCTCTATGGAAGGCCTGACCCGGCTGTACCACAATTTACTCACCAAACTCATCAAAACACCAGTATCATGATAGGATTGCTCTTTAACGGCGTCTGGTCGCAGTACGCTTTTGCGAAAGCGGGAAAATACCAGCACCTGTACCGATTGCTGTACATTCACGACCTCACGGAAGCCTCCCTGCAGGGCCTCAAAGCCATCGCCGTGCCCTTTCAGTCCAATCAGGCGGCTATCCGGGAGCGCAAAGGCCTCATTTACGACTTCCTGAAACAGGGCGGTAAGGTCTTCGTGGCCGGCGACAGCACCGCCGACTGGCTCGATGCACAGTGGGAAGACCGCCCGGTCAATAACTACTGGTGGGTAAAAGACCCTAACAATCCGCCCGTCTCCCAAACCGACTACAGCCACCCGGTTTACGAAGGGTTGAGTGCCCGCCACGCCTGCTGGCACACCCACGGCGTATACACCCGCATACCGGAGCACGCCCGCATCGTGCAGACCAACGGCAGGGGCGAAGTCATCTCCTGGGAAACGAACCACTACGGGGGTACTCTTTTCGTGACCACCCTCGACCCGATTGTGGAGCACGGCATTCAACAAATCACCCACCTCGATCATTACGTCGACAAGCTCACCGAATGGCTGTGCGGCGTGAAGCCGGAAGGGCGGTTTGAGATGCAGGCGGCGGATTATGGCGTGGCCTGGGAAAACGATTAGTAAGAAACGAAGCAAAAACCATGACAAGACTTACTTTTTTCAGCCTTTTGCTGGCGCTTTTACTGTCGGCTTGCGGGGATAGCACCGCACCCGGAACCGCGCAAAACAACCTTGCCGAAATGAGCTGGCCTGAGATCGAAGCTGAAGCCAAAGGCGCCACCCTCACCCACATGATGTGGGCCGGCGACCCCCTCATCAATGACTACATGCAGAACTACGTGAAGCCGGAGGTAAAGGAGCGCTACGGCATCGAGCTCAACATCGTAAGCGGGCAGGGCTCGACCATCGTACAGACGATGATGGCAGAGCTGCAGGCCGGCAAAACCGAGAGCGAAGTGGATATGATGTGGATCAATGGGGAGACCTTCTACCAGCTGCGGCAGATCAAAGGGCTGCACGGTCCATGGACGGAACAGCTGCCCAATGCGCAGTACATCGACCTGGACAATCCCTTTATTGGCGTCGACTTTCAGCAGCCGGTGGACGGGTACGAATGCCCTTGGGGCAATGTGCAGATGGCCATCATTTACGATACCCTGCGCACGCCCAATCCGCCACAGAACCGGCAGGCGTTGCTGGCTTACGCCAAAAAGCACCCCGGTACCTTTACCATCGACACTCGCTTTACCGGGCTCACTTTCCTTAAGGCCCTGCTGATTGATATCGCGGGCGGGCAGGAGGCGCTGGCCGGCGACTTCGACGAAGCTAAATACGGGCAGTACGCCCCGCAGTTGTGGGACTCCCTGCGCGAGCTTAAACCCTATCTATGGAAGGAAGGGCAGTCTTTTCCGGAAGGCGTAGCGCCCATGCATCAGATGTTTGCCAACGGCGAGCTGCACTTCACCATGAGCAATAACGACTGCGAAGTGGACAACAAGGTGCTGCAGGGCGTCTTCCCGGAGAGCGCCCGCGGCTACGTCTGGGAGCCGGGCACCATTCAGAACGCCCACTATCTGGGCATAGCCAAACACTCTGCCAACAAAGCCGCTGCCATGGTGGTCGCTAATTTCATGATCTCCCCGGAAGCACAGTACCGCAAGATGGATCCGGCCATCTGGGGCGACGGCACCGTGCTCAGCCTCGATAAACTGCCCGATGACTGGGCGGCCAAGTTCAGAAACCTCCCCAACCGGCAGTACGCGCCCGACCGGGAGGCTATTCAGGACAGAGCGCTGATGGAGCTAGCACCGGAGTATATGATCCGCCTGGCGGAAGATTTTCGTAAAGAAATCATAGAAGGCTGATGCAGCAGCGCTGGGCAGCATACGGGGGCAGAAGCTTGTTTGTCCTGCTTTCGGCCGTGCCGATTGTGGCGGGGGTGAGCTACGCCCTGCTCTACAGCCTCGGGCTGACGGGCGTTATGGCGGAGGGCTTCACCCTGGCCCACTGGCAGGAGATACTGGGGGATGCAGCATTTTGGCGTACCCTGGGCTTCAGCCTGTACGTGGCGGCGGTGAGTATCCTGATTGCGCTGGGGTTGTCTCTGGCACTGGTGCTCCGCTCGCCTCAGGCTTTCACGAAGGGAGAGTTATCGTTTTTCATCTACCTGCCGCTGAGTATTCCGGCGATCGTGATGGCTTTTTTCATCTTCCAGCTGCTGGGCAAAGGCGGCTGGCTGTCGCGGGTGTCACATCAGCTGGGGCTTATCAGCTCGCTGGAGCAGTTTCCGGACTGGGTGAGTGACAATTATGGCATCGGTATCATCGTGGCGCATGTGATCATGGCGACGCCCTTTTTTACCATCTTCTTCGCCAATCTGTACCAAAATGAGCGGTTGGGCGAGTACCTCCACCTGGCGGCTACGCTTGGCGCTAACGGGCGGCAGCGTGTCTTCCGGGTGGCGGTGCCGGTGCTGTTGCGGCGGGGGCTGGCCACGGTGTTTTTGTACTTCATGTTTGTCATGGGCAGCTATGAAATCCCACTTTTGGTGGGCAGCCAATCGGTGCAGATGGTCTCGGTGCGGACCATTCAGCGGCTACAGCGTTATAATCTGGGCGATATACCGGAAGCCTATGCCATCAGCGTGGCTTATACTGTGCTGGTGGTGGTTCTGCTAAGCTGCCTGCTTTGGTACAACCGCAAACAAATGGGCCGCGCATGAGCAGATTCACCAAAATAGCGCTGATCGGGCTGATCCTGTTCCCCTTTGCCTTCCTGCTGATGCTTTCGGTAGGTCGGCAGTGGCCTTATCCGGCTGTTTTTCCGGAGCAGTGGTCGCTGGGCAACTGGCAGCTGGTACTGGGCGGCAGTGAAGGCTTAGGCAACAGTGTGCTGCTTTCTGTGTTATTATCGCTAAGTGTGGCTACGCTGTCCACAGGGCTGAGCTTCTGCAGTTTTTTTTCATAGTGGGCGGGCTGTACGGGACCTTTGGGGGCGTATTGCTGGCGCAGTTGTTCATTACCTTCCCCTACGGTGTGATCTTTTTCAGCAGCTTCTGGAATGAGCGGTTGCGCAGTATGGAGGAGCTGGTGAAAACGTTGGGTGGCAGTACCCTTCAGGCTTATGCCAAAGTGCTGGTGCCGGTGGCAAGAGGTGCGCTGATGACCTGCTTTTTTCAGCTCTTCCTCATCTCCTGGTTCGAGTACGGGCTCACCAATCTGATCGGGGTGGGAAAGGTGCCAACGCTGACGCTGCGGGTCTTTCAGTACGTCAATGAAGCCAACCTATTTCTGGCGGCCCTGGCGAGCTGCCTGCTGATATTGCCACCGGTGGCGCTATTGTGGCTGAACCGGTCGGTGGTCTTCCGGGAACGTATCGCGCCTTTAGGTGCGAAATGTAGGTAACGCGCCTTTAGGTGCGAAACATGGGTAACAAACAGCCAATGCTGGACATAAAAAACATCAATAAAAAATACAAAGGAGAAGCCGTCCTGCAGGACCTCAGCTTCACCCTAAAGGCGCACGAAATGCTCAGCATCCTCGGGCGCTCCGGCAGCGGCAAAACCACCCTGCTCAAGGTACTGGCCGGGCTGGAAACAGCCGACCGCGGGCAATTGCTGCTCGACGGGCAGGACCTGTCGCCCGTACCCGCCAATCAGCGGGGGATTGTGTACCTCTATCAGGAGGCGCTGCTGTTTCCGCACCTGGACGTGTTTGAGAACGTCGCCTTCGGGCTACGGCTGCGGCACCGCCCGGAAGCGGAGATTAGGGAAAAAGTGAACGCCCTGCTGCAACGGCTCGAACTGCCGGAGCAAGCCGCCCAGCCCGCCGCCCGAACCTCCGCCTCCGCCGAGCACCTGACCGAGAATGTCCCCCAGGCCACCG
>CAZNHN010000135.1:14511-15767 GCA_964572415.1 uncultured Phaeodactylibacter sp.
CGGGCAGCGGCAGCGCGTCGCCTTCGGGCGGGCGCTGATCATCGAACCGCGGGTGCTGCTGCTGGACGAGCCCTTCGGGGCCCTCGATACGGAGACCCGCCGCAGCATGCAGCAACTGCTCAAACGGGTGGCTAAAGACCTCGGCCTGACCGCCATCTTCGTCACCCACGACCTCAAGGAAGCCATGCTCATGGGCGACCGCCTCGGCATGATGCAAAACGGACAATTAAAAATATACGGCAGCCGTGCCGAATTTATCGCGGATGAATCCACCGGTGCCCGGGAAGAGGCACGATTTTGGACAGATCTCCATGATTTAAAACTGACAAAATGAAAGTAGACTTCAATCACTGCGAATCTTTATACTGGGTATTTACCCAATTGTGCAACGACGAGTGCGACCACTGCTACAACGATTCTGGCCCCTACGGTGCCCGCATTAGCGAGGAGGAGTGCATGATGATCATCGATAATCTGCCGGAGCGCATCGACCGCATCATCCTTTCCGGCGGGGAGCCCATTGCGGACCGCAAAAAGCTGTACAACATCCTGGATGCTCTGCGCGAACGCTACACCGATAAGGGCACCCAAATCATGCTGCAGACTAATGGCGACCTGCTGACCGAAGAAATCCTCGACATCCTCATCGAAAAGGGCGTGACCCGCTTCGACATCGCGAGCATCGACCGTTTCCACAAAAAGGCCGGCGCCCGGCTGATGGAGCTGGCCGAGCTGTTCGAGTCCCGGGGCGTCAACGGAGAGGACAAAGACCCGCTGGTGGACAAGCAAAACTACCTGCATGGCCATCCGCTGAGTTGGGGGGCATGGGGCGCTACCGAAGATATGTGGCTGGGCGGCAACTGGGCAAGGGGGCGTGCCATAGAAAAAGATATCTGGAAGCGTGACCCGGAGCACAACTTCTGCACCATCCTCTCCGGTGCCCGCAACTTCCTGGGCGGCTACGAGGATATCCCGCAGGAAATCAGCATTCAGCTTTGGCGGATCAATCCCTGCTGCCCGGGCACGAAATTCCCCATGGGCGATGCCCGGAAGGAAAAAGTAGCTGATGTGCTGGTGCGCATGGCCGAGCACCCCGTTTTCAAAAAGCTCAACGAAGGCGACCCCTGGCGCATGGGCGAGCACTTGGGCATAACGGAGGCCGAAGCCAAAGCCCGCACCCGCGAGCTGGAAAATATCTGTCTGTACTGCGATGCCTTTTTCAACGAGCACCTGCAGGATATGAACCCGGATACCTT
>CAZNHN010000136.1:0-15694 GCA_964572415.1 uncultured Phaeodactylibacter sp.
GAGCTCGGGTTTATTGAGCAGGGCGCGGGCAATGACCACGCGTTGCTGCTCGCCTCCGGAAAGCTGGTGCGGCCGTTTTTTCTCTTTATCTGTCAGTCCGACCTGTTCGAGTACTTCATGCATACGTTTGCGCATTTGTTGCTCGTCTTGCCAGTTGGTTGCTTCGAGCACAAAGCGAAGGTTGTCTTCCACGGTTCGGTCAGAAAGCAGATTGAAGTCCTGAAATACGATGCCCAGCTTACGGCGCAATAGCGGAATCGTCTTCCGGTTTAATTGAGCTAGATCAAAACCAGCTACTTCTCCCTTACCAGGCCCGGGAGGCAGCGCCCCATACAGGGTCTTCAGCAGGCTCGATTTACCACTACCGGTGCGGCCGATGAGGTAGGCGAATTCGCCCTTAGTGATATTTAGAGAGACATCGCTAAGTACCTGATGGTCCATTTGCTCAATGGCCAGGTTCTTTAGATTGACGATTATCCGTTCGTTCATAGGCAGGGGTATGATTAAGTAGTCAAATATAGGCATTGTATGGAGATATGGCAGTGGTGGCCTTATTTTCTGACAAAAATCATCTACAAAAACGCCCCCCTTCCCTACCTTTGCAGAATTGACAACGATTTGACCATGCGAAACTATTCCTGAGGAACAAACAAACAGTATGTTTGTATTCATTATGGATTCAGGTTTAAAACTGTAGACAAACCGATAGCATCATGAAAAAGATATATATCATCGCAATTATTATGGTTGGAGTTGCTATTGCTATGCTGACAAGTGCGGCAGACGACATGAGCACCTACGCCACCTTTGCAGATGCAGAACAGAGTGGGGAGCGTGTGAAAATTGCAGGTCAGCTCGCAAAAGATAAAGAAATGCACTACGATCCGGAGATAGATCCTAACTACTTCAGTTTCTACATTAAAGATGCGGAAGGCGATGAACGGAAAGTGGTGCTGCTGTCAGAAAAGCCGCAGGATTTTGAGCTTTCTGAGCAGATTGTGCTGACTGGCTCTATGAAAGGAGATGAGTTCGTAGCAACCGATATGCTTATGAAATGTCCCTCCAAATACAAAGAGGAAGAAGTATATATCAAAAGTGAGGCAGGATAAAGGCATCTGCTCTAACCATAAAAGCAAACCCCGGAGCCTCCTGTAGTCTTCGGGGTTTGCTACACTCAGCCAACAACAAAATAAAGTAGCCCGCAGGGCTGTACCATGTTACTTTTCGATCAACGATAACAATCCATGCAAGACATACAGTACGTAGGCGAACATCTTATCCCGGGCTATATTGGCCAAATGGCAATCATGCTCGGCTTCTCTACGGCATTGCTCTCTACCATAGCTTATTTCTTTGCGACTCAGCGCCGGGACAAAACTGCCGAGGCGGCCAATTGGCTCCGTATTGGCAGGTTTTCCTTTCTAACTCACGGTATTGCCGTTTTCACACTGATTGGCACCATGTTTTATGTAATGATCAATCAGTATTACGAATACCAATATGTTCAGGCGCACGTCTCTGAAGACCTGCCGATGAAATACATCTTCTCAGCCTTCTGGGAAGGTCAGGAAGGCAGTTTCCTCCTTTGGATGTTTTGGCATATTGTGCTGGGGGCGGTGCTTATGGCAACTGGTAGGCGTTGGGAAGCCCCTACCCTTTCACTGCTTTCTTCGGTACAGGTTTTTCTGGGCTCCATGATCCTTGGCGTTTATATTGGATTTGGGGATGATCCCATGCGAATGGGCAGCAACCCGATGATGCTTCTCCGGGACATGGTGGATGCACCGATTTTTCAAAGTGCCGATTACGTCTCTCAAATTACAGGCACCGGTCTTAACCCCCTGCTGCAAAACTACTGGATGACCATTCATCCACCTACTTTATTCCTGGGTTTTGCCTCCACTACTATTCCCTTTGCTTACGCTGTAGCAGCTCTCTGGGTCAATGACCATAAGTCCTGGCTAAAGCCTGCGCTGCGCTGGAGCTTATTCAGTGGCGCTATTCTTGGTATTGGCATCCTGATGGGCGGTGCCTGGGCTTACGAAGCGCTTAGCTTTGGTGGCTACTGGGCCTGGGACCCGGTGGAAAATATGTCGCTTGTACCCTGGCTTTTCCTTATTGCCGGCATTCACACCAATCTGATTGCCAATGCAACCGGGCATTCCATACGGAGTACGCATGTTTTTTACGCTCTGACTTTTATTTTCATCTTATATTCCACCTTCCTCACGCGAAGCGGAGTGCTGGGCGATACTTCTGTCCACGCCTTTACAGAAATGGGGCTGGAAACACAGCTTATTGCCCTGATTGGATTTTACATTTTGCTGGCTGCCGCCCTGATCGGCCTGCGCTACAAAAGCATTCCGGCTCCCAAAAAGGAAGAAGCCACTGCCTCCCGCGAGTTTTGGATGTTTATTGGCTCACTGGTGCTCTTGTTTTCCGGTTTGATTATCTCAGCCTCCACCTCGCTGCCGGTGTATAATAAGATCATGACGTTCTTCGATCCCGACTACATTGGCCGCGTCATCACCGATCCGGTGCCCCACTACAATAAATATCAAATCTGGATAGCCGTATTTATCAGCTTGCTTTCGGGTATTAGTCAGTATCTGCGCTTCCGGGAGCCTAACTTTAGCAAACAGCTGAAGAAGTTTAGTATCCACACCGGCGCTGCCGTTGGGGTTACCGCTGTGCTTACCTATCTGACCACGCTTTGGATTGAAATGACAGCCTGGCAGTACACTACTATGCTCTTTTTTGGATGGTTTACTATTGTCACCAATGTAGATTACCTGTTCACTATAGCGAAAGCCCGGCTCAAAATGGCTGGCTCGGCGGTATCCCACGTTGGTTTTGGCTTGATGATCATCGGCATTCTCGCTTCCGGCCTGAACCAAGAGGTGATTTCCAATAACACCTTCGTTATGGAAGGGCTGATTGAAGGAGCTACGGAAGATCAGCTACGGAAGAACGTCATTCTTTTCAAAGATTCTCCTCTTATCATGGGAGATTATGAGGTGACCTACGTTTCCGATACGGTCAGTCAGTTTTCCCGTACATTCAAGGTCAATTATAAGCGCCGGGACGCATCAGGTGATGTCGTGGAAGAATTCAACCTTTATCCAAATATCCTGTACGACAAGTCTTTCACTAAAGTAGCGGCGTCTAATCCGTCAACAAAGCGTTACCTGAGCCGCGATATTTTCACCCATATTGCTTCCCTGCCCAGAGTGGAAATCGATATGGAATACCGCAAAAACCGGGAAGACAGTCTGAACTATAAGGTCTACGAAGCACTTATCGGAGAAACGATCGCCTTTCAGGATACGGTACCCATCCGCGATCAGGATACTTTCTACGTGAAGCGGTTCCGGGCAGAGTTGGTCAACATCAACCGGGATCCCGCTCATCCGGATTATGTTAAAGAGGAAGGCGACCTTCCCATTGGCGCGACCATCCGGATTCAGCGCCTGGATGAGGATAGTGTATTCACTGTAGAGCCGGTACTGGTACTGCGGGGGCAAATGTTGTACAGCTATCCGGTACAAGTCAATGACATTAGCTCCAAGGTACGCCTGAGTGAGGGCATCTTTGATGCGGTCTTCGGTCGTGAAGTCAACATGGAATACCAACCTTTCACGTTCAAAGAAGGAGATCAAATCACCTACAACGGGCATAGCATACAGTTTGCCGGATTCAATAAAAACCCGGAGCATGAATCCTATGAGCCTCAGGAAGAGGACATTGCGGTAAGTGCCATGATCAGTGTACAGGGACAGGATGGGAAATCCTATATGGCGCAGCCGCTTTACCTCATTCGCGGGAGCCGCCCACTCAATATGAAGGATGAAATCCCGGAGCTGGGGCTGCACTTCCGCTTCACCGGGATCAATCCACAGGAAGAAACCGTGGAGGTTATGATCGGGCAGTCAGAAACCGGAGGTGAGCACCCGATCCCATTCGAGGTGGCCACCGACTCCCTGCGTGCCGATTATATTGTGCTGGAGGCTATCGAATTCCCGGGCATCAACCTGTTCTGGCTGGGCTCAACGATGATGATGATTGGGCTGTTCATGAGCATGTTGGTGCGGATGCAGCAGCGTCGGCAGGTAGCTTAGCAAACTACAGCAACCATAATACGACGAAGTTAGCGGGCGGAAGTTGGTATGATACCCAGCTTCCGCCCGCTTTTTAAAATTGCCCCCGCCCATCTCCGTTCGTTCGGTTGTAAGGTATGTTGAGGAAGTCCAAAGAGCCTGGTTTAACGCGGATGTAGAAGCTGTAAGTGCCCCGCAGCGGCTGCCAGTTTGCACCAGCTTCCCAGCAGTGGAGGTCACGTTGAAAGCCTACAGATGGGTAGGTAATGCCTTTTCGCACAAAATCATATCCAAAGTTCCCGACATTGATAAACCAATTGGGCGTCAGTTGAATACTGCCGCTACAGTTGATCGTGTTGGTAGCTACAAAGAAGGTGTCGCGCCCGTCCGGCATCCCTTCCCAGTTAAGGGAAAGGTTATGGCTGATCCGGAAATTCTCAAACAAACTCAGGAAGTCTTTTTCTTCCACCCGCTGCAAGCCTCTTTCCTGCCTTTCCAGTTCAGCCTCTGCATCGTAGACTTCTTCTTCCTGATCACCCTGGAATAATGCCCGAATTTTTCCCACGGTCAGGTTGGTATTGAAACGAGCCGTTGCCTGATCAAAGCGCAATAAGCGGTTCTCAGTTTCCCACAACAGGTCATCAACCCGCCGCCCATTTTGATTCACCCGGTAGGGATCAAAAGTGGCACGCAGGCCCACGGTCGTCATCCCTTTGAACATCCGGGTCGTACCCGAAACGTTGACCGGGCTCCATTTAAGAGAATCCGCTGCGAAGTTATAATTGCCGGACACGATGATGTTGTCAAATAATTTGAGCTTCTCCTCAGTAGAATCCTTTTTGGAAAAATATTTGGCCTCGAAAATGTTATTCAGGCTGTAGCCTATGCTCATCTGTTGACCTGCAGTCGAAGGGCTGCCAAAAATACCGCCCTGGAATATAGAATAGGTATCAAATTCGTCTCTGCTTCTTGGGTCACGTACTTCACGGAAATAGCCCAGATCAGGATTGGTGTAATCCGGAGTGTAGCCGAAGGAGATATTTGGTTTCATGACATGGCGAATGCCCCGCAGCCATCCCTGACCGAAGCGCATGGTTCCAAAAATCTGTGTGTTTAGGCTTACACTCGCATTGAATTGCCGGTAGGCCTCGAAACCACCCACCTGCCGTTCAGTGATTTCACCAAAGGACACGGTATCTACCGTTGCCTTGCCGCCCACGTTCGTTGTGTCTAACTCCAGTGCTGTGGGATCAAAGTCCCGGCGCAGCGTCCGCAGGTACCATACCTCATCGTAGTTAACAGCGGGGTTGAGGTTGAAGTATTTCAGCACTTTGAAGGACGTACCAAGATTGGCCCGCTGCTGCATTCCAAACTGGGCATTTTCTATCGTCTCCTGCGTGAATAGCGTGGAATCCTTAGCCTGAAAACGGTTGCGGGCCTCAGCATCATAACGGAAGGTAATAGCCTCGTACCACTTTTCGGGCCCTGTGCGGTTTTTTCGCTTAAAGGGGTTAATGGCCTGTGTTTGAAAACGGATGTTTGGAAAACTCACAGTCACATCGCCGGTATTTGAGTTTTGGTTGTGGTTGAAGGAAGCCGTCAGGTTGATCGGCTTGTCCCGCCAGTTTTTCCGAAAATTCAGGTTGGACCGCAATTGGTTTTCAAGGATCCGCTGATCGTTGAGGACCCGCTGCTGATAATTGTTACTCTGTATATTAATAGACCCTCCGAAGTTAATCGTTGGATGGGCAGATTGTGCCTGCTGATGGCTCCATTGAAAGATGAATGACCTCGGGCGGGAGATATTTCCTTCCGCATCTTCACTTCGCCGGACATCGTAGCCGATATTGAAGTTGCCGTTATATTTGTAGCGCTTATTGTAATTGGAAAGGGCATTGACTCCCCAGGTTCCTTTGAGGTAGATATTTCCGGTAAGGGACAAATTAAAGTGGTCGCCCAGCGGGAAGTACCATCCAATACCCTCCAGACCAAAGCCCCACTGCGGCGAATATTGGTAATCGCGCGGGAAAAGCAACCCGGTGGAACGCCCCTGCGGTATCGGGAAAAACCCGAAAGGCAGCCAAACCGGCGTAGGCACGTTCATGATTTCCAGGTTGGAAGGCCCCACTACTACCAGTTTATTGGGGACAACTTTCTGCTTCCGGCTACGGATACCAAAGTGCGGTTCTTCGTGCGTACAGGTGGTGAAGATGGCATTGGAGCTATACACTACGTTCTGATCCTCTTCCGTACTATCACGCGCCTCCTGAGTAATGAACTTAGACTTTTGACCACGGACCACCACATCATTCTGGGTCGTCACCACATCGTATACCACGCCTTTTTTAGTGGAGAAATTATACCGCATGCTATCTGCGGTAAAACTCTGGCTGGCATCAGAGAATTCCGGCAAACCAGCAGGCTGCCCCAAACTGTCCGGCATGCCAGAAGCGGTGACAATATTGGTCTGCCAGTCAAAAATAATATGATCGGCTTTCAGGTTAATTGTAGTGTAAGACACCTCTGCCTCCCCGTATAAGTGAACCCGCTGATTAGCAATATCATAGACCATGGAATCAACAGCGGAGTATTGTACAGGAGCGTCGAGGGAGTCCTTGGAAAATGAAATTTCGCGGGATTGGCGCCGACGGGGCAACAAGGTATCCCCAGGAAGTGTATCTAAGGAAGCCGTTACCTTGTTGGTACCGAAAGGCAAAGTATCCCGCTGCAAGGCACGGGCTGCACTGTCCAACTGCATTTGAGCCGATGGCGGTCGTTTATCCCGTTCATTCACAGGCTCCTGTGCCTGCAAATGAGGGAAGATGCCCAAAAGGAATACAATAATTATTGGTAACTTTGTCTTCAAGGATACAATTCTAAGTTGTGCTTATGACGAAAGCGGTAACCTTTCTACCAACGCTGTTTCTACTCGCTTTGCCGTTTACCGGTACCGGGTTTAACTTTTCATTATCCTTTCCGGCGCCGGCTATGGCGGAGGCTGCCTGCTATTCGGGCTCCGACTATTCGGGCTGCCCGTTGCACAGGCGCGGCAAAGTTATAAAACCTGCCAGATTATCGGAGGATTTCTCTAAAGGGTTACCAATTCCCTTTCCGGCTTTTCGAAAAGCGCTGGGGCTTCCACCTGATTACCGGATCAAAACTGTGGTGATAGACCCCGGGCACGGCGGCCATGACCCAGGCTGCCTGGGCGGACATTCCCGGGAAAAGCACCTGGCTTTGGCCATAAGCCTAAAACTTGCGCAGGACATGCGGACCCACTATCCCGACCTAAATGTCATTCTCACCCGCGACTCTGATGTTTTCATCCCCCTCCACGAACGCGCTGCCATCGCCAACCGAAACGATGCCGACTTATTTATTTCCATCCACTGTAATTACATGCCTGGCTCATCCGCTACGAAGGGCAGTGAGACCTATGTGATGGGGCTGCATACTGCCGAGCACAACCTCAAGGTAGCCAAGCGGGAAAATGCGGCCATTCTGCTGGAGGAAAACTACGAAGCGAATTATGACTATGACCCTAATTCCCCCGAGGGGCACATCATGCTTAATATGTTCCAAAGTGCGTACCTCGAACAAAGCATTCTTTTCGCAGAGAAGGTGGAAGGCCACTTTGCAAAAGCTAACCGCAAGAGCCGGGGCGTTAAGCAGGCAGGATTTGTAGTCCTTAAGGAAACAACCATGCCGAGCGTGCTGGTGGAAACAGGTTTCCTCAGCAACTATGCTGAAGAAGCTTTTCTAATGACAGAAGAAGGGCAGGCGATCATCTCCGGAGCCATGATCGCGGCTTTTGAGGATTACCGCAGGCATGTCGAAAACAGCCCGGAAGCCCAGCCACTTGCAAGAGCTCAAATAAACCTCCCTGTAAAAATCAGTCCAAAAAAGGAACAACCAGTGCCCAAAAAAAAGCAGGAAAGCACTCCTGCACCTCTGGCTAGCGGGCGCTACCTTGTAGCCCGGTCTCCGGAAAACAGTGCTCCGCCTACCCAATCGCCGGTTCCTGAAAAGCAGCGGGTAGCCATGAAAACCTCCGAGCGCAAAGCAGAACAGGTGGAAGTTCAGCCCGAGCGATCCATACAGCCGATGACCCCGCAGCCTGAAAAAGCCCCGGATACCCGCCCTCTTCCCGGACCAGCTAGTCTTGATGATATTGGTATAAGCCTGCATGTTCAACTGGCCGCTTCTCAAAAGCCACTTGACACCGACCACCCGAAATGGAATAATACCGGTTACCTGATAGAGGTCGTTCAGGAGGACGGCTATTTCAAGTATCAGGCTAAGAATTTCACGACCCTTCAAAATGCTTATCAGGCCAGGACTGCACTTGAAAACCGGGGCTTCCCAGGTGCGTTCATTGTCGCCTACCGGAATGGGGCAAGAATATCTATGGACGAAGTACACCGGGCAATTGGGACACCATAGCAAGAAGTAAACGACCGAAAATTACCGTTTCCCGTAAAAGGGCTATACCTTTGCCACGCTTAAACTAAATCGACCATGTCAAACGAAGTAAAGGTAGGTCTCCTCGCTATTGTAGCCATCGCCGTCTCTTATTGGGGCTATAAATTTATCATGGGCAAAAATGTCCTGCTAAAATCTAACACTTATAAAGTATATTATCCCAAAGTAGACCGAATGCAAGTGGGCACCCAGGTCTTCATCAATGGTGTTTCTGTAGGCAGTGTAGCCAAAGTTGACCTGCTTAATGACGTTGACCGGACCGTAGAAGTGATCCTGGACCTTAACCCAGGCATGACCATCCCCAAAGATACCCGGGCAGTTATAGTGGCAACAGGCTTTATGGGAGGCAAAGCGGTAAAACTTATGTACGACACCCCCTGCTCCGGTGAGGATTGTGCAGAGCCGGGGGACACCCTTGAAGGTGAATTCAGAGGGTTGCTGGACTCTATGGTCGGAGAAGAAGCCGTTGGCGATTACGCCGCCATCCTTCAAAAAAGCCTGCAAAAAGTTATCGACACCCTTAATTATGCTCTGCTTAGTGAGGAAAGCCAATCGCCCATTGCCAACACCATGCGCAACCTGGATGCCACCATGGCCAACCTAAACTCTTCCACTGCGCAGCTTGATCAGCTCATGCGCCGGTCTTCAGGCAACATCTCAGCTTCACTGAAAAATGTGGAATCCATTACCGGAAACCTGGAAAAGAATAATGCCAGGATTGCAGCAATTATCGCCAATGCAGACAGCCTGAGTAGCCAATTGGTGGCTGCGGATTTGGAAAAAACAGTGAGCGAAATCAATGCTTCCATTCAGGAATTGAAAGGGACACTTGAAAATGCCAATAAGGCAATAGCCGGCGTGTCTGGCCTGGTGGATGGCATAAATTCCGGAGAGGGCACCCTTGGACAACTCATGAAAGATGAAGCTCTGTACCGCAACCTCTCTAACCTGACCCGCGAGGCCGATTCCCTGGTTACCGACTTTCAGGATCGCCCTTACCGCTACATGCCCCTTAAGAGCCGTCGGAGAGTGGAACGTTATGATCGTCAGGACGCTCAAGAGGCTGGGAATTGAGGTAACGCCCAAAGTGATACATTACCCACAAATGAGCCAGCGCCTGTGATATATTGTAGACCAGCCAGGGCAGCCGGGGCACAAATTCGTGGATTGCTGCAATAACGTATTTGCCATCCAGCACACTTCGGAATTCCAGCCAGCCGTGATCGCGCCGCTTGACCAGCCGTCCTCCTACAATGTAAAAGAGCTGACGTTTCGCATCACTCCGATCCGGAATAAATTTAAGGTGCAGCAGTTCAAAACTTCCGATTCGGAATACCGTGGTTTGCCCCCGCTGATCTGCTTTTAGAATATAACGAAAGTGGCCTGGAAGCCAGGTCTGATAGCGTCTTGCCACCCAAATCGCAGAATGCCCACCCGGATTAGGCAGCCGCTGCACACTTCTCACCGTATTTTTTTCTTCCCGCTGCCGCTGATTCTTTGCAAGGGGGGCATCCGGAACTATGTTGCTTTGCTCCAGTGCCTGTTTGGCTGCCTGTTCATAGGTCTGGGCAGGAGGAACTTCGTTCATAACAGGGTTGGACTCTACCCTAAGGTCCCAGCGCAGCGTTGCTATCAGGGGAGAAACTAAAGTAGGGCTAAGCCCGGAGAAAAGAGCTACCCAAAGCCGGGAAAGCCCGGGCAGGTTGAAAGGCAGCGCATAAATCCAGCGCTTTTTTCCTTTGAGCCGGGCCAGTGCTTTCAACATATCAAAATAGGTAGTTACCGTTTTCCCGCCAATTTCGTACTCCCTGTCATGATAGTCTGCGTTGCCAATTACCCTGTCTATCACCCTCAGAGTATCGTCAAGACCTATAGGCTGGGTTTTGGATAGCGTCCACTTTGGACAGAGCATAACCGGCAACCGGTCCACCAACCTGTTGATAATCTTAAAGGAGGTTCCTCCGGGGCCTATAATGATTCCAGCTCTGAGCGTAGTCAGTGGAACGGAAGTGCTTTCAAGGGTTGCCTCTACTTCTGCCCGGCTCCTTAGCGGCCGGTAGTCCGGCACAGGCTGTTGCGGCAGAATTCCACTGAGAAAAACAATTTGTTGCACGCCGTTAACTTCAGCTGCTCTGACAAAGTTATCAGCCAACAGCAAATCAGTATTGTCAAATGAGCCTTGGTTGAGGCGGGTGGAGGGGCGCATGGAATGAACCAAATACAGCGCAAAGTTTGCCCCTTTCAATGCATCTCTGCTACCAGAAAGCGAGTACAGGTCAACTTGTCGCCACTCGACCTCAGGGTCGGTTTGTTCCGGTGACATTGATTTCCGGCTAAGGGCAATAAACCTGTATTTGTGCCGGTAACGCTCCATAAACCAGCGACCAATGAAGCTCGTGGCTCCGGCAATTGCGACGGTGGGTTTCATACGTACCAAACGAGATACCGAACAGAAGGTTCGCTATTCAGCAGACCCGAAGGGACGGGCAGGAAGGGGGTCTGTGCAAGACTGCAGCAGTTCACGGGTCGTCTTCTTAAGCCTGGGGTGTATGAAGCCGGGAGCAATGTCCAGAAGAGGAAGTAGTACAAAGTTGCGCTCATGAATATGCGGATGAGGCAAAGTCAGCTGATCGCTCTCCCAAATAAGGTTATCGTAATACAAAACATCAATATCAATAAGGCGCTGCCCCCATTTTTGAATGCGCACCCTGCCCATTTCCTGTTCTATGCCCAAAACGGTTTCCAGCAACACCACCGGTTCCAGTTCTGTATGTACCTCAATAGCCTGATTAAGAAAGTCTGGCTGCCCCTCCAGCCCCCAGGCTGCGGTTTCGTAAATCCGGGAAGACCGAATAACCGTACCTACAGATTGCTGTAACGCCAGGCGAGCCTTCCCCAGATTCAAAAGCCGGTCGCCCTGATTGCTGCCTGTATGTAAAAAGACCTTTTTCATAGGCTGCTGAAGGTATGGCTTTATTCTGAGACCAACCTGAATCACCAGATTTTTAGAAAAATGACGTTGAGATTGGAAAAACAGACCGATCGGTTTATTTTTGTATCAATCAACGTCGTAGTAAAAATGCCGAAATCAGAACAAACACGTCAAAAAATCATTGAAAAAGCCGCGGCTTTATTTAACCAGCAAGGATTTGCCGGCACCTCTATGGGAGACATTATAAAAGCGACCGGATTGTCTAAGGGAGGAGTCTACGGTAATTTCTCAAGCAAGGAGGACATTGCTGTGGCTGCATTTCAGCACGCTGTAGAGGAAGTCCATCGCCAGGTCAGAGCCCGAACCCGGGTCATTGAGCACCCTATTGACAAACTAAAGGCCGTGGTTTACTTTTACAAAGAGCATGCTGCCCAGCCACCAGTCGAAGGAGGTTGCCCTATTCAAAATACAGCCATTGAAGCCGATGACGGCAACTTACTACTCCGGGAATATGCGATTAGGGCAGTAAATCTCTGGCAGGAACGAATTATTGCCACCCTTAGCGCCGGACAGGCTAAAGGGCTGGTCCGCCCGGAAATAAAACCTGAGGATTTTGCCACACAGTTCATTGCAACACTGGAAGGCGGCATAATGCTGGCTCAGCTTTATAAAGACAGCCGTTACTTTAATCCGGTAGCTCAACTTCTTTTAGAGCGGATCAACCTTCTTTATCCCTAAACATCCCAATATGCCGACTACAAAAACCATTCGCTATCTCTCTTCCGATTACCAGGACCCATCTCCGGAGCAACCCGTTCAATATCCCCCTCTGCTTAAGGTCGTCCGGCTCCTTTTCGGTATTTTCGGGTACCTATTTCCAAAACCAATGGCCAAACTGGCTTACCGGTTTTTCTCCACTCCCCGTATACGTGCCCGGCACAAGACCAGTGACCCCTTACTTGAGAGTGCCCGGCTTTTTGAGTTCATGTATGGGAAACAATTATTAAAAGGCTATGAGTGGGGCTACGGTGGGCGCACCGTACTTTTGGTTCACGGCTGGGAATCCCGGGGCACAGCCCTGCGCACTTTCGTACCCCCGCTGCTGGAAAAAGGCTTCCGGGTTGTCACTTTTGATGGCCCTGCCCACGGTAATTCTGATGGGAAACGTACCAATCTGCCCCACTTTGGCGGCGCAGTCCGGGCCATAATCAATCAGGTTGGTGGGGTTCATGGTATCATTACCCATTCCTTTGGAGGAGCATCTACCGCCTTTGCACTCTCCAACCTGGACGCTTCAATCAAAGTGGAAAAGCTGGTACTTATTGGTGTACCTGACAAGATGGAAAAGGTACTGAATAATGCGATGGAGACGCTCAATGTGCCGCCTCCTGCCGCCCGGGAATTCATTCGCTATATTGAACAAAAAGTAAAATTCCCGCTCCACCATGCTGATACTTCAAATGCTAATATTACCAAAAGTGTTGGCCAGGTTTTAATTGTGCACGATGAGCAAGATTCAGTCGTTTCAATCGCAGAAGCCCACTCCGTTTTTAAGGCCTGGGATAATGCCAGTATGCTCATTGCCAGAGGTTACGGGCACTATCGGCTGATGAAAAACCCGGACTTGATACACGAGGTTGCGGACTTCATTCATAGCCCCTCTGTAACAGGGATTTAGGTTGCCTGTGCGACCTTAGCCAAAAATGGAAGAGTCAGTGTTTTAAATTTTGATTATTTTTAGCCAAGTTCAAACCTGATTTAGGCTAAAAAAAACAAACATTAATCTGGTAAGCATGAGAATACTTTCCACACTCACTCTACTACTGTTGCTGCAATCCGTCCTCTCTGCCCAACCCGTCAATGATGACTGCGACGGCTTAATTTCCCTTGGGGCTCTTCCGTCCTGCGGTGACGAAATCTACAACAATATCGATGCAACGCCTTCTGATATAGGTTCAGGGAACATCCCGGGCTGTTTCAATGGAGGTAGTGTCGACCGCGATGTATGGTTTTCCTTTACAACTACTGAGGATATCATTGATGTGACCATCACTCTACAGGGAGCTACAGATGGCCCTAATGGTACTATCCTTAATCCACAGATCAACCTTTACCGTGGCGAGTGCATGTTCGACGGGCTCGCTGACCTTTCCTTCTGTGCGTCTGCAGCTGATGGAGAAGCCACAGCCCAGATAGACATCATCGGGCTGACGCCCAACACGACTTACTTCGTTCGGGTAAACGACTACTCTCCCACCGCTACGCCTAATGCCGGAGATTTCCGGCTCTGCATCGAGGAGTATGTACCTGCAATCAATATTGGTGACGAAACCTTTACCTCCGCTTGTTTCGGTACGCTATATGACTCCGGAGGTCCTGATGAAGATTACAGCAATGGCGAGAACGCTACTTTCACCATCACGCCTTCCACCCTGTTTGAATGTCTTGAAATTCAGATTCAGGACTTCCAAATTGAGAACAACTTTGACTTTCTAAACATCTATGCAGGCCCCAATGCCACTGGCACGCTTTTAGGCAGTTATACAGGAGGTAATGCAGATCCTATCACCATTCAAACTTCAGAACCCTCTGTAACCATACAATTCACCTCGGACGGATCAGCTACTGCCCCCGGGTTTGAACTCACCTGGAATTGCAGCCCGATTGGATGTAGCGGTTCTTCAGCAGATAACCCTACTGTCATTAGCGGGCTACCCTTTGAAGGCAGTGGATATACAACCTGTGGTGCTGCCGCAACCATTGCCTCATCGGCTTGTGGCCCAACGCCTTTCCTAAATGGGCCTGACCTCGTATTTTCCTATACCACAGATGGTGGCTTTTGTGCTGATGTGGTAGTCGGTGGTGCAAATGCAGGCACAGGCGTCCTTATTCTCGACGGGCCACCTCTTGACCCGGATACAGACTGCGTTGGCGTGGGAGATGCCGGTGCAGCCTTCGGTGCTAACTTTGAAGAGGCAGGCACCTATTATATTATTGTTGCAAATGGTACAGGTTGTACTGAGTTTGACTTATCTATCACAGAAGCGGAGTGCAATCTGGAGCCTTCTTTGGTGAATGCCCTCTGCAATCCCCTGAATGGCTGTATTTCGCCAGACAACCTACCCTCGATTTTCAGTTTTAATCAAGGCTTTGAAGACATTGCGTTTAATCCGGGCGTAAACGACGGTTGCTGGGGTAACACCGGTTCAGCAAATCCAAATTACTACTGGTTCACAATAGAAGCGCAGGCCGCAGGCCCCTTCGGTTTTACTGTAGAGGCTGCCAACCTGCCGGAGGAAGCCTCTGATATTGATTTTCAGGTTTGGGGGCCACTGGACAAAGATGAGGTTTGTAATGACCCCGATGCCATCGTTCAATTTATAGAAAACAACCAGCCCATCCGTTCTTCCTACGCGGGAGGAGCCGACCCAACGGGACTGGCCAGCATTCATCCCGTCACCGGTATCGAGGTGATTGATGAATATGACTGTACGCCTGAAGATCCGAATGGCAACCTGGACGATTTTGCTTCCGTAATCGATTGTCAGCCCGGTGAAGTCTATGCGGTACTGATCAATGACTGGGGCGACGACATTCAGAGTGGAGCTATTTCCGTTGACTGGTCCGCTTCTGACCCAGAGGTGCTTGCGCCGACTCCGATAGATTTACTCAACACTGATACCGCAATTTGCCAGGGCGAGAGTATACAGCTCTTTCTGGAGACTTCTGTCAATAATATCACCTGGCTTAAGGATACGGCTTCGCTGTCTTGCGATGATTGCCCTGACCCTATAGCCACTCCTACTGAAACTACCGAATACGTGGGCCTTATAGATGCTGTTTGCTACACGGATACCGTAAGTGTATTGGTACAGGTTTATGATTTGGATGCGGGCCCGGATATTACCGTTTGCCGCAACGAAGAAATCCAAATTACTGCAGGCAGTAATTTTTTGAATGCAACCTACGAATGGACTCCTCCCACTGGACTTGGCCTAAGCTGTACGGACTGCCCCAATCCGTTTATTATAGCGGAAGAAGCAGGCGTTTACACCCTCCCGGTGACACTGTTTACGGACAACTGCCCTCTCGAAGACCAGGTACAGATAACTGTCCTCGATGCCGAGGCACCGGCAATAGCTGTCAGTGAAAACCTGAGCCTCTGCCTTGGTGAAACTGTATC
>CAZNHN010000137.1:0-15008 GCA_964572415.1 uncultured Phaeodactylibacter sp.
CTTGGTACCTTTAAGCAGCACCTGTTCAAAGGAGCAGGAAGAGAGCAGGAGGCCAAATAGCAGTAATGTAAAAACCTTCTTCATCGGGGTGCGCATTATTGATACAATGAAAGTACGCAATTCTTTCTTAAGAAAATCGGCACAATCCGTGAATTGGCTCTACCGAGGCATTTCATCCTGGAAGTCAACTTCTAATTGATCTCCACCTGATACTGCAAGACCGCCATCCAGAGCCGGTCGGTTTCGAAGACGCCGTTTTCCTGTGCCTGGAAAATGGGGCGGTTCTGTGCGCCCAGCGTCAGCTTACTGTTGTGCCCGTTGAACAACAGGTTGGCCGCCAGCTCATAGGCCAGCATAGGGTCGGAAAGCCGGTCGTAACGGGCGTATTCCACAGAGGCATTGGGCTGCAGGCGGGCTTGAGTTGGCGTGACCCCTTTTGGCAATAAATAGCCGGTTTGCCAAAACAGCACCTGCCCGGTACCGATCATTGGGAAGGCAGCGCCGGTGCCATTGAAGCTGGCTTCGCTGAGTAATAAGCCGGTGGCAGGATTATTAGCGCCAAGGTTGCGCAGGTAGCCAGGCCCAAAGTCATAATTGAAGAAGCCGAGATATGCCGTGAACGCATCGGCAGTGCCCTTAAACACGGGCCACTCCACGTACAGGTCTGCGGCAAAGTGGAACATATCATGGTAATCGGGGCTCAACGCGCTGCCCGTCCACATCGCGCGGGGCTGCCAGGCAAAGCCTGCGCCCAGGTTGAAGATTTTCTTTTTGCCCAGGTAAGTACCGGCCCCAAAGGGCCCGTTCCCCTCATGGTCAGCAAACTGATGCTTGAGGTAGAAGGACCAGCGTTGACGGGGACGGGTATTGGCCCAGTCAGCGTAGACACCGGGGTCGCCACTATCGTACTTTATCGGATTGTTCATGACGGCGCGGTAATCCCAGTTGCCAGCCTGCCCCTTCACCCAAATGCCCAGGTTGCGCCCCAGGTGGTCGGTCTGGTTAACGGAGTAGAGGGAAAACAGGGGCGCATCCAGCCCCAGCATGGACCGGCTGCTGCGCAAATTCAGGCGGCTCAGCCCGTGGTAGCCGGATTTCCCAAAACCAACGGCCAGGGCCCAGTGAAAGGCATACTCTGCGTAAAGATCCAACACCCCGATTTGAAAGTCTGCACTGTTGCGGTAGTTGAGATTGTTATTGCCAAAACCAGCGTAAACGAAAAGCTCCGGCGTCAGCTGCCCGCAGAAGTTCATCCTCAAACGGCGGATGGATACATCGAAGTACTCCCAGAGCTGGGCGCGAAGACTGGCTTTGAGGTAAGTCTGCCCGGTGGTATCCAGGTTGTACCGCAGTACGCCCTGCCCTTGCAGCACGCTCCATCCCATCATCAACACCACCAAAATTTGCAGGAACCGTTTCATATCGTCATGCTTTTGCCCGCAAGGAACAAAAGGCAGCACACTTCCGCAGTGACTTATCTCAGGGGGAGGGGTGATTTAGTGTTAAAATTACACTATGTGGGCCTAAATGAGCATATTAGGAGTATAAAATGCTTTTTCAGGAGCTCTGCCCCAGCTTTTCCAAGTAGAACCTGCCGCAGAGCAGAAAGCTCTACGACAGGAGCAATGAGCTTGCTGGTGTAGAGCTTGAGCCCGGCACTTCCCAAGCGCTCTGCCCCAGCTTGACCTACAGAGCAAACCTCCTCACCCCTAGCCCTAATCCACAAATAATATGCGACCGCTCGTGGTACGCTGAAACGGCTGTTGATCCAACTCCCTAAAGCAATCAAGCCTTGCGCGCCAGAAATAAATGCCCGCAGCCAAAGAAAGCTTTGTTTGGCTTAGCCTTTCCTGATCGCCTGACCAGACTTTCTGCCCGGCGGCATTGAAGAGTTCAAGGGTGTAACTTTCCACATTACGGGAAGGTAAAGGACGCAATTCGGCAGGCAGCCGGCTGGGAGAAGGAAAGGTTATATCACAGAAACACCCATCGGTTTCAACGGTAAAAGACTGCTGGAGGATATCACATCCATAGTAATGATTGAGCATATACCTTCCTGGCCTCCGGGTTTGCAGCACAGGTTCGGTACCTTCCCCAACCCAGTAATAGCCATCTGCATCAGGCAACCCTTCGAGCATTGCACTGCCACTATCGCAAATCACAGTATCTTTTGGAGGCAATTGTGTGACATAGCTGCCTGTTTCTCCGCATCGTTCCAACACGACCTGATCTACATAATAGTAAGCCCAGGGCAAAGCATTCCCAACCCCTGTTTCCTCAAAAGTGGTACGTGCCTGATCGTATAGATTACCAATAAGCAGGTATTCTTCGCCACCCTCAGCCAGGTACTGCCCCCGGATTTCCATCCATCCGGCAGTATCCGAAAGGACACGACCTTCAAGGTTTTTTACCGAATAATGGTACCTGCTCAAGCTGTCCTGTTCAGGTCGGTTGTGCAACAGCATAGCCCCAAAATCATCAGTCCGGAACTTTGACCGCTCCAAAAGACTAACCTGAAAACTCAGGGTATAAACCTCTCCCGGCTCCAATGGCGCTGTCAACTGCACTGCAAGAAACTCCCGGGAATGCAAAGGATAAACAATAATGCCTGCATATCCATCTCCCATATAAGGTTCCTGAAATCCACGTTGATTAGCCGGCACACTGGCAATAGAAGCATAAGACCGATGAAAAAACTCTGTCGTAAACAGCAATTTGAACCAGTCTACAGAACTATTGACCCCTGTTGGCCTGAATTCCGGATCATCAATTACCAGCTCAAAGGACGGATTCGGCACCAGGTTTTGAGCTGATATGTTCTGAATCATTAGAGCGTGGGCCACCAGGCAAACACCTACACGGAGGAAAAAAGAAATCACACTCAAAATTTTGATGGACATAGTTGGCAAGAGAGGTTTTTTCATAGCTTAAACAATGTACCATATAAGATGCAAAAAAAACAGGAGCTCCTAATTTTTAACACTTCAGGAGCAGAAAACTGAAAGGCATGATGAGCTATCCGTTTGCCGGTTACACGGTTTTGCCAGGAAATCTGCCGGATACCGGTAAAGTACCCACGAGGTAAGCTCCGCGACAGGAGCATTAGGCTGCTGGGGTAGAGCTTGAGCCTGGTCCTTCCCAAGCGCTCTGCCTCAGCTTTCCCAGGTAGAACCTGCCGGATACAGGTAAAACCGGGACACAACAGGAGGGCTTTACTGCTGGGGTAGAGCTTAAACCCGGAAATTGCCAAGCGCTCTGCTCCAGCTTCTGCCATGGAAACCTGCCGTATCCCGGTAAAACCGGGATACGACAAGAGCACCGAGCTGAAGTGAGGGCGCGAAGGGAATGCGCACCCTAACACGCTGCGAAGTCAGGGATACAGCAAATACCCCTCCCGCATCTCCCGGTAAGCCGTCAGCCCTTCTGCCCAGGAGGCCCGGATTTCCTCCGCCGATTGACCGGCGATAATGGCTTTGCGCAAGGCATCTGTGCCCGCCAGCTTGTCGATGAAGAGGGTCTCCAGAAAGAAGTTCGCCTTATTCGGGTAGGCTTGGTAGAAATCAACGAGGTAGTCGAGGTTCAGGTAGCCTTGCTGTCGAATGTGCTCAGGTGCAGTGGTGGCCAGGGAGAAGCCGCGGCAGCGCTTGCCTTCCAGTTTGGGATATTTGGCGCCCGGCATGGGCTCCGGCGTGAAGTAGTAATCGCCAATAGTGGCGTCGGGATGGCCGTAGACCTGGAATTGGGTGTTCGTCCCCCGCCCTACGCTGACCACCGTGCCTTCAAAAAAACAGAGCGACGGATAAAGGTAAATGGAGCGGTTATTGGGCAGGTTCGGGCTGGGCTTTACCGGCAATTCGTAGGGCGTGGAATGGGTGTAGTTTAGGCAGGGCACCACTTCCAGTTCGCACTTGATGCCGCCCTTCAGCCAGCCTTCTCCATTGACCATTTTGGCATATTCCCCAACCGTCATGCCATGTACAATGGGCACCCGGTGCATGCCTACGAAGGACTTGAAATCCGGGTCAAGGATTGGCCCGTCTACGTAATGCCCGTTAGGGTTGGGACGGTCGAGGACCAGGACTTTGATGCCCTGTTCTGCACAAGCCTCCATGACGTAGTGCAGGGTGGAAATGTAGGTGTAAAAGCGCACCCCCACATCCTGAATGTCGAATACCACCACATCCAAACCTTGCAGCTGGGCCGGTTTCGGCTTTTTATTGTCGCCGTACAGGGAAATGATGGGCAGGCCCGTTTGTTTGTCTTTGCCGTCTGTCACCGTCTCTCCGGCATCAGCCGTGCCCCGGAAGCCATGCTCCGGTGCGAAGATTTGTCGGACGTTGACGCCCTGAGCCAGGAGCGTATCCACCAGATGCGTGTGGCCCACCATCGAGGTTGGGTTGACGACCAGCCCCACGCCTTTGGCTTTCTGCAAGGCTGGCAAATAGGCACCCATTCGCGCTGCGCCAAGCACGAGCGCGCTATCGATGTCCGCCGCCGATGGTATATCAACCGGCTGTACCGCCTTTTCTGACACACTTTTTGCACAATTTAGTGGCAAAAAGCCCAGTATTACAAACAAAATTTTTAACTTCACAACATATTGTTTTTAAATAGAGCTTATTTACGGAGATAAAACTATGCAACCCAAGCGTTACGCGATTGTCGACCTGGAGACTACCGGGGGGCGGGCTTCCCGCCACAAAATCATCGAAGTGGGCATTGTCCTTCACGACGGGCAGCAAGTCCTCGACACCTACAGCTCTCTGGTCAACCCCGAGTGCTACGTCCCCTACGGCATCACACAACTAACGGGCATTACGCAGGAAATGGTGCAAGACGCGCCCAAATTCTACGAAGTTGCCCGAAAGATAGTGGAAATGACGGAAGGCGCCATTTTCGTGGCGCATAATGTGCGCTTTGACTACAGCTTCCTGAGGGAGGAGTTCAAACGGCTGGGCTATACCTATTCCCGGAGGAACCTCTGCACGGTCCGGCTGAGCCGCAAAGCCTTTCCTGGCCTGCCGTCCTACAGCCTGGGCAACCTCATCAAATGGATGGGCTGGAAAGCGGATGCCCGCCACCGCGCATTGGATGACGCCCTGGCTACGGCGGAGCTTTTGCGCCGCATTCTAACTAAAGAAAGTAATCAGGAACAGGTCCTGGACATGGTCAACCTCGGCATCAAAGAATCCCTGCTGCCCAAGTCCTTCGACCTGGAAAAGATGCACGCCCTGCCGGAGGAATGCGGGGTCTACTATCTGCATAACGCCAAAGGGGAAGTAGTTTATGTAGGCAAGAGCATCAATATCAAAAAACGCATTGCCGAGCACTTCGCTGACAAAACAGAGAAAGCGGGGAAACTGCAGCGGCATGTGCACGATATTTCCTACGAAATTACCGGCAGCGAGCTGGTGGCCCTTTTGCTGGAAAGCCACGAGATCAAACGCCTCCACCCGCCCATCAACCGGGCACAGCGGGTGCGTCGCTTCCCCTATCTCGTGCATACCTTTACGGACGAAGCCGGCTACATTTGCTATGAAGCGACTCAGGCTGATGCTGCCCGCCGGAAAACCCTGCAGGTCATTTCGGAATACCCCAAGTTTGCCCACGCCCGCAATCACCTCAACCGCGTACGGGAAGCCTTTGAGCTTTGTGCCCGGCTTTGCAAACTACAGCCCGGCAACAGCGGTCCTTGCTTTCACTACCACATCAAGCAGTGCCACGGTGCCTGTGCCGAACAGGAATCAGTGGAAGACTACAATGAGCGGGCCCTGGCAGCCAGAGAAGTCCTTTCCACGGTATTCGAGGAGGACTTTTTCCTGCTGGATGAAGGCCGGGAGCCCGGAGAATTTGCCGTCATACTCGTCGAACAAGGCAATTATCAGGGCTTTGGCTACCTCGATGAGGAAGGGCTGAATGGCAGCATGGACAATCTCCGGGACGCCATTACGCCCTACGCCGGCAATCCGGAAACCACGCGCCTCATACAGCGCTACCTGAACAAAAAGCCACACCTGAAGCGCATTCCGGTGCAGACGGAAGCGGTGGGGTGGTAAAGGGTTTACAGAAATAATCACCGCAATGCCCGCCGCATCCGCTTCACCCTGCCGGGATAAAGCACCAACTGAATAAAGTTGAACTCCAGCTGCCGGAAGGAGACTCCGCCCTCAGGTCCTATATTTTGAGTTGGCGTATACCGTAAATTAGTGCGCAGGATGAAGCCCTGCAACTTATTAGGGCGGATATCCCAACCGAAGCTCACGCCCGGCACCCATTGTACTTCGCTTCCTTTGTAGGGTGTAGACCGCTGTACCGTTTCTTCCATGCTGAGCCACTCGCGGCTGAGGTGGGGGCCAATAAACGGTACGAAGCCATGGTAATCAAAGAGGAATTTATAGGCTTCGAGGGTTAAGGCCCGGCGTTGCAGGACCTGAGCAGTGCCGTAAGCCGAACGCTCCGACCGGTTCGCCCGGAAAGCCAGGTTCAGGTGGGCATCCCAGGGATAGTGGTAGTAGCCCAGCCCAAATTCCGGGAAGATTGCCGCACCGCTGTGGCGGCCTATCGCCGGGTACAGCTTATCATTGCGCGGGGAATTGCCCAGTACAAAGGCAGATGAGGGGCCCACAGCGACCGACCAGCCACTCAGGGCACGCTTTTCCGCGAGGCGCTCCACCGCAGCCGCCGTTTTCCCATTTTCCCAATTGGGCTCTGCGCTGAGGGTGGTCTCAATCTGCCAGTTGCAGCCCAGCCAGAAGTAAGTGGAGGGGAGTTCAATCTCAACTGCATCATTTAGATTGATATAATAGTCCGTTTGGTTATTCAAAAACTGCCCGGCTCCCAATTCAAACAGCAAATGCTTCCGCTGCCAGGTCAGCCCCAACTGTACCGGAAACCGCGCCTGATGTGCAAACGCCCCAGAGCCTCGAATACTATTCTGCTGCCAGTCACTGATCGCAAAGGCAGTACCAACGAAAGGCCGGAATTTCTTTTCCTCAATGCGCCAGGGGTATACCCGCAGACCGGTTTCCACACCGGGATTAAAGGTGTAATCGCCACCAAATGGCACACTGTTGTCCAGCACATTCGCAACAGGTATGGAGATGTAGAAATTGGCGTGCCCCCAAAAGTGCGTCCCTGCGATATTGATACGCGGGACAAGGGCTGCATTGGGCGTAAAATCCGACAAGCTGCCGTCTCCATCCAGCGCGAAAGTCTGCCCCGATGCCGGAAAGAATACCGCGTCCGCCCCGACCAGCAACTGCGCAAAGCGATGACGGGTCTGTCCACCTTCTACATAGGGCTGTGCAATCGCCTGAACGTAGAAAAAACATGTAAATAAGCTAAGCCATAGGTACCGCATAGGTCAAAGATTTTTTAAACAAAAAAAACACTTTTTTGGGGCACTGAGGTTGTGATAATCATATTTATCGGTTAGATATCTCCGAGCCTCACTTTGCGCTCCTTTGCGCCCTCTGCGTGCCCCCCCTCACCCCAAAACCCAATACAACATCAAAACCCCCACCAAAACCGTCACCCCCTGCGCCGCCGTAATAAGCGTAAAACTCCGGTACGCCTCCCGCATTTCCATGCCGCTAAACTGCGTGACCACCCAAAAGTAGCTGTCGTTGGCATGAGAGACCGTCATCGCTCCACCGCCAATCGCCAGCACCAGCAGCGACAGTTCCACCGGGCTTTCCATCCCGAGTTGCAAGGCCACCGGCGCCAGCAGAGAGGAGGTAATCACCAGCGCATTAGTAGAGGAGCCCTGAGCTGTCTTCAAAAACGCAGCAATCAGAAAAGCGACCACCAGCACACCTGCTCCAGCATAACCGCCACTGCCCAGGCTGCCTTCCACCAGTTCCGCTACCGGTGTGGCTTTCAGAACGCCCCCAAAAGCACCACCCGCACCCGTTATAATGAGAATAGGACCCGCCAGTTTGATGCCCTCGCCTATCCAGCCGCTGAGGTGAGGGCTGTCCCATTTGGGCATTAGCCACAGGGCTGCCACTGTGCCCAGTATAAGTGCAATGAGCGGATGACTTAGAAACAGCAGCACCGGTGTTCCCGGCCCTTCGTATCCCAGCAGCTTGAGGACTGAACCGGCGGCAATGAGCAAAATCGGGAGCAGTATAGGTAAAACGGAGCGCCCCAAAGGAGGTAATGTATCCGTCTCAGGAGCTTCCTTTACCAACTCCGGCAGCTCCAATTGCTGCCCCAGCCGCTTAGCCAGGAACACCGCAACCAGCATCGTAGGCAGGGCCACCAACAGCCCGAGTAGCATAATCGTGCCCAGATAGTCCGCAGCGCCCAGGTTGCCGGCAGCGGCGATGGGCCCCGGCGTAGGCGGCACCAGCGTGTGGGTGGTGTAGAGCCCCGCAGAGAGGGAAAGCGCCAGCACACCCTTTTTAACGCCCGACTGCCGGGCGACCGCGTCATTCAGCCCGGACAGGATGATGAAACCGCTGTCACAAAATACCGGAATGCTGGTTATCGCTCCAATTGCCGACATCGTCAGGGCGGGGCGCCCCTGCCCTACGCTACTGAGCAGCGCAATCGCCAGCCGGTGGGCAGCCCCCGATTTCTCCAGAATATACCCGATGATACTCCCGAAAACCACGATGAGCCCGATGTAGCCCATCAGCCCGCCAAAGCCGTCGTTAATAGCTATAATCAGGTCGGAGAGTGGCATGCCGGCAATCAGCCCCAGAAATAAGGTAGCGCTCAAAAGGCTAATCAGCGGATGCACGCCCAACCGGGCAGACAGCACAATAATTAGTACAATGGCGGCAATAATCGCCAGTAACAAAGGAATTCCGGTGAGCATAGCTTAGCGGTTTTGAAGTAATGCAGCCATGGATTGTTGCAGGGTTTGAGCCGCAGCTCTGGCTTTTTCTGCAAAGTCCTCCCCTTCCCCGGCAAAAATAATGCCACGGGAAGAATTCACCAGCAGCCCCACATCAGCGTTGGCACCGTGGCGGGTCAGGGCCTCAAGGTCGCCTCCCTGCGCGCCAACACCGGGCACGAGCAGGAAGTGCTCCGGGGCAATATCCCGGATTTCCTTAAACTTCTCCGGGTGGGTAGCCCCAACGACGTACATCAGATTGCCGGGCGTGCCCCATTCCTGCGCTTTCCGCATGACTTTCTCATACAATGGCTGACCGTTTTCCTGCCGGTCGAACTGGAAATCCTGACTCCCCTTATTGGAGGTCAGCGCTAAAAGGATCACCCATTTGCCTTCTTCAAACTCCAGGAAAGGTTTAACAGAATCCACACCCATGTAAGGCGCTACGGTGACCGCATCAAAGCCCATCTCCCCGAAAAATGCCTGTGCATAAAGGCGGGAGGTGTTGCCAATGTCGCCCCGCTTGGCATCGGCTATCGTGAAGTGCTCATCGGGGATGTATTCCAGGGTCTTGCGGAGGCTTTCCCACCCTTTGCTGCCCAGTGCCTCGTAGAAAGCCAGGTTGGGCTTGTAAGCCACGCACAAATCTTTGGTCGCGTCAATAATGGCTTTGTTGAATTCAAAAACCGGGTCTTCTTTGTCCAGCAAGTGACGGGGCAGGCGGTCGATGTCGGCATCGAGGCCTACGCACAGGTAAGATTGCTTTTGCCGGATTTGGGCGCTGAGTTCCGCTCGGGTCATATTCTTTTGGAGCGAAAATAGGAAAAAGTGTACATTTCAACTCTATCCCTCCTGTTGTGTTACTATGGCTGGCACAACCGTCTAACTAAAGGAACCCAAACCGGAACATGACCATAACCACCGACCGGCAAACCGCTCAGCAACGTATGAACGACCTGGGCAAAGACCGCCGGCCTTTTCTCTTCCTGATCGATTTTGAAATGCAACGGCCCGTCGTGCTGCCTCTTGACACCATTGACCCGGAGCAGTTGCAGTTTGCCATTCACCATCACCGGAATGATCAGGGAAAGCCTTCTGCTACAGACTTCCACTTCGAACGCCACCCGGTATCTATTGCACGGTATGCTGCCGCATTTGAACAGGTGCAGGAAGCTTTGCATGCGGGCAATACCTATTTGCTGAACCTGGCCTTCCCCACTGCCATTGACACCAACCTGAGCCTGCACGATATTTTCCTGCTTAGCCGGGCGCGTTACCGGATTTGGCTAAAGGGGCAGTTTACCTGTTTTTCTCCGGAGCCCTTTGTACGCATCAGCCGGGACGGGCGCATCGCTTCCTTCCCCATGAAAGGCACCATTGACGCTACCCTGCCCGGTGCCGAACATCAATTGCTGAGCAATGACAAAGAGCGGGCAGAACATGCCACGATCGTCGACCTCATCCGCAATGACCTGAGCATGGTGGCTAAAAAAGTCCGGGTAAAGCGCTACCGCTACGTAGAGGCTATCACTACACATACGGGAAGTCTATTGCAGACCAGCACCGAGATTGAAGGGCAGCTGCCGGCCAGTTTCCATCAGCATCTGGGCGACCTGTTTTTCAAACTGCTGCCAGCCGGCTCCATCAGCGGGGCACCAAAGCAGAAGACGGTGGAGATCATCCGGTCAGCGGAAGGGCAGGGCCGTGGGTATTACACTGGCATATGCGGCATTTACGATGGGCAAACGGTAGATAGCGGTGTGATGATCCGTTTTGTGGAAGCCACCCCCAACGGGCTGGTATTCAAAAGTGGCGGAGGGATTACCGCCCGCAGCCGGATGGAAGCGGAGTACGAAGAGTTGCTTCAAAAAGCCTATTTGCCCTTTGCTACTGCAACCGCGCCTTTGTTATGAGGCCCCGATTGCTCGAAACCATTTGTTGTCAGGATGGCCAACTGATGAGTTTGTCTTTTCATCAGGAACGCGTCCGTCGCAGCGCATATGCCTTTGGCTTGACCGATTTTCCTGACTTGCAGCGTATTGTGATTCCCAAAGAGGCCCAAAAAGGGCGCTACAAGTGCCGGGTGGTCTACCGGGAGCGTATCGAAGAAGTTGAATGCACACCCTATCAAGCACGCCCGGTCCAAAGTTTGGCCTTAGTTAACGCCGACCATATCGACTACGCCTGCAAGTACGAAGACCGGGCGCTGATCAATGCTGCCTTTGCTGAACGCGGAGTAGCCGATGATGTGCTGTTCGTTAAGAATGGCTTACTCACTGACACCTCGTACGCCAATATTGCCCTATGGGATGGCATCCGCTGGCTGACGCCGAAACAACCAATGCTCCAAGGCACAAGGCGGGCACAACTGCTGGAGCAAAACCGCATCTCTATGGCGAATATTTTCGTTACTGACCTGTACAAATTTGAAAAGCTTGCGCTCTTCAATGCGATGATGGACCTGGAGGAAGGACCGGTAATTGCAGTGCACCCAACCAACATTATACAAAGCAGCCCGTTTACAAAAAAATAACAGCAGGGAGCTTGTTTATCCCATTTTGAAAACCATACCTTACCCGCAAAAACGGAAAAGCACAACGCATGAAGTCCCAACTATTCCAACCCGGCCAATTTGAACCTGAGGATCATTGGTATGCCAAAGCCCTGAACGCCACCATTCATCCTATGATTTCCTTTTTCCTCAACCTCAGCCAGGAACGCATCATTAAGCGGTACTGCCACCTCCACCCTATGGTAAGCCCGGATACGCTTCGGGCACTGCTTAAATACAAACCCCGGTATTTCGTCTGGGCAGGCGCTGACCTCATGCATGTGACGAGTGAGAAAGGCAAACGCCAAATGGTAGTCATTGAAAACAACTCCTGCCCTTCCGGCCAAAAGTCTATGCCGCTGCTCGACGACAATCAGGAGCAGGGCGGCTACCGGCTGTTGATGGAGCGCACTTTTAAGCCCCTGACTAAATCACGTCGCGGCCCTTCCGGAGAGTTAGCCGTGGTCTATGACAAAAACCCTATGGAAGCCATTGGCTACGCCAAAGCCATGGCTGATGTATTCAGGGAACCGGTGCATACCGTCACCTATTATAACACGGACCAGGATCCCGCGGTGCGTTTCAAAGATGGAGTGATGTATGTGCTCGGGACTGATGGAGAATGGCACAAAATTCGGATGGCCTTCCGCTACCTGACCCAAAGCCCCTGGAACCGGTTGCCGGTGATGAGCAAAACGCAGATTTTCAATCCTATCGTCGCTTGCCTGGCCGGGGGGCGCAACAAAATGCTGGCCTCCAAAGCTTATGACCTCTTCAATGCCGAACTGGAACAAGCCGGGCTGGAAATCCTGACTCCCGAGACCATCTGGGACGTCAGCCTGGAGGAGGTGCCGATCTGGGTAGCTAAGCTGGGCGGGCAGGCGGTGGTCAAGAACCCGTATAGCAACGCCGGACAGGGGGTCTACACCATTGTTAACGAGCAGGAACTGGCAGATTTTATGAAGCAGGATTTCAAATATTCCCGCTTCATCGTACAGTCGCTCATCGGCAACTACAACTGGAGCTCGACGAGCAGTAAGGGGAAACTCTATCATATTGGGACCGTGCCCAGCAGCAAAGGCAATGCCTATGTTGCCGACATCCGCATGATGGTCAGCTATACCGCTGACGGGATACGCCCGCTATCAATCTACGCCCGCCGCGCCGCTGAACCGCTGGCTGACCATATCGAAGGGGGCACCGACTCCTGGTCTATGCTTGGGACCAACCTTTCCATCAAGGAAGGATCCAACAGCTGGGGCTCAGATACCAACCGCCTGCTGCTCATGGACCGCCGGGATTTCAATAAGCTCGGTATAGGGCTGGATGACCTGGTGGATGCTTACATTCAGACGGTATTATCAATGATTGCCATCGATAAGATGTCCATACAGCTGTTCAACACCAAGAATAAATTCCGCACCCGCCTCTTCAAGTCGCTGGATGACGATCAGGCATTACTGGATGAAATCATGTTGTCGTAATGGAAACCCTCAAGCCCTACGCGCTATTTATCGGTATCATTGTCGCTACCATACTCCTGGCCACACTTTTCAGCTGGCTCTTTCGGCGATTCCTCAAGCGGTCGACCGGCATTATCCAAAACGATCCGACCAACTATATCTTCCTGCGCCATGCCATCAGCGGGCTCATTTATATTGTAGGTATAAGCTGGGCGGTATATACCGTGCCCAATATGCGTGCTATCGCCAATTCTCTGCTGGCCGGCGCCGGCATTTTGGCCGTAGCGGTTGGCTTTGCCTCTCAGCATGCGCTAAGCAATATCATCAGCGGGGTGTTCATCATCATTTTTAAGCCTTTTCGGGTCAATGACCGGCTCAAATTCCAGTCAGGGCTGCAGGGTGCGGTGGAAGATATCAGCCTAAGGCATGTGGTTATACGTGATTTTGAGAACCGACGTATCCTCATACCCAATTCGGTAATTAGCGAAGAAGTGATTATCAATTCTGATTTTGGGGGTGACTCAATCTGCAAGTGGCTGGAGTTCTCGCTAAGCTATGATACTGATCTGGAGTTGGCGAAATCTATACTGACGGAAGAAGCAATGGCCCACCCCAACCTATTGGATAATCGCTCTGAGGAAGAGAAAGCAGAGGGCGTGCCTATGGTAAGGATCCGGGTGATTGATTTAGGAGAGAGCGGGATGCGCCTGCGTGCCTACCTTTGGGCAGAAGACAATGCCAGTGCCTTTTCCATGGGTTGTGATGTAATGGAGCGCCTGATAGCACGCTTTAGGGCTGCCGGCATTACCTTTGCCCTGCCACAGCGAGTAGTAAGCATGCGGGAAAACCCAGACCATAAGGGATAAAAAAACCGCACTCTGACAAGAATGCGGTTCAGCAAATTAATTAGTATGAAAAAACTCTGTCAAATTTAACTTGCTACACTGGCTTTTGTTTCACTTTTTTAATTTTTTAATAAAAGATTACAGCTAATTAGCAAAGAGCTTACAAATAGTTAACCCTTTACCTGTTTTTTCGCTTTTCTGCTGATATATATCATTGAAATAGCCAAAACTAAAGTGGATTATACCTGCCCTTAAACAGGTATAACCTAACCAATACCAAACCAGATAAAACCACACATGAATAGAGACATTGAAATTGCTCAGCAGGCAACGCTTCAGGATATTGGAGCGATTGCCGCCAAACTGGGTGTGCCCGAAGGCAACCTGGAGCGCTACGGCCACCACAAAGCCAAGCTCCCACTCTCCCTTATTGATACAGAAAAAGCCAGGCAAAGCAACCTTATCCTGGTAACGGCCATTTCCCCAACTCCTGCCGGAGAAGGCAAAACCACTGTATCCATCGGGCTAAGCCAGGGGTTGCAAAAAATCGGAAAGAAAACAGTAGTAGTCCTTCGGGAACCCTCTCTGGGTCCGGTTTTTGGCATCAAAGGCGGCGCTGCCGGCGGCGGGCAGTCGCAAGTCCTGCCTATGGAGGATATCAACCTCCACTTTACCGGCGACTTCAGTGCCATTGAGAAGGCCCATAATCTACTGGCCGCACTCATAGACAACAACATTCAGAGCAAGCAAAACAATTTGGGTATTGATCCCCGGACCGTCCTCTGGAAGCGGGTTATGGACATGAACGACCGGGCTCTCCGGCAAGTTGTAGTAGGCCTGGGCGGCACGGGCAACGGGCTGCCCCGCGAGACTGGTTTTGATATTACTGCCGCTTCAGAAATCATGGCCATCCTGTGCCTGAGTGAAAACCGTACAGATCTAAAAAAGCGCCTTGGTAATATATTCATTGGCTTTACTTACGACCGAAAGCCTGTATACGCCCGTGATCTTGGCGCGCAGGGAGCGATGGCTGCTTTGCTGAAGGATGCCATCAAGCCCAATCTGGTACAAGCCCTGGAAGGCGTCCCGGCCATTCTCCACGGAGGCCCTTTTGCCAATATTGCTCAGGGCACGAACTCCGTCATCGCCACGCGAATGGGTATGAGCCTGGCAGACTATACCGTGACAGAAGCTGGCTTTGGAGCAGACCTTGGCGCTGAAAAATTCCTGGATATCAAATGCCAAAGTGCAGACTTATCACCCAAAGCAGCAGTACTTGTCGCGACCATCCGGGCCTTAAAGTACCA
>CAZNHN010000137.1:15018-15610 GCA_964572415.1 uncultured Phaeodactylibacter sp.
CTGGATGACCTGAAGCACCCAAACCCTGAAGCCGTAAAAAAAGGGCTTCCAAACCTGGAAAAACATCTGGAAAACCTGCAGCAGTTTGGCCTGCCCGTTGTAGTTGCCCTCAACCGGTTTGTCTACGACAGCGAAGAAGAACTGGCCGCCGTTGAAGCCGCTTGCGCACAGAAAGGCATTAAAGTGGCCCGTTCAGATGGCTGGGCGAAGGGAGGCGAAGGGACCCGCACTTTAGCAGAAGCAGTGGTGGAGCTTGCAGAAGGCAGCACTACACGTTTCCAGCCCATTTATGAGTGGAGCATGCCTGTGAAAGAAAAAATAAAAGCCATTGCAACAAGAATCTATGGCGCTGCAGATGTAGCCTACACCCGGGAAGCGGAACGGGACCTGCGGCGGATTCAGAAACTGGGGCTGGAAGGCTTACCGGTTTGTATTGCCAAAACTCAAAAATCTCTTTCGGATGACCCTAAGCAGATCGGCCGGCCGGAAGGCTTCACCCTTCATATCCGGGGTGTTGAAATTGCAGCCGGCGCAGGTTTCTTGGTTCCCCTTAGCGGCAATATGATGCGGATGCCGGGATTACCAGCCTCTC
>CAZNHN010000138.1:0-8092 GCA_964572415.1 uncultured Phaeodactylibacter sp.
GTATAAGCAAAAAAGTGTTGTTCGCAGCCCGATTACTAAAGTCCAAACAGGCTCTTAATGCGTACAATTCAAATAGTTAAAGTGGACACTTTCCATTGTACCTAAAAATTGCTACCTTGCGATGGAATTTTTAATCTCATGATCCCATGACAAAAGCAATACCTCCCGTAGGAGCCCTCCTTGTGGTTCCTTTACTCTTACTCTTGCCCTATTGTGTATCCGCACAAGTAGCAGTTTACGCTACCAACCACACGGTAACACCTGATGAAGAATTTACCGTTGAAATAAAAGTCCAGAACTTTGATTCCATCATAGGTTGTCAGTTCAGTATTAACTGGGATGCATCCCTGTTCAGGCTGAAGGATGAAAGTGGTTTGCTGAATACTGAACTGGAAAGCTTCATAGAAAATTTTAATTATGCTGAGGCCGACAGTGGCTATTTGGGGTTCTTATGGTTTGATCCGGGGATCGAACCGGTCTCTCTTGAAAATGATGCCACCCTGTTTTCTGTAGGCTTCGAAGTACTTGAAGAAGAATCCACGATTGATTCTATTCGCTTTTCCGGGTTCCCGGTAGTGGTCGAATTTGCCAATGCAGCGGAAGAAGCGCTTGATGTGGACTTCGTTTCAGGCGCGGTCAGTATTGAGGGGATTACCGATTTGCTGAACCGGAAGGGGAAAGAGGCTGTAGCCATTACCTGTGCCCCCAACCCTTTTGAAAAACAAACTCTGGTGAACCTGGATTTCAGGCAGCGTGTCAATCGTGCCACCTTGCGCATTATCAATGCACAGGGGCAGGTCGTTATGCAACGCGAACAGTCTTTTGATCAGGGGATACATACACTCGAATTGAACCGGAAGATTTTCGGTCAGTCGGGCAATTACTATCTTGAAATTAAGTCAACCGATTTTATTGTTACCTATAAACTGATTGTCCTCTAAGTATTTTTTTTGAAGCTGGCAGATTAAAATGAAAGCTGCCATTTTCCTAACATCCCAAATTCCGAGCACCGATGGACAAAAAAATTACCAGCCTCCTGGCAGGCTTGTTTTTGTGTGTAATTTCGCTTACCGCACAACAGCCTACCTTTACCATTTCCCCTTCCAGTAATGATGTACAACCTGATGATGTTTTCGAGGTCGACGTTACCGTTTCCGGCTTCACAAACATTCTCAGTATGCAATATGCAGTAGTCTGGGACGCAGACATCCTGGAGTTCCAGGGTTTAAGCAATATTAATTCTGCTAGTCTTCCAGCGTTTTCGGAGGCCGCAGCATTTGGTATTCCGGGGCCCGACAGCAATGTACCCGATAATGCAATAACCGTTAGCTGGCTCAACAGCCAAACTTTTGCCGGACTGGATTTGCCTGATGGGACGCGGCTGTTTACCATGTCCTTTCGGGCAGTGGGCTGCGGAACCTCAAATATTCAATTCTCCGGACCACCGACCCCAGGTATTGAGTTGCTCGACGGGGATTTTACCAATGTAGGCCTAAATCCTGAAAATGCCACCGCAACGGTAAGTGGTGGAAACTGCGGTACCGTTACACCCGAAACCTCCTTTAGCATCAGTAATGCAGCGCTGAATGTTGGTGAAACGGGCTGTGTGGAAGTCGAAGTACAAGATTTTGATAATATCACAGACATCGCATTTACGATTACCTACAATGCAAGCTTGCTAAATTTTAGCTCGGTGGGAGGCTTCGGCCTTACAGGATTAGATGCCAGTGACTTCAATACCGCTACGCCGGGAGTGATTACGCTTGACTGGTCCAATGCTTCCGGACAGTCTCTGCCTGATGGGGCAGCCCTGTTCGAGATTTGTTTCACGGGCATACAAGCCGGTACCGCCAGCCTCGCATTCGGTGGCAATCCCGTTGGTATTGCTGTGATGAATGGTGCCGGAGAAGCGGTCGACTTTGTAGGGGATAATGGCGCTGTAATCGTACAGGACGTTCAGGTCACGCTGGATTTGACCAACACTACAATTGATGTAGGCCAGACCGGGTGCGTAGATGTGCGGGTGACCGACTTTGAAAACATCGGCGATCTGCAACTGACGATTAACTACAACAGTGCGCTGCTCGGCTTTAGCTCGGTGAGCGGCATCAGCCTGCCCGGTTTGCAGGCATCCGACTTTGATACCTCCATACCAGGTGTAATTACGCTAAGCTGGTCAAGTGGCAGCGGCGTTACCCGCCCAAACGGATCAACTATATTTGAGCTGTGCTTTACAGGTACTTCAGCGGGTACCGCAGGCCTTTCCTTCGCAGGCAGCTCAAGTGCGGAGACCGCCGCCGGCACTGCTATTGGCTTTAATGGGCAGGGAGGCTCTATCGTTGTACAAAACGCTCAGGTCACACTGGATTTGACCGACGCCACCATTGATGAGGGGCAGACCGGATGCGTTGATGTGCGGGTGACCGATTTTGAAAATATCAGCGACCTGCAGTTGACGATCAACTATAACTTTACGCTGGTCAGCTTTAACTCAGTAAGCGGCATTAACCTGCCCGGCTTACAGGTGTCAGACTTTAATACCTCCACGCCCGGTGTGATTACGCTTAACTGGTCAAGTGGCAGCGGTGTTACCCGTCCAAACGGGTCAGTTGTATTTGAGCTGTGCTTCACAGGGACATCAGAGGGGACAGCAGGCCTTTCCTTCGCAGGCAGCTCAAGTGCGGAGACCGCCAGCGGCACTGCAATTGATTTCAACGGTCAGGACGGATTTATAGCAGTTAATTCGATCAATACAGACCTGACGCTGAGTGTGGAAAACGCCACCGTTGACCAGGGCGACAACGTCTGCCTGGCGCTGGAGATTGACAATTTTGAAGATATAATTGGGATGTCCTTCACGGTGAGCTACAATGCGTCCCAGCTGAGCTATACGGGCGTGAACAACCTGAACGGCAACCTGCCGGGCTTCGGCGTGGCGGCGAATGTCGGGAACCCCAGCCCGGGCTTTGTCACGGTCAACTGGTTTGAGAATGGCCTGATGCCCATCACGCTCCCTGACGGCAGTGTGCTGCTGGAAATATGCTTTGACGCGATCGGCTCCGGTGCGGCAGCGGTAGAGATTACTTCTGATGTGGCGGAAATAGAGTTTTCGGACATCAACGAGAACGTCATCCCGCTTACGGCGAACGATGGGACCGTCACTATCAACGGAGGTCCACCATCTGATGACCTTACTTTATCAGTGGGCAGCACGTCTGCCAATCAGGGAGAAACCGTGTGTGTACCGGTTACGGTGGATAATTTTACCGACCTCATCGGGATGTCCTTTACGGTAAGCTATGATGCGTCATTACTCACTTTTACCAATGTTCAGAGCCTGGCCGGCAACCTTCCGGGCTTTACTGAAGCAGCCAATATTGGCAACCCCTCCCCGGGGCAGGTCACGGTCAATTGGTTTGAGAACAGCCTGGCACCCACTTCATTGCCTGACGGAACTGTACTCTTCGAAGTGTGCTTTGAAGCACTGGGCGGCGGCTCTGCTATGGTGGATATCACCTCCGAAGTAGCAGAGATTGAGTTCTCTGATGTCAATGAAAATGTTATTCCTCCGGTTATCAACAGCGGGCTGATTAACATATCCGGTGATCCTACACCGACGGGTCTGTTGCTTACCATTGATGATCAAACGGTAGATCCGGGAGACCAGTTTTGCACTTCTGTTAAAGCGTTCAACCTGGAAGGCGTGGTCGGTATGTCTTTCACTATCAGTTACAATCCGGCATTGCTGACCCTTGATGATATTACTGGCCTGACCTCCAATCTGCCTGGTTTTACAGAAGCAGCGCATATTGGTACCCCCAGTGCCGGCTTTATTACCGTCAACTGGTTTGAGAATAGCCTGAACCCCACGGATCTTCCCAACGGCGAAGTGCTGTTTGACATCTGCTTTACAGCAACGGGCAGTGGCGTGACTTCAAATATCGAATTCACTTCCGATGTAGCCGCAATAGAGTTTTCTGATGTCAATGAAAATATCATCCCCTTTGACAGCGACCCCGGTACCATTACCCTGACAGGTACCACCACGGATCTAACGCTCACTGCTGCCAGTATAGATGTTGAGCCGGCAGGGTCTTTCTGTGTTCCGGTGACGGTTCAAAACTTTGAGGATATCGTTGGTATGTCCTTCACGCTGAATTACGATGCGGCTCACTTGTCTTTTGACCAGGTGACCAACCTGACAACAAATCTGGCCGGTTTTACCACAGCAGCAAATATCGGGAATCCAACTGCCGGCTTCGTCACGGTCAACTGGTTTGAGAATAGCCTTATACCAACATCCCTGCCGGATAATGAAGTCCTCTTTGAAGTATGTTTTACGGCTCTGGGCGTGGATGGTTCCTGCTCTGATATTGAGTTTACTTCAGATGTGGCAGAAATTGAATTCTCCGATGCAGATGAGAATGTTATTCCTGCCTTTTTTGAAGAGGGTACGGTTTGTATCGAAGACAATGTGCCGGGTCAGGTACAGCTGGAGGTAGGAGATGCGGCTGTTGACCTTGATGCCTCCGTTTGCGTCCCGGTATCCGTAGAGGCCTTTACCAATATTACTGATTTTGGTTTTACGCTGGAATACGACGCCAACGAATTGCAGTTCGATAATCTTGATGCCATTACTTCAATGCTCCCCAACTTTTCCGGAGCTAACATTAATGCATCAACGCCAGGTATCATTTCGGTATCCTGGAGTGGAGGCGCAGCGACTTTAGCGAACGGGACAGTGCTTTTTGACTTGTGTTTCACGGCTATTGGCCTGGAAGATACTTGTTCAGACATCGTTATAACTGGTGCTTCCCAGCCCATTAACTTTACAAGCAGCACCTTAGGTAACCTCAGCTTTAGCGGAGAGGAGGGTACGATTTGTATCAATTCCGGCTTTGATGGCTTCCGGCTGTCTATTCCGGATCAGACCGTGCAGCCGGGCGAGCAAGTCTGCGTCCCGGTGAACGTATTGAACTTTTCTGATGTGGTTGGCTTTGCCTTCACGATCAACTACGATGCGACACAATTGAGCTTCCAGAATATTAGCGGGCTTAACCCCGCGATTCCGGATTACTCACTGGCAGCCAACTTTGGTACGCCAAACCAGATTGGAGCAGGTAATATATCTGTCAACTGGTTCAGCCAGTCCATTTCGCCAGTTGACCTGCCTAACGGGCAGGCACTTTTTGAAATCTGCTTTACGGCTATCGGCGACGATGGCGATATGTCTGATATTGTTTTCTCCAGCAATGTAACGCCCATAGAAATCTCCGATAGCAATGGGGATGTTATTCCGTTCAATAGCCTTCCGGGCACCATCACCATTTCTGCTGTGCAGCCCCCTAATATTGCTCAGGCTACTGTCAATGACGTAGATTGCTTTGGGGAAACAACGGGTAGCATCGCGCTGATTGTAAACGGCGGTACCGGTGGCCCTTTCAGCTACAGCTGGAGCAACAACGCCACTACAGCTATCATCAATAACCTTGGGGTTGGCTCGTACACCGTAACCGTTTCTGATATGGGGAATGGCGGCCTGACGACCACAGCAACGTATACTGTTGATGGCCCGTCCAGCGCAGTTTCGATAGCCGGTGGCGTAACCGCACCTACCTGCCTGAACGGCACTAACGGATCGATCAACCTGAATGTTTCCGGTGGCAACCCCGGGTACACTATTTCATGGGACAGTGGTATTTCGTTCGGACAAACCAACCCAAGTAATCTGCCAGGGGGTACCTACTGCGTTACAGTGACAGATCAAAATGGCTGTATGGCCGAAAACTGCTATACCGTGCCTAATGGCACAGGACCGGGCGGTACAATTAATGCTACTATTGAGGATGAAAGCTGCGACGGGCAAAATGATGGGGTTATAGCACTTTCTGTTACCGGTGCCATCGGAACAGCGAATTATTTCTGGAGTACAGCTCCCGGTGTGCCTGCTTCATCAACACTGAACAACCTCTCTCCCGGCACTTATGCCGTTACAGTCCTTGATGATGCCAGTTGCCGAACCACTGCCAACTTTGAGATTGACGGAGCCAGTGCAATCAGCCTCCAGGAGAATATTACTGATGTGAGCTGTGCCGGAGAGGCTACCGGCGTAATTAACCTGACTGCTTCCGGCGGAAACGGTGGGTTTTCATATAACTGGTCCGGGCCTAACAACTTCTCTGGCAACCAAAGCCTGGTAGCAAACCTGGTCGCAGGTCAATATACCGTAACGGTGACGGATGGCAATAACTGCACCGCATCAGAAATTTACACGATAGATGAACCAAATGCTGCGCTTACGGTACAATCCATTGCTGCAACCCCCATCGATGAGGGGCTGGACGGTGCCGTGAACCTGCAGGTGAACGGTGGTGTTACGCCATATTCCTACAACTGGTCGGGCCCCGGTAACTTTAACTCATCGGCTCCAAATATTTTGAACCTGAACGAGCCCGGCGAGTACTGCGTTACCGTCTCCGATGGAAATAATTGTACGACAACAGCCTGTGTCAGCGTAGAACAGGTACTACGGATTAACAGCAATATCACGGATGCTTGTTTTGGAGCGGCTAACGGCACCATCGAACTGAACCCCGATGGAGGTACGCCACCTTATTCTTACGCATGGACGGGGACTATGGCTGACGGCGCAACGGCTACAGGGCTTACCGCAGGCAGCTATTCTGTCACCGTAACGGATAGTGACAGCGAAACGGCAAGTATGACATTCGTGGTGGAAGCTTCGCCTGAGATCAACTTCAACCCGACTTTGATCCCGGTCACCGGTGCATCCACAAATACCAATGGCTCGGTTATGCTAGATGCCAGTGGTGGCACAAGCCCGTTGACGTACGCATGGAGTGGGCCTGATGGTTTCACGGCTACAGACCCAAGCATTTCCAATCTGGCTACTGGCGAATACTGTGTAACGATCACGGATAGCAACCTGAACAATAACTGTAGCAAGGATACCTGCTTCAATGTATACTTCGCTGACCCGATGGGAGCACCGGCTGTAACCGCAGTAGGGACTACCTGTTCGTATACCGAGGACGGCTCTCTGGAGATTCAGATCAACGGAGGTGTGCCAAATTACACGATTGAAGTTACGGATTCCGAAGGGCAGGTGACGCCATTTACTGCAACGGATAACACCCTTACAGTCAATGACCTGCCTCCGGGCACCACTATGATTGTCATTACTGATTTTCTGGGCGCCGAAACCTCGACGACGATTTCGATTCCGAGCCCGGAACCACTTCAGGCGCTGGCGCCGGAGTACCGGCACGCTACCGAAGGGAACTGCAACGGTCAGGCTTCCGTAAGCATTTCCGGGGGTACACCTCAGTATACGGTCAACTGGAGCAACGGCAGTATTGGTGCCAGTATCGGCGGGCTCTGCCCTGATCAGTGGTATGTACCCACGGTGACTGACGCTAACGGATGTATCGTAGAGGTTGATTCCGTATTCATTAATAACTTCGATGTGCAAATTGCTGATGTAGCATTTACCAGTTGCCCGGATGATACCAACGGAGCCATCGATATTGACGTAGCCGGCGGCGATCCGAACTACACGTATGTCTGGAATGATGCCAACGGCAATCAGGTGTCTGATGAGGAAGACCCTGCAGGGCTCCTGGCCGGTACATACACTTTGATCATTACAGAGGCATCAGGTAATATGCTGACGCGTCAGGTGGTCATTGAGACCGAATCTGCCCTTGCGGTTGCCGTTAGTTCTGATGAAAATTACAATGGGTTTGATGTAAGCTGTGCGGATGCTGCGGATGGGGCACTGAGTGCTCTGGCAACGGGCAGCAGCGGCTATTTGTACGAATGGACTAATGTAGAGACCAGTATGCTGGTTGGAACCGGGCAGTCCATTGAAAACCTGCCTGCGGGTACTTACCAGCTCATGGTACAGGATGAAGTGGGCTGTACATCAACGAATCAGATTGAACTAGTTGCCCCGGATACTATCGAAGTGGAGGCCTTTATCCAGGATGTGCTTTGTCACGATGGCAGAAACGGAGCGATTACGGCCAGTATAGACGGTGGCATTGAGCCATTGGATTACTTCTGGAGCAAC
>CAZNHN010000138.1:8102-15528 GCA_964572415.1 uncultured Phaeodactylibacter sp.
GATCTGGAAGGACGTCGACGGCTTTTTCACCGCGGCCCAGGCTAACGACTGGGTACAGGCGACGGTGATCCGTAACCGCATCACTCAGCTGGAACCTGCTGCGTACTCCGTGACGGTTCTTGATGGCAATAACTGCCAGCAGACCGCTACCTTTGAAGTACAAAATCCGGAGCCGATTACGCTAACCTTCGAAACAGAGCCGGCAACAGAAGGATGTAATGGTTCTGTATTGGCCATAGCAGAAGGTGGTTCTGGCCCCTATACCTACAACTGGGAACAGTCTGATTTGCAGGATCAGGAATTAGTTGATCTCTGCTTCGGGGAGTACTTCCTGCAGGTACGCGACCGCAATGGTTGCCTTTCTGACCTTACCTCCGTCCGGGTGGAAGACCGGCGCTTCCCCTGTTTCTCAGACCGAATTATCCTTACACCAGACAATGATGGAGCGAACGAAGAGTTCATTATCCTTTGTGTTAATGAGTTCCCGAATAATCAGCTACAGATTTTCAACCGGTGGGGACAGCTGGTATTTGAGGCAGAAAACTACAATAATACCTGGAATGGTGTCACCCAGGACGGTGCACCGTTGCCGGAAGGTCCCTATTATTACGTCCTTGAATACACTGACCCGGAAGGGAATCCTCGTCAGCAGCGGGGTTCATTAACTATTCTTCGCGAAGACTAATAAGATATGGGGAGCAGGGGGTAATGATTATGCCCCTGCTCCATTTCTTCAACCCTCAACCGATTTGACGATGAAAAGTAAAATTCTACTCCTTCTATTTTGCTGCCTGGCAACCTGGCAGCTGGCAACGGCTCAGGATGAAGCCATCTTTGGGCACTACAACCTTACACCAGTACTCATCAACCCAAGTGCTGTGGGCTTTGATAATACCTATCAGTTGCAACTCAATGCGAGAGCCCAGTGGTCTGGTTTCTCAGACGCACCTACCACTTACGCGGCGCAGTACAATGGCCCGCTTGGTGATAACTTTGGGCTGGGCGTTGGTGTACTGACAGAATCCGCTGCGCAATTGCAGCGCTTACGTGCACACCTGAACTATGCTTTCCGCTTTGATATTAGCGACAATATAAAGCTGGCAGCCGGTTTTCAGGCAGAATACCAGCAAATGACACTGGATAACAGCGTTATGACCAACAACTTTGTTGATTTTAACGATCAACTCGTGCAGGACTTCATGAACGGTGAAGGCGAATTCGATGCTGCTTTAGGGTTCTTCAGTTCCTTTGGAGAAAATACCCGTGTGGGGTTGTCTTTTACCAATCTGGTTCGTTCCCGTATTGATCAGAGTTCCGACGAGTCTATTCTGGAGTATTATACCTTTTTTGCCAGCCACAGGATGGAAGTGGAAGACCTGGATTTCTCATTCGAGCCTTCCATTATGCTGCGCAATGTTCGGAATGTGCCTTCTCAGATTGACATAAACCTTATGGCCCGCTTTATGGACAATCAGCTGACCACCGGATTGTCCTATCGCTCCCTTGGTTCTTTAGGCATTCTTCTGGGTACTCAGCTGTCGATGAAGGAAACGAGTAATATACAGATTTACTATAGCTACGACGTCTTCTTCCAGGAGTTCCAGAGCTATAATAACGGCTCTCACGAAATTAGCCTGATTCTTGGCTTTGAACGTAATACGGACAAGCGCCGCCGGTATTAATGACTATTCCGGTTGAGGGTTGAATGTTTGGCAAGGTGTTTGTTATCGTTATACAGAATACCTGAGGCTATTCCGGTCATAAGGATCAGGGAATGTCCTCCTGCATCTTAGTTCGGTTCAATCAGTGAAACACTACAAAAAACAGGTGGTATTGAAAAAGTGCCGCCGGGCAATAGATCGCCCAAACGAATTTTGATGTAGTTAATTTATTCGCCTGCGTGCGGATGGGTCTCCGGGCCTGCCGCATCCTCCCCCGTCCGGAGATTTTCGTGGAAGACCCGGGCCGGGGGAGGAAGTAGGTTTTTGGCCGGAAGAAATTTTTCCCGAAACAAATTGAAACTTTTAAAATTTGATTGCGTAAACCTATACATGCAGCGCATCAATATGCTGCAAAGACTTAGGCGATTGGATTGTATGTGATTCGCAAGAACCGTTTTTCAAGTTTATACTTAAATCGGTTTTTGGGATGGCCTCTCTTCTAACATTAGAAGGGGGGCTTTTTTCTTCTTGCCCCGCCTTTTCCAATTTTCTCTCCGTTTTTTCTCTCTTTTTCTTCCATTTTTAATTTTTGGCACGCTTTTCGCACTTATAGGGTTGAGTCAGTAGCCTTTCAAACAGGCAAAATAAAAACAGAGACAGCATCCGCTTCAGGAATGCTCGTGGTCTGAAAAATATGAAACAACGGGTAAGGTTTGCCTTCCAGGCTGAATGTCCATGGATACCCTGATTGCCGGAGAGTTGCATCATGCCGCTCCCAGCTTTGCAGGTATACTCCAGGTACATTTCCTAATGTAACCCCTTTTCATATTTGACAGCGCACGCTTGTACAACGACCGGACTACCGCCCTCAGCTGCAGGGCAGGCACCGGGCCATATTGGAGTTGTATCTACTCCTGTGGAGTGACCGGCAGGCATTTGCCCGGCTGTGCCTTCACAGTGTGGAGTAGTAATTGGGTATTTAGGGCATTGGAAACTCCAACGTCCGGGATGCCCGCAAGGGTCTCAGGTGTCTGGGGGGAACTGGCTGCATCAATCAGAGCGTCAGTTTTAGCGCCCGGATACTGTTGAGACAGTGCCTGGGCTTTTGCTGTTTGGTTAAATTTATTTTGCGAGTTACAGCAATGCTCCTGTGTCGGTGTGGCAATACACGCACGGTATGCTGTAACTCAGGAAGAGCTATAAGAAATCAACAAAAGTAAATATGCAAAACCTCGAAACATTGCTTTTTGGGTCAGGGCAGGTTTATGCCTGCCCGATGGCCTTGCATAGGGATCAACGGCAGAGGCTGCTTTGAGCGCGATGGCTTTGTAGAGCCATACATTCAAAGTAGTCTGTCTGGTGACCATCTGATGAATACCGAAGCTGGCATATCATCCTGAATAGGTAGCCTGCACCTTTATATACCACGCCCGGGTAGGGAAGAGAATAGCTTTTTCCGGGGAGGCGTGCAAGGCAGGCACTGGCTGAGTACTTCGTCAGGTATCAGGTGAAGTATACCTCTCGGACAGACCACAGCGTTGTCCGGAATACGGTAGACTCCGCCTGCAATACAGTTGCAGGGAGGGGATAACAGAACGATCAATCAATACGGTTATTGGTGATGCCGGCCCTGCATGGGGCTGGCCACTTTTACCGCAAATCAGCATAATATGAAACCTTGAAAGAGGACAAGACTGGATTCGCAAGGGGCCCACGTTGATGCGGGGGGCGTAAAAGCTCATGTGGCAGAGCGAAATCAAAAGAGCTGGCTACCGCCTTTGGCCGGTCACTTTGCCCTTTCGAAATAACCGTCCTCAACGGGTATAATCTTGATTGTAACCGAATGGGGGCTTGCAAAAGCAATACGTCATCTTTCGCACCCGAGAGAAGTCGGGTATTCATGACAGGGTTTCAGCGGTGTAAGCTGCCATAAAGCAGCCTGGCAGCGCTATGCCCAAAACAAGGTATTTCAGAATCACTCATAAACTACATCAAAAATGAAACACTTATTAAAGAACAAAAAACAATCGGGCAGGCCCTGGGCCGCAGCCCGAAAAGCTATCGGCATGATGATTTTTATCATGCTTGCCGGTTCTTCGCTTTATGCACAGTGCGACCTGGCCTGTAACGGGGGCAACCCGGATTTCCCACTCAACATCGCGGTCAATGGCGACTGTAATGTAGAACTGACTCCTGAGGATGTGTTGGAGGTACCTATTATTTGCCCGGGGGACAAAATCCTTACGATTAGGGATACGATGAATAACATTATCGTGTCAGGTACCAATCTGGTACTGTTTGACCCTGCTCCCTACGGAGGGCAGGTCTTGTCCGTAACGGTAACCGACGCTGCCACCGGCTTCTTCTGTAACAGTTTCATCAGAGCAGTGGATATCAGCCCTCCCGTTATCAACTGCGTCAACGACACGATCAGTTGTATTGCAGATACCTCGGCTGTGGTACTGGGCGCTCCGGGTGTGAGCGATAACTGCTCAGAGGAGGTTTCGCTGTCCTATTTCGACAATTTCACGAATTTCACCTGTGCCAACGACAACAAAGCCATCCTGGAGCGGGTATGGAACGCCACCGATGAACAGGGCAATGCCTCGTCTTGCTCTCAGTTTATCTTGCTGGAACGGCCCAACCTTAACACAGACCTCGAATTCCCGACAGATACCTTGCTAAGCTGTGAGGTGGGAAATCCGGCATTAAGTATGACCGGACAGCCTGAGCTATTTGGTGTCATCATTGAGAATACAAATGAATGCGACCTCAATGTGACCTTCAACGATGATACCCTGGACCTTTGTGGCAGTATCGAATACCAGATAAGGCGCACCTGGACGGTGACCGAGGCCTGCTCAGGTACTATGGCGACCGATCTGCAACTGATTACCGTGGTGGATACGGTAGCTCCGGAGATAACCTGTCCCGGGCCAATCACGGTTGCCACCAATACCGGTGCTTGCTGGGCAACTGTAACCTTGCCACCACCGGCAGTAGTTGATAATTGTGACCCTGATGCTACCTTCTTCGTTAGTACCTCCTTCGGGGCCGTAGGCGTGGGGCCGCACAATTTTGTGCCCGTGGGAACGCATACCATTCAGTATTCCTCCCTTGACTTTTGCGGTAATACTCAGAATTGTACCACTACCCTGAATGTGGTAGATCAGGAGCCGCCTACAGCTGTCTGTGAAGAGACGACGGTCGTTAGCGTGTCTAATAACGGGCAGGGAACGGTGTTTGCCACCACTTTTGACGATGGCAGTAATGACAACTGTGCTCAACAGCTCTTCTTCAAAGCCCGGCGGATGACTACCGGAAGCTGTAACGGGCTCAATGGCGATGACTCTAACCTGCCTGGCTATCAGGAGTGGTTTGATGATAATGTCAGCTTCTGTTGTGAAGAAATTGACGCTGAGGATATCAGAGTTATAATGCGGGCCTACGAAATTGATCCCGGTGCAGGGCCGGTGGAGCCTACCCGCGAACTGCCTGGCGGTGACCTGTTTGGTCATTTCACAGAGTGTATGGTCAATGTGGAAGTTCAGGATAAGCTTGCTCCGGTCGTGGTTTGTCCCCAGAATCAGACGATCGACTGCACAGATGATTACAGCGACTTGAGCATTTTCGGCAATGCAACGGTCATGGACAACTGTTCGGCGGATTTAACCCTGGAGGAAAGTGTTGATGTAGATGGCTGTGGAGAGGGCACGATTACCCGGACTTTCTCCGCTGTAGACCCCTCCGGCAATATGGGCGGCTGCATTCAAACCATACAGGTTGTAAATCAAAATCCGCTAAGTCTGAGCCATATTGATTTTCCCGAAGACTACACCATCACCGTATGTGGTGCACCTACGGATCCGGACGACCTTCCGCCCGGTTTTGATGAGCCGGTCATCACGGATCCCGGGTGCTCCATGATTGGAGTCAACCATACCGATGAATTCTATGATGTATCTTTTCCGGCCTGTTATAAAATACTAAGAGAGTGGGTAGTGCTCGATTGGTGCCAGTATGACCCTCAAAACCCTTCAGCGGGTGGCCGTTTCACGGACATACAGGTGATCAAGGTGGAAGACCCCGATCCGCCGGTTATTTCCTGCCCGGAAGATGTAACGGTAAATATGGGCGCAATGTGCGGGCAGGGCCCGGTTACCCTTCCGGATGTCACCGCTGACGACTGCAGCACCAATATTCTAATTACCAATAATTCTCTTTTTGCAGACGTAGGGGGCGCAAATGGCAGTGGGGTTTATCCGGAAGGAACAACCGTTGTGACCTTCTTTGCCAATGACCGCTGTGGTAATGTCTCTACCTGTACGGTTGAAGTAACCGTTGAAGATCAGAAAGCGCCCCAGCCGGTCTGTATTGTTGGCTTGTCAGTCAACTTATCGATGATGAACGGAGAGCCAATGGCCATGGTCAATGCAAATGCCTTCAACGGCAGTACGGTGGATAACTGTACTCCGGCTGAGGAAATTGACTTTTTCATTCGCCGGGCAGGCTCCACTCAGCCTGCCACGCCGCAGCTGACCTTCACCTGCGAAGATGTTGGCAACCAGATGATTGAATTTTGGGCAGAAGATGCTTCCGGCAACATTGGGACCTGCCTGACCGTGATTGCCATTCAGGACAACAATGGCATTTGCCCACAGGCTGCCGGCGGCCTGATTGCCGGAGAAGTCACTACGGAATCCGGGCAGTATGTAGAAGGTGTGATGATAGAAGTCATGACCAATGACCCAATGATGGCTTACACCACGAATGATGGGTTCTTTGAACTCCCGGACGTACCTTTTGGCGAAAACTATACCCTGCGCCCGGAGCGGGACAACGATCCGCTAAACGGAATTTCCACGCTTGACCTGATGTTCATCAGCTTGCATATTCTGGGGGTACAGCCTTTAAACACCCCCTACAAAATGATCGCTGCTGATGTTAACCGTTCAGGTTCGATTTCGACATTGGATATCATTGCCCTGCGGAAAATGATCCTGGGACTGGAAAACGATCTGCCCAACGGTAATACCTCCTGGCGGTTTGTAGATGCCAATCACATCTTCCTAAACCCCAATAACCCCTTCGCAACACCAATTCCGGAGGTGGTTAATATTAATGGATTTGATCAGAACCACATGGATGCCAACTTCGTAGCGATAAAAGTAGGTGATGTTAACCTTTCGGCAGCTCCTAACGATTTGACCGGTATTGACGAACGTGACCCCGAAGGCAGTATGATGATTCACATACCTGATGTTAGCGTCAATGAGGGGCAGGAGTTCACCATTCCGTTTACGACCACAGGGCTGCATGCCGTCCTTGGCTACCAGTTTACCCTTCGTTTCAATACGGAAGCACTGGAATACATGGAGCTGGCTGCCGGCCCTGTACCGGGCATGTCAGGCACCAACTTCAACCTGCAGAAAACCCATGATGGCTGGATTACCACAAGCTGGAATCAGGCAGGTACGGCGCCGGGAGAGGGGCAGTCAGAGCTCTTTGCCATCACCTTCCGTGCCCGTCAGCCCATCGAGTCGCTGGAAGAACTGATCATCCCCGAATCGATCACGGAACTTGGTGAGTATGCGTTCTCGAATTGTCGATCCATCACGAGTGTCACCGTTCCCGATGCCATCGAGGAGCTGGCGAAGGAGAACGCCTTCTGTGGCAAAGCAGATGCGGGTTTTAGGGGATGTTCGCGATTCGAAACGCACCTGATAGCCCACCTCGCCGCCCAACGGGCCAACCGACCCTCCCGT
>CAZNHN010000139.1:0-8828 GCA_964572415.1 uncultured Phaeodactylibacter sp.
CAGAGGTCTGCAAAACCTCGTACGGCGGTTCGAATCCGCTCCCAACCTCAAAGCACTCTACAGCCTCTTCGCGTTTCGCGAAGGGGCTGTTTGCTTTACAGACATGTCGAAAGTTCACTTTCGTAAGCGTCTGTAAAGCAAACAGCCCACCGCCGATAGGCGGAGGCTGTGGAGGGTTTTGAATCTCCCCTAATTGCGGAAGGGGCGCAGCCCAATCCGCTCCCGTCATCTTTTTTCAAAACGGTAAACTCAATTGTAAACGTCTGAAATGCAAACAGCCCACCGCCGATAGGCGGAGGCTGTGGAGGGTTTTGAATCTCTGTCCCTGCGCCGAAGCTAATGGCGAAGGCGCCGCCACATATGGAAGGGGCGCAGCCCGATCTGCTCCCGCTCTCATTTTTTTTGGTCTACGCTGTGGGTTGATAAAAAATATAAAAATCCGTTTTTCGTCGGAAGAGTAGGGCGTAATAAAGACTGCCCCTTAGCCCTCACTCTTTAACCAGCATTTTCTCCAATTCCTCTAAAGACTTGCCCTTGGTTTCCGGGACTGTAACCAAGATGAAGATTAGCCCTATTGCAGCGAACAAGCCATAAAGCAGAAAGGTAGTAGCGCTGCCTAAGGTGGCCAGTTCCCAGGGGAACACTAATTGTACCAAAAAGCTTACGGCGGAATTGATCAGGCCAACAAATGAGATAGCCAAACCACGGATCCTGTTTGGGAATAATTCTGAAAACAACACCCACATAACAGGTCCAATCGATATGGCAAAGGAGGCAACAAAGCCGAGAATACTTATTAGGATCAGCATTGAATTCACACGGGCGGCTGCGGTAATTAAATGGGATTCAAAAGTTTTAGTGATATCTACCCCTAACGTTTCCGTTAATGCTGCCTTATAGCTGATATCGCTATCGAAAGTTTTGCCAATTAGGGTAGAAACCTTAAACTCATCTATTTCGGTGGGTAATGTCGTAACAGAATCCTGACTCAAAGTATAAGTAGCCTGACTAAACCCATACGAGAGTAATAGCATGCAAATCGTAATCCCGGCTACACCAAAAATTAGAAGCGGCTTTCTGCCCAGTCGGTCAATATATAAGATAGCGAGCACGGTAAATACAAGATTGACCAACCCAACGAGTATGGCCTGAACAAAGGAGGCATCTGTGCCAATTCCGGATTGCTCAAAGATGATGGGGGCATAAAAAAACACGGAATTAATCCCTGTAATCTGTTGTAAAACAGCTACGACGACGCCTATGGTCAATACCAGCCGCAATGCAGGTTTGAATAACTCTTCTACTGGTAACTTTTCCTGTTTCTGGTTTTCAGACTGCAAAGCGATTCTGACTTCCTGCATAGCTTGCTCTGCTTTTTCATTACCGCTTGCTTTTATCATGACCTCCAGTGCCTCATCAAATTCTCCTTTCATAATTAACCAGCGGGGGCTGCGGGGGACAAAAAACAGCCCAAAGAAATAGAGTATGGCCGGGAATGCCTCCAGGCCCAACATCCAGCGCCAGTTGTATTCGTCTAACTTGAGGAGCTGAGCCCATTCCGTATCTGACTGACCCCATTTCAGGATAAGGTAATTGGTGAAAAATGCTGTGGAAATACCAATGACGATGTTTAACTGGTTGAAGGAAACCATTCGCCCCCGCATATCGGGGGGAGCAATTTCAGCAATATACATGGGGGCAATAATCAGAGAAGCCCCGACACCAATTCCACCAACCATTCTCGAGAGCACCAAAGCCATAAATGATGGTGCTAAGGCGGAGCCAATTGCAGATACAGCATACAGGATAGCTGCATAGGTCAGCACCTTTTTCCTTCCGATACGGTCGCTAAGCGGACCAGCAATCATCATGGCCAAGGTAGCCGATAAGGTTAAGGAACTAACGGCCCATCCGAGTTGTAGTTTGGTCAACCCAAATTCAGCTTCCACAAATTTATTCACACCAGAGATGACCGAAGCATCAAAGCCCATCAGAAAGCCTCCAAGGGCAACGGTCAATGCTACAGCAATAACAAAACTGTTTTGTTTCATAAATACACTATTAATGAAATTTGGGAGTTGTATCCGAGGAGCTATTCTTAAAGCCAGGTACTGAGCATATGCTCAAAGCTCCGTTGGAATTTGTACGTTTCGAATGCAAGTTAAGCCGCCACATCTGTCAATAGATCATGACAGAAGCGTGTTGTTATTTTCTTCTTTTGGTCTCCGCAATATCCCCTTGTTTATCGGTCTCTCCCAATGAATATTTTGAAAAAGTTCACTTAGGTTACTGTTTGATTTTAGTTTTTGAATGAGAAGTCTATTTGGGCTAAATGAACGAGGGGATGTAACTTGTTAGTAGTGTGGGTAATCGATCAATTTATCCAAGAAGGTATATTAACATAAGTAGGAGTTGATGTTTGTGGTTTATTCCCCAGCCAAAAGCCTGCCCTACATACCGAACGTAAATCCGGGCCAAAGAGCCCTGTATACGAAATAATCGGAACTCCTGAAGGATGACGCAACCCTTAGTGACATATAAAAGCTGCTCAGCTTGACCAAAATTTACATGGAACCGGACACGCCCAAAAAGCAAAGTGCCACTTGGCAATGACGAGTAAACTGTTTGTCAAGCGTGGTTAGGGCTACCCAAACGGAGGATACGAATACACTGGTTGTGTGTTGGGTATAGCTTTGAGAAGCGCTTCTCAAAGCCAATCTTCTCCGAAGGAGTTAGGGTAAAAAAGCTCTCATGGCGCAGGGCTGTCCAATGTACAACCCCAGCCATAAGAACAAAAAATAGTGTATGAGACTAAAAAAGTATCAGCGCGGCTCTTCCGTAATAGAATGGCCTGGCTAATTTTTATATTCATGCTTCACCCAGTCCACCTCCATTGTCCATTCTCCCTCCATTGGGGAATCGGTAATTTTCGCATAATTTAAAATCGCAAACATGGGCTCCGGATAGTTGTCGCCTTGCCCAATATTGCGGTACACTTCTTTGCCGTCCAGGCGGTAGACCAGATCACTGCCTTCCCATTCTACGGCATACTCATGATATTCGTTTAGCGTAGCATCAACGCCCTTGCGCATGCTCCACCAGTCTCCTTTATCACATTCTCCCAGGCTTTTTATCGCTCCCGTGGTAAAGTGGTCCTTTTGGTGGTCACCGTGGTGTTCGAAAATGTCAATTTCACCAGATCCGGTCATAGGCCAGCAAACATTTTCATCTTCCTCCTGAACGGGTGGCTCATTGTTTTGGGCACCCAAAATCCACCAGGCGGGAAACATGCTGGCTTCTCCGTTGCTCCACAGCCTCAGTCTGGCAGTCCATCTTCCCTTAATGAATTCTTTGCGGTTTTTTGAGGTGATGCGGCCAGCGACAAACTCTGTATCGGGGTGCTGTTTCCCATATTTGTCCAAATTGTCGCAGGGGCGCTTTTCTCCGATGTTGACGACCTTTAATTTTAATGTGCCATCACTCACCTCCCGGGTGCCGAATTCTCCATCGGGGACATAGCAGTGCGTTTCATTGTTTACCCAGATACGCTGATCCTGCCAGTTTTCCGGGTCGAATGTATCAAAGTCATCAAAGAAATCCACCTTCCAGACAGTGGCCGTATGGTCATCTTTCGCTTCTTGATGTCCTAGATAGAGGGCTAAATTTAAGGAGACGAAAACCCCCATGGTTAAAACATACTTCATTGCACTTGATGTTGGTGATCAGTTAGGTTTTATCTTGTTGAAGGGGGGCGTAAAAGCTGAGAAGGGCATTTTTCTGAGGCTGTTTTTTTAGCAGATTTACAATGGGCAAAGGCCCCAAAAGCAGTGCTGAGCCATTCAGAGCCCACAACAATCCCCCCTTTTTGTTGGCTAGTTAAGCTTGATCAGCTTTTTTGAACAGGCAGTGCCATCTGAAAACCGGATTAATAAATAGTAGTAACCGCTTGGCTGCCTACCAAGAGATATCGTTTCTTCAATGTGCTCTGCTTTTGGGAGAGGCCTGTTTATAATGACCTGACCATCTGCAGCGTATACCTGCAGGCGCAATGCTTGTTTCTCCGGTGTACTCAGTTGTACCTGGTATGTGCCCTCAGAAGGGTTTGGGAAAACAGTTACCAGCTCGTCTGATTCTTCCTGAGTCGAGGAAGTCCCCAGGTTGAACTCTATCCAGTTCAGGTTGAAAGGAGCGGCAGTGATTCGGGCTCTGAGCGTATAGCGCCCCGTGGGGAGATCTGCCATTTGCTGAGTTGTAGACCAGCTTTGCCAATCGCCCGTTGGTGTGAAACTTACATTCTGAATGACGAAAGCATTTCCTGCTGTATCTATGAGTTGTAGCTCCATTCCTCCGGTGCCAAATTGAGATGCCGTGCGGTAGCTAACCTGATAGGCTCCCGGAGTAGTGATATTGACTTCGTAGTCTAGATAATCGCCTGGGTCAAGATAGGCAATGTTCTGCCCACCCCCTTGATCGGTAGTTTCTTCGAGCTCGACGCCTTGCTGTACGCGGAAAGCTTCTGCTTCCACCCGACCAGGTAATTGATGGACGAACAAGAGATTATTCTTTACCTCCTCCAGTGTGAAATGGCTCAGGCTGGTTCCATCATCTGCTTGCACTTCGCTGCCACTGTAGGATATTCGAATTTCTTCTGTTGACTTCAATATGTAGTCTACAGTAAAAATGAACTGTTTGGGGTTTTCCGAATCAATTTCAACGGAGGTAACCGGTACGCTGTTGCCATCTACCCGTATTTCAAACCCACCGGGCGCAATCGGCAGTGGAGCCTCCATAGATTTGTTGGTATTCATCTGTATAGTATACTCATCTACGGTAGAGGCGGCCATAAACTGAGTCGGGACTTCCACGGTGGCAAGAGTTGTGCCTACGAATTCGAAGCTGCTAATATTGAAACCCGCTGCATCAACGTGGAGACGGATTTTCAAATCATTAGTATCTAAAATGATATTTGGGATAACAACCGTTTCCCAGTTTTGCCATCCACCGGTTGGAGGCATGAAGCTGGTTGGCGTAATGGCAGTGCCATCGGCAGAAAAGTGCAGCCTGCCACCGGAACCGCCGGAAGCGACCCTAAGGTGGATGTCATATACCCCGCTTTCCATTACATCCGACTCGTACTGCATCCATTCCCCTGTTTCCGTAAAACCAATATGAAACCCATTCGTATTGATGGTATCTGCGCAGGGCTCAATATCCACGCCATCGTTTCGGTAAGCCCAGCCATTATTCCAGGCCGTGTAGTTGCCGGTGGATACATGGTAATTGGCAACTACTTTGTCGTAATAAGCTTCGCCAACGACCCCCATATCAAAGTCAGTGGCGTGGATAACGCCGGGGATGGTATGCGGCTGATGGTAAGGTACCGTTTCATCAGAGCGCACCTGCCTGAACATGGCGTCAATGACATCTTGCTGAAGTATACAGTTTTCCGTTTTCAGCCCTTCAGTGATTTCCATAAGTGTGGCGGCTGCAAATGCCGGATCAGGGGCAGGGCCATTACCGTTCCAATAATCCAGCAGTGATTGGTATTCCTCGGTTTTGACCACTGAAAGAGGGCCAGAAATGGATTCAATTTTTTTCATAGGCCACCAGGCCCAGCCAATGCCCAGGTCTTCCAGCAGGCGGATCGCATCCCGGAACCATACATTGGAGTTTTCTCCACTCTCTCCAAGGTAGAGTGGGACGTTATAAGTGTTCCGGATATCCAGCACCCATTGCATAGTCGCTACATCATTATTTGACCAGTACTTATGAGGAGAATAAACGATATTGTCATCCCACGGTGGTGTAAGGCCGGTAAAATCATTGGCCCACCAGTTGCCTTCGATGATGAGCATGTGAGTGGTATCCACGGTGCGAATACTATCAGTGGCTTCTTCGTAAAGCTCCCGCAGGAGTACATTACCTGGTAGCTCCCAGTTGGGCTCGTTGAGGAGGTCATAACCGGCCACCCACTGTTCGTCTGCGTAGCGCTCGGCAATTTTTTTCCATAGCGCAACCATTTTGTCGCGGTTGTCTTTGCTTTCCCAAAGAGAAGGTTTGGTAGGGTCATAGTCACTAATTGCAGCGTCCTGACCCTGTCCTCCCGGTGCGGCATGGAGGTCGAGGATAACGTACATCTCGTTCTGAGCACACCATGAAATGACACTATCGGTCAGTTCAAAGCCTTTGTCCAGCCAGGTCTGCTCGCCGGATATTGGCTCTTCTTCAATAGGCAGCGTAAATAGATTGTAGTGCATAGGCAACCGGATGGAGTTGAAACCCCAGGATTTTAGAGAATCAATATCTGATTTTCGGACGTGGTTGGCCAGCCATGCTTCATAAAACAAGTCGGTTTGTTCTTCCCCAATGAGGGCTTCGATAGCCGCTCTGATCTCATGCTGCGGATTTGCAAAACCTGAAGTTTGTAACATATATCCTTCCTGTATCATCCATCCGCCGAGCCCCATGCCACGGAGGAGTATAGTGTCTTGGTTCTCATTGACGATGGCTTGTCCATGTGTCCTCAGCAGGTGCTGTCCGGCCATTGGGCTGAGCAGGGTGAGGCAAAAAAAGCAAAGGGCAAAGGAGGTTAATTTAAGATTCATTGGGAAGTAAGTTTTATGAAGGCCTAATAATTAAATAGTGCACGTAAAGGAGGTTATTCGCCATACCCCTGAGAGTGGCTAATGGCGAATAACCATCCTGGTTCTAAAGCTCAATTCAATAGTTTGCGTTATCGCTGTACGATAAATTTACGGGTATAGGTAGCGGTTGCTGTATTGACGCGTACATAGTACAGACCTGTGGCGTAGTTCGTGGTATTTATTTGGTAGAAAGCTTGTTGTGGGGTGTCGAAGGTTTCTATCATTTGCCCGGCTGCGCTAACGATCTGTATTTCCTTGTCCATTGACACGCCCCGCTCATTGAAAACCAGTTGGGTGAAACCAGTGGCCAACGTAGGGTAGAGCTCAAATAAAGTTTCATCCGTTTCCACACCTCTTGTCCTGGTAACCTGGCAGGAGCCATCGTTTGCACAGTTGCCAAAACAAGCCATGATGGTCGTATCCGATTGGGTCGCTGGCAGAAACCGATCGTTGAAGCTGTCGGGGTCACCACAGGGCAGCCCCTCCAGGTTTTCCTTGCAGGACCAGTCGCCACAAGCACCATTTGTAAAGGTGTAGTAGCTGGCAAAACCCATTGGCCTGCGCATGGTAATGGTGTAAATGCCATCGCCATCGGGGTCGATCATTGGATTGTCGCCCGGAAAACCGAAATTGTTACCACCTGCCAGGAAGATACCCGAGGGGTCAATCATCTCGATATTCTCCGTGTTCAGATGGAAAGTGATATCGATGGAGTCCGTAACAATAGTACAGCTACCATCGCTGTCACAGGTACCGAAGCAAGCCAGAATAGTGGTATCCGTAGATACAGGCGGCAGAAAACGGTCATTGAAGTTGGCAGGATCGCTACAGGGTAGCCCGGCGATGTTCTCTTTGCAGCTATAGTCTCCGCAATTGCCATTTGTAAAGGTGTAGAAGCTGGAAAAGCCAACTTCCCGCTGTAGGGTAATGCTATAAATGCCATCACCATCCGGATCCGTTAGCTCATTGTCTCCAGGCGAGCCAAAGCCGTTTCCACCAGCTATGTAAAGCCCTCCGGGGTCAATCATGTCAATGGTGGCTGTGTTGAGTTCAATGGTGATATTGACCTGGGCAGTCAGGACTGCGGTCAGTGCTGCAGAAAGTAATACTGTAAGTAGTAGTTTTTTCATTTTACTTGGTTTGATTTAAAATTGATGAATAAGCCATTAACGGTTCCGGTATAATGCATACGGTGCGTAGTGGCATAAAAGGAGCAGGGAGACCGTAAGGCATAGACCTTATGGTTCCTGCTGTTTGTGATAAATTTTGTACTATTTCTAGATGTGCTTACAGTGCACGAACTGATACGTTGTCTATTGTCACACCATTGGTGCCATATTCAGCCCCCCCGCCCCGGATAACGAGGTATACCGTGCCGCCTTCCGGAAACTGGAAAGTACCATCTTCCCCGCTACAACTGAAAGCAGTGAATAGCCCTTCAAAAGGTTCCGCTCCACAGCCATCCCAGGTATTCAGTCCCAACCGAATGCCCCCTTCGGTATAATCGACCCCAGGGGTAGGTTCCGTTTGGCCAGCGTATACTTCAAACCAGGAATCACTTAGCCCGTTGCAAGTGACCTCCATATTGATTTGGTAAACCTGATTGGCTTCCACCTCAATAGCCTGGTAGACACCCTGCTGTCCCCAGCCACCACCGGACCAGGACGCAGCCCCATTTTCGAATGCGACTTCTACGCCATCTGAGATAGGTAATATAGTCCAGGAATCACTTCCTTCGAATTCCCCGTTTTGAATCAGGTTAGGTCCCAGCAGGTCTGATTCAATTGAAACCGTTTGGAAGTTTTCCGCCGTGCCGCCCTCGGTGAATATTTTAAACCGCACCTCGTACTCTCCGCTGAGCGGGTAGGTCTTGATAGCTTCCATTCCTTCAGCAGCCGTGTTATCACCAAATGACCAGTGCGTGTACCAGGTTTCCACCTCAGGGGAAGCGGTGAAGGTTAAAGTGTTGGGGTTTTCAGGGTCGGGGGTGTAGGTGAATGCAGCTTGTTCACTGTCGGGAGGCAGGACAGCTACAGGGTCATCATCATTATTACAGCCTGCCAAAAACAGCAGCGCAAATAGGGACAAAAGTCCATTTTGAAAATTTATAGCTTTGATCATGGTTCTACTTTTTTTAGTGGCCAAAACTTGGACCGTTCGATTAATAGCCAGGGTTCTCAATAA
>CAZNHN010000139.1:8876-13499 GCA_964572415.1 uncultured Phaeodactylibacter sp.
GCTACAATGGTTTCATAAGTGAAGGTCTCCTGTCCCTGATCATCCACATGGCGCAGTGAGCGTATGCCCATAATTTGGACACTCAGCGCTTCCTCTGCAATACGCCAGCGTCTTACATCCCAGTATCGCTGATCTTCGAAGGCCAGCTCAATTTTCCTTTCGTTTCGGATGCGGTCTCTAAGTTCAAGCCCTGAGTAAGGCTCCAAGCGGAGGTGTTGCTGCAGGCCTGCACGCGTGCGGATGGGCTCAATATAGCTCCGAGCTTCTTCCTCCAGCCCGAGCTCAATAGCTGCCTCGGCAGCATTAAGGTAAATTTCTCCCAGCCGGAAGATGATGCAGTCCTGTCCCGAGTAGTATTGCTGAATGAGGAGTGGAGAGGAGCCATCATTCAGGTATTTTCTTACATAAGCCCCGGTCTTTGTGGCATCGGGATGGATTCCCATGCCATCCTTGCCTATACCTGTTCCGGTGTTGGTATCCAGCTCGCCATTTCTTTCGGTAGCATACCAGGTCTCGATGCGGGAACCCTGGAAGATATCGTTATCGGTGAGCAGCGTCCCTTTGAAGCGGGGGTCGCGGTTGTCAAATGGAGCCTGAGGGTCGTACCCGGAACCTTCCTCATCAGGTAGAAGCCCGGTACTCAGCATTTCGTAGCTGTCCATCAGTTGTTTGGAGGGAGACATGCTTGAGCCCCAGTCTACCCGGTAGCTGTACGGTGTATTGTAGAGGTCATAGGAGTGTCCTTTTTCAAAGGGAAGCCAGACTTTCATAAAGATGGTCTCATCTTCGGTTTCATCAACGAACAGGCGGTAGTAGTTTTCGGCAGGGTCCGGGTATTGGTTGAAAAGGGTATGCCCGCTGTTATTAATGATTTCTGCTGAGGCATCCAGCGCCTGCTGATAATAGGCTTCGGCATCAGAGGACGGCAGGCCTACCAGGCCGTCCATATCATAAGTGCCATATTTGGCAATGCTTCCTGCGTATAGTGCTGCGCGGGATTCCAATGCTTTTGCCGCCCATTTTCCAGCCCGCCCTTTCAGCCCATTCCAGCGGTGGGGTAGCAATTCAAATGCCAACTGTGCGTCCGACAAAACCTGATCATATACAGCCTGTTCCGTATCCCGCTCCGGGAAGTATTCCTCCTCCGGGGTGGTATTGGGATCTTGAGGCTCCAGAATGATGGGTACGCCACCGTAGCGTTTCGCCATTGCGAAATAAGAGTAGGCCCTCATGAAGTACAGCTCGCCTAAGCGGTGGTCCCGCTCTTCCGGGGTGAGGACATCCTGACCCACGGCTTCGATATTTTGAAGCGCGTAGTTGATTTTCCAGATATTAAAGTACCCCCACCAGTCAAGTGGCCAGGTATTGTTGGCAGTACCCCAATTGCCGGGCCGGAAAGTGTTGGAGGCTGGGGTCCAGGCATAAGTACTGCGTGCCAGATCAGAAAGAATTTCCCGGTGAGCGCCAAATCCGGCACCGCCCCCAAAGTCTTTAAGGTAATCCCATGGCATGTCGTCGTATATCTTATAGATGTAAGCATCCATTAGTGCCTGATCTCTCCAGACGTCACTATCGGTGATCCGGTCTAGCGGGGGCTGATTCAGATAATCGTCACTGCAGCCAACAAAAAATAAAGTAAGCAGGAGGAGTAGAAAAGTATTGCGGTTCATTTTGGCTAAGTTTTAAAGTGTCAGATTGATTCCACAGGTGAAAGATCGAAGCTGAGGATAGTACCAGCCCACGGAAGATTGCATCTGCGGATCAAACTCTTCCTCAAAGTTTTTCAGGACAAACAAATTATGACCGGTCACGAATAACCGGACTTCGTCAAACCCTCTGAGCCTTTCAAGGAGCAATTTGGGAATGGAGTAGCTTAAGTTGACGTTCCTCAGGCGAATGTGGCGGCCGTCGCGCATCCAAAAATCTGAATATCGGTAGTTGTTGTCATTAAAGCCTCCATCGGTAATGCGCGGATATGCTGCATCCGTGTTTTCGGGCGTCCAGTAGTCCATCTGGTAGGTGTAACCATTGAAGCCGTTTCGCAGGGGGCTTTGTGCTTCACCATCAATATAGATGTCGTAACCGGCAGCACCAGTGAGCAGCACAGAGCAATCGAAGTTTTTATAGCTGGCCGATAGATTTAGGGAATAGTTCAACGCGGGCTTATCGCCATCACCAAATACCCTTTGGTCACGGACATCAATAATGTTGTCGCCGTTAAGGTCTACGTATTTGACATCTCCTGGCTGCAGGCTGTTGTTCTCATTGCCATCCTGTATTGGGCTTTGATTAATTTCCTCCTGGGTTTGGAACAGCCCGTCCGAAATATAGCCTCTTCTCAGGTTGGTATATCCCCCTGTGACTGTCAGGTTTTGCCGCATAAAGGGATCTTCAAAGAAGGCTTCGTCAATGAATACTGCCGTTTCCCGGGCGCGGGAAAAGTTGAGCATGGCACCCAGTGTGAGGTCCCGGTTTACCTTTTTATTGTAATTGAGGGATACTTCAAAGCCTTCATTGGAGTAGGCGTGCAGATTTTGGGCAGCCAGACCAACCCCCAGGGTACTTGGCACACTGCCAGAAGCAAAGGCCAGTACATCAGTCCGGTCGCGGTAAAAATAGTCGAAGGAAACCGTCAGGCTATTGTCCAGAAAAGCGGCATCGAAACCGACATCATAAGTAGTCAGTGTCTCCCATGTCAGGTCTTCATTGGGCAAAGCCGTATTGTTGATAGTGGGAATGGCTGTTTCGTTGATGGCAAAGAAACCATCGTAGACAAATCCGGACAGCCATTGATACGCTCCGGTGCCGTCATTGCCAGCTGTACCCACGGAAGCACGCAGTTTGAGGTTTTGAATAACACCTCTCGCCCCGTCAAAGAAGCCTTCCTCTGATAATCGCCAGCCTGCGGAGACCGAAGGGAAGAAACCCCACTCCCGGCCGGGGGCAAAACGTGAAGAACCGTCATAGCGGAAAGAAGACTCTATCAGGTATTTCGCCTTGTAGTCATAGCTCAGGCGGCCTACCAGTCCCAAGCGGTTTTCCCGGTACTCCCCACCGTTGGCATCTTTATTTTCATTCGATCCGGCAAAAAGTTGATCAATAAGGGTAGACTGAAAATCCTGCCGGCGGCCAAAGAAGTTTTGTCCGCTGTTATTTTGCAGCTCCCCGAGTAAAAGAGCCGATATACTATGTTGCCCAAACTGTTGGTCGTAGTTGATGGACTGCTGCATAACGTAGTGGTTGCCAAAGTTGGTCGATTGTGTAAGCACTGTCTCGCTGAAAGAGCCTTCCGGACTGGCTGTAAAGGCATCGTACGCTCCGGTTTGGCGGTTCAGGGTGTAGAGCTCATAGCTTTTGCCCCATTCTTTGGCGAAGTTAGTGTTATAGACGAGCGAACCATAAGACTTGATACTCAGCCCGGGGACCTGATTAACATCCCACTGCAGGGACAGCTTTGTATCGATATTGTTGTTTCGAGCCCGGTAGTAGCCGGCATTAAAGTCGCGGATACCTTCCAGAATGTGGTTGGGGCTGAAGCTAGGGCGTGCAGGCGTACCATCCGGATAGTAAGCCAGATCAGTAGGAAGAGCACGGCTGAGTTCCCGGAAAATATTGAATGCGGAGTAGGCAGGGGCTTCATTAAGCCGGCGCCGGCCTGATAGTTTGAAATCTAGGATCAGGTTATCGGTGATGTTGGCATTGATATTTGACCGTAGATTGAACTGCTGATACCCGAGGACGTCTTCCGTGTAGTTTGAGCCCTGGTCTAGAAAACTGGCAGATACAAAGTACCGCACTTTTTCGCTACCACCATTAAGGTTGAGGTTGTGGCGCTGCTGGAAGCCGTAGTCGTTAAACATCAGGGCTTTCCAATCTGTATCGGGGTAGTTGATAGGGTCAGATCCCGAACGGAAGGTTTCCACTTCTTCTTCTGTGTAAAATGGAGCCTGCCCTGCATTCAACAGACCTTCATTAAGCACGGTAGCGCGCTGAGCGGAATTGAGGAAGTCAGGATAGGAGGTAAACGAAGTAAAGGTAAACTGATTGTCGTAGCTCAGTTGGGGTTTTCCCATCTTGCCTCGCCGGGTGGTTACAAGTACTACGCCGTTGCCACCCTGTACCCCGTATACGGAGGCTGCAGCTGCATCTTTCAGAACGGTAATGCTTTCGATCTCATTGGGGGCGAGCTCGTCAATATTGCCCGGAGACCCATCTACTATGACCAGGGCGCTACCGAAATTTCGCACTTCAAACGAGGACCCGCTAAAGCCGGGCTCTCCGCTTCCCTGACGCACAAACAAGCCTGCCGCCAGGCCTTCCAGTCCATTACTGACATTAGCCACCGGCAGCTTTTTTAGAGTTTCTTCATCCACAGTGGAAACAGCTGAGGTCAGCTTTGCTTTGGATTGGCGGCCATAACCAACAACCACAACTTCCTCCAGGGTTTCCCCTGAGGTCAATGCAACATCGATTACAGTTTGCTGTCCGATATCAATGGTCTGGTCAGCATAGCCGGTATAAGAGAAACGTAATTGCCTGGCAGTATCACTAACCATAAGGGTGTAGGCTCCGTTGAAGTCGGCAATTGTACCATTAGCGGTTCCGATCACCAGGACATTGGCT
>CAZNHN010000139.1:13509-15444 GCA_964572415.1 uncultured Phaeodactylibacter sp.
GCATCCGTGATAGTACCGCTGATTTTTGTTTGTGCATTTAGATGGACCGAAGCCAACATCGACAGCACTATAAAGGCGATTTGACAGGGTAGGGCATTATGCTTCATAATCGTGGTTTGTTTTTTCACTTTCTGAAACCCAATGATCCAAAAGCCTATCTGTTTTTCGCAATTTTGCACTACGACAAACCTACTACAGGCAATATTCTCTTGTGAGAACGCTGTGTTTTAAGGGTTTGTAATGGATTGAAAAATAAGAATGTAGGGTCAGCCTGTTGTTTTAAACCCTGTGATATACTTGTTAAGATCCTCTTCTTTGCCCAATTCCAGCCTTTTTTTCAGCCGGTAGCGCCCCTGTTCTACTGCCCGGGTCGATATATTGAGGAGAAAAGCAATTTCCTTTGTGCTCAGATTGATGCGAATCAGTGAGCACAGCCGCAAGTCATTTTGGGTCAGAGCGGGATGTTTGGCGAGCAGGGACTGGAAAAAATCCTGATCTACCTGATTGAAGTAAATATCAAAATCTTTCCAATGGTCTTCATTGCGGAGTTCGGCATCAAGTTTTCTGACCACACTGGTCAACGGGGCGCCCGATTGCTGCTGTACTTTTAGCAAATCATCTTTGAGGCCGGTAAGAATTTCGTTCTTGTGAGCCATTTGTACCGTTGAGAACATGAGCTTGGAGGTCTTGGCTTCTATTTCACCCGCCAGTTTTTCGTTTTTTAACCGTAATAATGCTCGCTTATGAGCAGCCTCCTTTCGCTTCAGTATGGTGTATATGGTAGCAGCGATGAAGCCAATGAATAGGAGGAATACTAATGCCCGAAACCAGTTGGTCTGCCAAAAAGGAGGTTGAATATGTACGTTGATCGACGCCATCTGCTCCTGATATTTTACCTTGAAGGTGTAATCCCCCGGGTCTAAATTGGTATAGCTTACCCGGTTTTGGCCAGCTTCTGTTTCCTGCCACTGATCATCAAATCCCTGCATGATAAATGAGTATTGATAATCCATTGGGTTGGTATAATCAATAGCAGAGAAGCTGAACGAGAAGGATTTATCGAGATAGCTGAGTTGTATGTGTTCTGCTTCTTCGATAGGGCGCTCCAGGATTACCCGGCCATCTACCTTTTGCCCGGCTTTGATCGTCTGATTGAAAATTTTAAAATCGGTCAGGATGACGGTGCCAGCAAAAGCTTCGGTATTCAACTGGTCAGTTTGTATGGTATTGAGTCCATTAGTTCCCCCGAAGAAGAGCCGTCCGTTATTTGCTGCGAGCAGAGCAGACTGATTAAACTGATTGGCGTTCTGGGGGGTACGGAAGTCAAAGTTTTGAAAAGCCATGGTTTTAGGGTCGAGGCGGCTGATACCCTCAAAGGTGGTCACCCAGATCATGCCCCGTTCATCTTCAGTAATGCCCATAACGCTATTAGCCACTAATCCTTGACTTTGCCCTATCCGCTTAAACCGGCCATTGCCCAACCATTGGTTGAGCCCTCCCCCCTCTGTGCCGATCCAAAGATTACCCTGACTATCCTGAAAAATGCTCCGGATGGCGTTATTACTGATCGAATAGGGGTCTTCAGGGTTATAGCGAAAGTGTTCAAATTCCTTACGGCTTTCCACCCAGCGGTCAAGCCCCTGATCGGTCGTGCCTACCCATATCTGATCGCTTTGGTCTGCGTAAACGGCCATGACGTTGAGGTCCGCCAGGCTTTTGGGATTGCCGGGCTCGTGGCGAAGGTATTGGTTTTCAAGGGTTTCCGGATCTAGCACCACGATGCCCTCCCCCATAGTGCCCGCCCACAATTCACCGTTTTGGCGTTCTGCAATGGACCAGACGCTATAAGGCGGTCCAAGTATATGCTCAAAGGTTTGACTTTCTGGCTTATAACGATCAAGCCCTGCTCCGAATAAGCCTACCCAGAGCCGGTTT
>CAZNHN010000140.1:0-5810 GCA_964572415.1 uncultured Phaeodactylibacter sp.
TTTCAGAGTATCTTCTGTGTAATCACCCGTTGGACCACTAGCACCGATCTTAGTGGCCTGCAGCCTCAGGAAGTCCTGGTACTTGGACTGGAAGATCGGATCTTTCCATGATTTTGCGTGCATGGAGGTCTTCCAGGTATCGTAGAGATCGTTATGGCAGTGCTGGCATTTATTATCCTCCCTTTTTTTTATCATACCGATCAAACTGAGCTTGGGTTGGAAGGTACCCTTCTCTGGCGGGGTATCGGTGCGGCAGCTGCAGTTTTTTTCCTCATTAGTTTGATCTTCAAGCCCACCCCCCGGCAAGTCAATATTTTTCATGGTATTACATTAACGGGCTACCTTATTATGATGCTGGGCATCGCTGTTTTGGTATTCACTAATTCCGAGTATGGAGAAAAAGAATTCTTCGCTGTAACGACTGGGACGCTAACAATCTTAGCCATCAATACCCTGGTGGCTCAGGGTGCGCGTCCGATCATAATGTGGACCACGGGCATTCTGACTATAGTGTTTATGGTAGGCATCCTCATGGGGGAAATGGAGAGTATGGGATGGGCGGCATCTATCTTGATTTTAGCCGTATTTTCTATACTTGTACTCCGTGGGCAGCACCGTCAGGAAATAGAAAAGGCCACCTATCTGTATACGCTGGAAGAGAAGGAATCCCGTATCGCAAGGCAGCGGGAAGAGCTGGAAGAGGTGAATGCTAACCTTGTGGGCTTTAATTTTGCCATTACCCATGACCTGAAGGGCGCACTACGGCGAGCACAGTCCTTTGTGCAGCTGGTCGAGCGCAAATTGCCCACTGAAGCGAAGACGGAAGTAGGCGACTTGTTTGATATAATTAAACAGAACCACGACAAGATTCAGGAAATCATCGAAGGCCTCACTCTGCTGAATAAAATAGGAAAAACAAATCTGGAGCGGGAAGTGGTTGATTTGGATGAGGTTGCAAGTAAGGTATGGAAGGAGTTGGAGTCCGATTTTGCCGAAGGCCGGAAGATTGAATATAGAAAAGACAAACTGGGGAAAGTGGCTGGGGACGAAGGGCTGGTTTGGCATATCTTCCACAACCTGCTTTCCAATGCGGTGAAGTATTCTGAAAACGAGGAATCATCCCATATTGAGGTGGGGACTTATCAGGACAGGGGCGAACAGATTGTATTTGTCAAAGACAATGGAGCGGGCTTCCCTTCGCAGTTTGCCAATGAACTGGGGCGCCCCTTTAAGCGGTTACATTCTGCTCATGAGTTTGAAGGCACTGGCATCGGGCTGGCTATCGTAAAGCAAATTGTGGAACTGCACAGCGGTCGTTTCTGGGGAGAAGGGCAGGAAGGGGAGGGGGCTACGTTTTACTTCACCTTTCCGGGAAATGATACTGTGTAGGCGGCTTAAGAAAACTGAAATAAATCTCGCACCCCTGGCGTACGGGGTACCGTAAATCCTTCTCCGAAATCAAATCCCGCAGGCCGGCCATAAGTAGCTGCCTTGGCTTTCAGGAAATCCATAAAGCTTTTGGAGGAAATCGGCGAACTCAGTTCCTGTTCATATTCTTTAGCTTCAGGAACATAAAACTGCGAGCGGAATGCCTTCACCAAATCCAGCTTTCGCTCCATATACTCTGAAATATCTACTACGAAGTCTGGTTGCAAGTTGAAATCCTGTATGTAATGGTACACTGCCTTTGGCCGCCACCGTTCATGCGGATTGCCCTCTGCGTCATAGGTCGGTATTTTCACCAGGCCTGAGTAGAAGCAGGCATCGGCGGTCAGCTTGGCCGCACGCCCATGGTCGGGGTGGCGGTCGTTTACCGCATTACAGAGTACGATTTCCGGCTGATGCTCCCGGATGATGGCAATGATTTTTTTGATATTGTCCGGGTGGTAGGAAAAGAACCCGTCTTCCATTTCCAGGTTCTTCCTGAAGGCGGCACCCAACAGTTCAGCCGCATCTGCCGCTTCTCTATCCCTGATTTCAGCAGTGCCCCGGGTGCCCAGTTCCCCACGTGTGAGGTCGAGCAGGCCCACTGTTTTACCCTGATCCATATGCCGCAGCAGGGTGCCGCTACAACTCAGTTCTACATCATCAGGGTGTACGCCAATGGCTAGTATATCTACTTTCATGCGGAAGGGATAAAGTGCATTTGATTTAATGAAAATACAGTATCAGGACGGGGAACACCAGGTTATTGCCCAGTGTTCAGGTAACCATCAGGCAAATTTGATCAGTTTGGGTTGTTCTGCAACTTGTTTGGCGATCGGAAAGTCCTGCCGGTAGACATTACCGAGCTGATCGAGGTAAGTAAGCTCTACGATGAAATCCTTATTAATCTTTTTCTGGCCGGTAGCTTCCAGCAGGATGCGATAGGAGTCACCAGTTTTAATTTCATGTCCGGCGATGTTATTCTTTACCTGTATGTGCCCTTTCCCTTTGATAGACAACATGCTCAGCCGGGCAAGCTGCCCGTGGTTATGGACTTTGAAGTAAGCATCTCTGCCCATTGGCGAGAGCTGGAATGCGCTGATGGTCAGGTTGGGCGCTATGGCCTTGGCTTTCCGTTTCCTGCGCCGCCTGCCGCCAGACAGCGAGAGCAGCAAAATGAAGATAATAAGCCCACCTCCTCCGATGCCCCATTCCATAGGACCGGTAGAAGCCAGGTAGTCCGTAGCTGTTTCCAGCCATTGTTCCAGGTTGATGTCTTCCATATTGATGTTCCAAATTACGTGAGGGCGTAATGACCAACATAACGCGAAGGTAGCTTAAAGTTACAAAATACACGGGCATGGACCAGACAACTAAATAGGAAGGGGGCTGTTTTTCACAACAGAAGACCAATACAATTGATATGTTCACAGGAATAATCGAAGCCTCAGGAGAAATCCGGGAAATTAAGCAGGAAGGTACGAACGTACATTTTACCATTGCCAGCTCAATTTCCGGCGCCCTTAAGGTTGATCAGAGTGTAGCCCATAATGGCACCTGCCTGACCGTAGTGGAGTTGGGCGAAGGCACCCACACCGTCACCGCAATTGAAGAAACCCTAAAGCGGACCAACCTTGGGGACTGGTCTGTGGGCAGCCTGGTCAATCTGGAGCGGGCCATGAAAGCAGATGCCCGCCTCGATGGCCATATGGTGCAGGGCCACGTGGATGCCACAGCGGTTTGTACGGAAGTGGAAACCCGGGACGGCAGTTGGTACTATCGCTTCAAGTATCAGCCCACGGAAGAGCACCTGCTGGTAGATAAAGGTTCCATCTGCATTAACGGGGTGAGCCTTACGGTGGTGGAGCCGGTGGAGGACCGTTTTTCGGTAGCCATCATTCCTTACACCTATGAGCATACCAACTTTAAGGACCTGGAGGCAGGAGACCGCGTTAACCTGGAATTTGACATCATCGGGAAGTACATAGCCCGCTATGCCCATCTGTACGCTCAAAAAGTCTAAAAACCCGCCGGGCTACCAACATTCCGGAATAGTGAATGTTAATCGCCCGACAACAAAGAATTCAATATGCGTATTGGAATTATCGGTGCAGGTATTGCCGGATTGGCCAGTGCAGTGCGGATGGCTGTGCAGGGGCATGAAGTAGAGGTCTTCGAAGCCAACGACTATCCCGGAGGCAAGCTGTCGCAGTTTGATCTGCAGGGGTATCGTTTCGATGCAGGGCCTTCTCTTTTTACAATGCCGCAGTACGTGGATGACCTCTTCCGGCTGGCTGGAGAAGCGCCTATGGATCACTTTCAATATGACCGGCTGGATACCGTTTGCCACTATTTTTGGGAAGACGGCACCCGCCTGAATGCTTATGCCGACCCTGCTGCTTTTGGCAAAGAGGTGGAAGACAAGCTTGGCGTGCCGGCGGATCGGGTACATACTGCATTAGCTGACAGTGCTTACAAATACGAGCTTACCGGGCGGATTTTCCTTGAAAAATCACTTCACCGGCTGTCTACCTGGACCAATGTCAAAGTGCTTAAGGCCATGCTGAAAATCCCCGGCCTGGATCTGTTTACAAGCATGAATCGGGTGAACGAGCGCCTGCTGCAGGAACCTAAACTGGTGCAGCTATTCAACCGTTTTGCCACCTACAACGGCTCCAACCCCTACAAAGCGCCCGGTCTGCTGAGCATCATTCCTCACTTTGAGCATCAGATTGGGGCTTATTTCCCGAGAGGAGGGATGAATGCTATCACGCAGGCTATCTACGACCTGGCAGTCCGCAAAGGCGTGACCTTTCACATGGGGCAACCGGTTGACCGTATCCTGGTGGAAAATGGACGGGCGGTAGGGCTGCAGGCGGGCGAAGCACAGCACCACTACGACCGCATTATCAGTAATATGGACGTCTTCTTCACGTATAAGAAGTTACTCCCGGATGCCAAACACCCAAAGCTTACGCTGAAGCAACAGAAGTCGACCTCTGCCCTGATTTTTTACTGGGGCATTCGGCACAGCTTTGAAGAGCTTGGGCTGCATAATATTTTCTTCAGCGAAGATTATAAACAGGAGTTTGCCCTGCTGGAAGCCGGAGAAGTGTATGAAGATCCGACGGTCTACGTTAATATTTCCAGCAAATGCGAGCCGGGTGATGCCCCCGAAGGCCACGAGAACTGGTTCACGATGATCAATGTACCTTACGATAGTGGGCAGGATTGGGATGCCATCATTGACCGGGCCCGGGAGCAGGTTATCCAAAAAGTAGGTCGTATACTGGGCGTGGACCTGAAGTCCCTTATCGTTTGTGAGGATATTCTGGACCCCAGGAGCATTGAGTCTAAAACCCGTTCCCATTTGGGCGCCCTCTACGGTACGAGTTCTAATAACCGTATGGCTGCCTTTATGCGGCACGCCAACTTTTCCAACCGGATCAGGAATCTGTACTTTTGCGGAGGCAGCGTGCACCCTGGCGGCGGTATTCCGCTCTGCCTGCTTTCTGCCAAAATTGTGGAGGATGTAATGGAAGCTGCCTGAGCAGCAATTGAAAATTGAAGATTCAATCAATGACAAGTAAATCTCTGGAAGCCCCTAACTGGAAGTTTTTGGGCCTGCAATCGGCAGATTTGTCAATTGCGGTGCTAACGGTTTTATACCTGGTCGGCATCGTGGGCATTTTACTGCCCATTCATCCGGACTTCATCCTGCTTACGCCCCTCAACCTGTTGGTTTCCGTAGGCCTGGTGCTCTGGTATCACGGTGAGTGGCAGCGGAAGACGGTTTTGTACCTGCTGATTGCCTATCTGGCAGGCTTTGGGGCAGAGTTGTTTGGCGTTCAGACCGGGCTGTTGTTCGGGGATTATGCCTACGGCCGTGTGCTCGGGCCTAAGATTTGGGGTACACCACTTATGATTGGCGTAAACTGGCTCATGCTCGGCTACTGCGCGGGCATCCTGAGCAATACACTGCTCGGGCAGCGCAGCTTCTGGCTTCGGGGTACCCTGGCCGCGTTAATGATGGTGGGCCTGGATGTAATGATAGAACCGGTAGCGATGGCCTATGGGTTCTGGTCCTGGGAGGGCGATGTGGTACCCCTGCAAAATTACCTCGGCTGGCTGGCGGTAGCCTGGCCCCTGGAGGTCCTCTTTGCTTACTGGCATCCCGGGCGGCACAACAAAGTGGCAGTGGCGTTGTTTTGCCTACAAATCATCTTTTTTGCAGCCCTGCTGATTTTTTAAACTTCAATCGTTAGGACACAAATGAATGTACTCCTTTATTCACTGATCACCCTGGCAGCCGTAATTGGTATGGAGTTTATGGCCTGGTTTGCGCATAAGTACATTATGCATGGCTTTCTGTGGAACTGGCACGA
>CAZNHN010000140.1:5820-15440 GCA_964572415.1 uncultured Phaeodactylibacter sp.
CCTATATCGTTGGCTTAGCCGTGCCGGGTTATTTCTGGCTGCTGTTTGTAGGCATCGGGATTTCTATTTATGGTATGATTTACTTCCTGATTCACGATGTATATATTCATCAGCGTTTCAAGTGGTTTCGGCAGCTCGACAGCAAGTACTCCCGGGCTATCCTGCGGGCGCATGGTGCCCACCACGCCAAGCGCGAAAAAGAGGACGGGGAGTCTTTTGGATTGCTGATCGTCAACCCAAAGTACTTCCGCAAGCGCAGCGAGTGGGCAAAAGAAGAAGCCAAAGCTGGTTAAACCCATCATCAGGATTAGCATCTATGCCGCAGTATTGGTATTTTTGGAAGATAAGACCTCAAAACTGTGGAAAATAAATACTTAGCCAAGGTTAATCAATCGCTCAGTGAGCCCGTCCCGGAGCATACCAACATGGATGACAGCCTTCGGGCTATTCTCAAAGTAGTCCGCCCCCTAAGCGAAGACCTGAGGGAAGAGAAGTTCTACCTGAATAAGCCCTGGCTGGAGTTCAGGGATGATGAAAACTTCCACGATGCCATCCTTCACTTTTTTAATGAAGAGAACGAGTACCTGAGGTCGACCAACGGCGATGTAGAGGCAGGGGAGTGGCGCTACCTGAGCAGCTCCAATAAGCTTATGGTTAGTTTAGATGAAGAAGAACCCTCAGAACTGTACGACCTCGCTTTCCTGGATCCGGAATTTTTTATCCTGTCCAAGCATGGAGACAATAAAAAGCTGGGCCGCCCCGAGTACCTGGTCATGCTGCACGAGCGTGTGGGCAGTAGGCTTGTTTGGCGGGAAGCCCTTGAAAAGCTGTTCAATAAGTACCGCAACAACAATAGCTTTCTGATCACCGTCACCCTCATCGTCCTGGCTTTAATTGCGCTTGTGGTACTGTTGTCCTATTAGCGCGGCAGGGTAAGGTGCCTGGTAAGTGGGTGCGCTTGGTGCAGGTTATTGTCCTGACTACACTACCCCCTGCCATATCGTTTAGGCGAAAGGAAAAAGCGCCCACTTTACGATAACACGCTAAGTGGGCGCTTTGCTTTAGTGGTATGCACAGGACTGCGTAGGGTTTAACCCTGCAGCGCTTTTTTCATAGTCTCGCCGATGGTTGCAGGAGACTTCACGACGTGCAGACCACATTCTTCCATGATTTTCATCTTGGCTTCTGCAGTATCCTCTGCACCACCAATGATTGCGCCGGCGTGGCCCATCGTACGGCCCTTGGGAGCCGTTTGACCGGCAATGAATCCAACAACGGGCTTAGTGCCATGCTCCTTGATGTAGTGTGCAGCTTCAGCTTCCATGCCTCCACCAATTTCACCAATCATGATGATGCCATCGGTGTCGGGGTCGTTCATCAGCAACTCTACTGCTTCCTTAGTGGTGGTGCCTACGATAGGGTCGCCACCTATGCCGATGCAGGTAGATTGTCCCATACCAGCTTTGGTCACCTGATCAACGGCTTCGTAAGTCAGAGTGCCGGAACGGGAAACGATGCCAATACGGCCCGGATTGTGGATGAAGCCCGGCATAATGCCGCACTTGGCTTCACCTGGTGTGATAATGCCCGGACAGTTAGGTCCGATAAGACGGCAGTCACGGTCGTCGATGTAAGCCTTGACCTTAACCATATCCTGTACAGGAATACCTTCGGTGATACAGATGATCACCTTAATGCCGGCATCAGCCGCTTCCATGATCGCATCACCCGCAAAGGCCGGGGGACAAAAATGATGGAAGTATCTGCACCTGCACCCTTAACGGCATCTGCAACGGTATTGAAAACCGGCTTTCCGAGGTGCTCCTGCCCCCCCTTTCCCGGCGTCACACCACCCACAACGTTGGTGCCATACTCGATCATTTGCCCGGCATGGAACGAACCTTCCTTCCCGGTAAAGCCCTGCACAATGATCTTAGAATCCTTATTGACAAGAACTGACATAACTATGGTTTTATCGATTGTTGTTGATCTTAATCTTCAATTTCCTCAATGATGAATACGTCTTCGTCCCGCTTTTTCATATAGTACTGCTCGCGGGCGAATTTTTCCTTGTTGACTTCCAAATCCAGGCGTTCCTGTTTGGCTTCCTCTATTTTCTCTTCATACATCGCTTTATCGCGGTGCATCTTATTGACGGTACGCTGCAGTTTGATTTGGGTCAGAATACCATGATTGTCAAAGAATACCATCCAGCCCAGGAACAGCGCCAGCGTAACGAAGTATTTGTTCCTCAGGGGCGCAGGCAGTTGCTCCAATAGCGGCTGTAGCGGGTTGCTTATTTTTGCCATGACAATCGGTTTATAAAGTTAGTGGGTCTGACGAACATACGAAGATGAAGGCAGACCCACTAATTATCTCAGAAAAAAGAGGGCTTGACCCGGCATGCCGGTTACTTCTTCAAAATAGAAGTGCCCGGGTAGTAAGCCTGATCGCCCAGCTCTTCCTCAATGCGGATCAGCTGATTGTACTTCGCGATCCGGTCAGAACGGGAAGCGGAGCCGGTCTTGATTTGTCCGGTGTTGAGTGCGACAGCCAGGTCAGCAATTGTGGTATCTTCTGTCTCGCCGGAGCGGTGGCTCATCACACTTGTCATAGAGTGGCGGGTCGCCAGGTTCACCGCTTCAACGGTCTCCGTCAGGGAGCCAATCTGATTGACTTTGATCAGGATGGAGTTGGCAGCACTTTCGTCAATGCCGCGCTGCAGGCGCTCCACGTTGGTTACGAAGAGGTCATCACCCACAAGTTGCGTACGGTCGCCGATAGCTGCGTTTAGCGCTTTCCAGCCCGCCCAGTCGTCTTCATCCAGGCCATCCTCAATAGAGAAGATCGGGTACTTGTCGACCCACTGCTTCCAGTAGTCCACCATTTCAGAACTGGTCAGCTTATCGCCGGTGGACTGATGGAAGTGGTAGACTTTCTCATCGGCATTGTAAAACTCAGAAGCGGCGGCATCCATTGCGATGTAGATTTCTTCGCCCGGCTTGTAGCCTGCCTTCTCGATCGCAGTCAGGACTGTTTCAATCGCTTCCTGATTGGACTTGATATTCGGTGCAAAGCCACCTTCGTCACCAACGTTGGTGGAGTAGCCTTTGTCTTTGAGTACATTCTTGAGGTGGTGGAAAATTTCCACGCCCATGCGCAAGCCTTCGGAGAAAGTGCTTGCACCTGCCGGCATGATCATAAATTCCTGGAAGTCAATGCTGTTGTCTGCATGCGAGCCACCATTCAGGATGTTCATCATCGGTACCGGAAGGACGTGGGCATTCACACCGCCCAGGTAGCGGTAAAGGGGCTGTACGGTTGCCTCAGCAGCTGCTTTGGCGCAAGCCAGGGAAACCGCCAGAATAGCATTGGCACCGAGTTTACCCTTGTTTTTAGTGCCGTCAATTTCCAGCATCAGCATATCGATGTAACGCTGATCGGTCACGTCAACACCAACGAGCTCTTCCAGGATGACTTCGCGGATGTTTTCCACCGCTTTAGTCACGCCTTTGCCCAGGTAACGGCTTTTGTCGCCATCGCGAAGCTCTACCGCTTCATGTTTACCGGTAGAAGCACCTGAAGGCACCGCCGCACGGCCCAGGAAACCATCTTCTGTAATGACTTCTGCCTCTACAGTCGGATTGCCACGGGAGTCCAGAATCTGTCGGGCTGCAATATCAAGGATAATACTCATGTTGGTTGGTTTTAATTCTCTATATTCTGTTAAGCACCTAAAAATAGGTGTAGGTTCGCTATCCTGCAGTGTTTACAGGATTAATTTTCCATTAAATTCACGAAATCGTCGAAGAGGTAGCGGGCATCGTGCGGGCCGGGAGAAGCTTCAGGGTGGTACTGCACCGAGAAAGCCTTCTTGCCGCGGATGCGCATGCCCTCAATCGTATCGTCGTTAAGGTTGATATGGGTGATTTCCACCTTGTCAGCGTTCGCCTGCAAGGCTTCCGGAGATACACCGAAGCCATGGTTTTGGCTGGTGATTTCACATTTGCCGGTAGCCAGGTTTTTGACCGGGTGGTTAATACCGCGGTGCCCGTGGTGCATCTTGTAGGTCGGGATGTCTAGCGCCAGTGCCAGAATCTGATGGCCCAGGCAGATGCCAAACAGCGGTTTGTCTTCTTCCAGTATGGCTTTAGCATTCTGAACCGCGTAATCCATCGGTGCAGGGTCGCCGGGGCCGTTGGACATGAAGTAACCATCTGGCCCCCATTCGCGGATTTCCTCAAGGGGCGTTTTGGCTGGGAATATTCTCATATAGCAGTTGCGCTCGGCAAGGCTGTTGAGAATGTTCTGCTTAATGCCAAAGTCCATCACCGCGACTTTGTATTTCGCATGCGGGTCACCGAAGGTGTAAATTTCCTTAGTGCTGACTTTAGAAGCCAGCTCCAGCCCATTCATGGAAGGCACTTCCGCCAGTTTTTGCTCCAGTACTTTCAGATCGGTGGTTTCCGAGGAGATAATGGCGTTCATGGCTCCTTTGCTGCGGATATGCCGCACGATGGCACGAGTGTCTACGCTGCAAATGCCCACCAGACCTTCTTCCTCGAAGTAGTCCTGAATGGACTGATCAGCGATTGGGCGGTGGTATTCATTGGTGTAGTTCTTGCAGATCAATCCATTGATTTTGATGCTGTAAGACTCTGACTCCGTGCGCTTGATACCGTAATTACCGATATGGGCATTTGTCATCACCATCAGCTGGCCGAAATAGGATGGATCGGTGAAAATCTCCTGATAGCCAGTCATGCCGGTATTGAAACAAATTTCTCCGGTGGTGGTGCCAATTTTTCCGGCGGAAAGGCCGTGGAAGACGGTCCCATCTTCTAACAATAAAACGGCGGGAACTTGCTGAATGTCGCTCATTAACTTGAGGAATTTCGCGCAAAGATAAGGCACAGGGGGCTAAAAGCAAAGCTTGTGCCTTACTCAAACTCCACTAGTGCCCGGAATATCCGCTCGTTTTCTTCCGGCGTTCCCACGGTGATGCGCAAGCAGCCTTCACAGAGCGTCACCCGGGAGCGGTCCCGTACGATGATGCCCCGGTCTACGAGGTAGTTATAGATGCCGGTCGGATCTTCCACTTTGACAAGCAGGAAGTTGGCATCAGAAGGGTAGATGCGCTCCACGAAAGGCAGCCCGCCCAGGTATTGCTGCAGCAGGGTACGCTGCCCAAGCAGTTGCTGTACCTGTGCTTCCTGTTCTTCCTGTCTGCCCAGAGCCTTTAATGCTGCCTCCTGGGTCAGTTGGTTGATGTTGTAAGGGGGCTTCACCTTATTGAAATACCCAATGATTTCTTCGGATGCGAACGCCATGCCCAGCCGTATGCCTGCCATGCCCCAGGCCTTGGAAAAGGTTTGCAGGACAACAAGATTGGGATATTCCGGCAGCAGGCTGATGGCATTGTCCTCATCTGTATATTCTCCATAAGCCTCATCCACCACTACAATACCCGGGAAGCCTGCTGCAAGTTCCTGTATCAGTCTGGGGCGAACGCTGTTGCCGGTAGGGTTGTTGGGGCTGCAGATGAACAGCAATTTGGAACGAGCATCCACCGCAGCCAGCACCGCCTCAACATCCGGCTGAAAACTACCCGGGCGCAGAGGGATTTCCTTCACCGACACATTGGAAATATCAGCAGATACCCGGTACATGCCGTAAGTAGGTGGCAGGGTGATGATGTGGTCGGCCCCGGGCTCACAAAAAATCCGGAGCAGCAGATCAATCGCTTCGTCGCTGCCGTTGCCCAGGAAGATATGCTCCGGGGCAATGCCTTTTAGGGTACTGATGGCCTGTTTGAGCTTCCACTGCAAGGGGTCCGGGTAGCGGTTGTAGCCGGTCTCATACGGGCTTTCGTTGGCATCCAAAAAAACCTCGGCCTTCCCTTTGAACTCCGAACGGGCAGAGGAGTAGGGCGTGAGGCGGCGGATGTTGGGGCGGACTAGGTTTTGTATCATAGGAACTTTTGTTGTATTTTGTATTGTTCTTAAAGAAAAACGAATGACAGTAAAAACTGATCGGCTTCAACTTATTGCTTTGATCGCCTCAACAGAGGACGAGCAACTTATTGCTGAATTGAAAGAAACTGCTGAGCGCCGAAAAGTCTTACAATATTTCAGTGAACCTACTCGCACCTACATTTCCGTGGAAGAACTTGCTCAGGAACAAAATTACAACTTGCGAGAGGTGCTTTCCGCCAGAGGGGCTTTAGATATAGATGGAGAAGAGTATTCTGAATTATTAAGGCTTCTGGAAGAATGATATTATTGTTTGACACGAATCTCATTCTTGATTTTCTCCGGGATGGTGCAATTACTGCAGCTATTGATGAACAGTTCAATTTGAGTGCTGCTTCTGGTATTCTTGCCATTTCAGTGGTGTCAATAGGAGAATTGAATGCTTTGGCGTTAAAACGGAATTGGGGACCTAAACGAGTAGAAAGCATATACCACGAATTAAATAAGTTTTTAGTCATTCCCATTAATAGTAAAGATGTCCTTCGATTGTATGGTGAAATTGATGCATTTAGTCAGGGCAAACTAAAAGGTCAACCTCTCCCTGCCGGTTTGTCATCCCGTAATATGGGGAAAAATGATCTTTGGATTGCTGCATCAGCTGCAGCCACTGGAGCTACACTACTGACAACAGATAAGGACTTTAAGCACCTGGAAGGAGTTTTCATAAAACATCAATATTACGCACCACAAGATTATCTTTAATACTTTTCAGCCGTCGCTTGAAATAGCCGGTCGAGTACCTTAAAGTGGATAAGTTCTTCTTGTTCTTCTACGGTAAGCCCCTGATCAAGCGACTTTCTTTTCAGGCTTCAAACCGGGTATGATTTACTGTTGATGTCCTTAGCTTTTGAAATGCTTTTCTAGGCATATTCTGTAGTATTTCTGCTAACGCTCCATGGATCGTGTCAAGATCATTCATGCTTTGTAGGTTTATGCTCACTTGGTTTCACAGCGGGATTACGCTTTTTCCTCCAACCGCACCGCCACCGCCCGGGCGTGCGCCATCAGTTCTTCCGCTTCGGCCATGCGTTGTACCGCAGGCCCGAGCCCCTGCAGCCCCTCCCGGCTTAACTCCTGAAAAGTGATCTTTTTGATAAAGCTGTCGAGCGAGACCCCACTGTAGCTGCGGGCGTACCCATCCGTTGGCAGGGTGTGGTTGGTACCTGAAGCGTAATCGCCTACCGATTCAGGGGTGTAGTGCCCCAGGAATACCGAGCCGGCGTTTAGGATTTGTTCGCCCATCTCACCGGCATCCGCCACTGAAAGGATGAGGTGCTCGGGGGCATAGGCATTGATAAGCTGTACCGCTGCTTCCCGGTCTTCAAGCACGACGGTTACGCTATGGCTTAGCGCTTCCTGAGCAATGTCCCGGCGGGGCAGGGTGGCGAGCTGGGCTTCCACGGCCGAAGCTACTGCCTTAGCCATCGTTTCCGAAAGGGTGACGAGCACGACCTGACTGTCAATGCCGTGCTCAGCCTGGGAAAGCAGGTCGGCCGCGACGAATGCCGGGTTGGCTGTATCGTCGGCACACACGAGCACCTCTGATGGGCCGGCGGGCATGTCAATGGCTACGCCACGCCGGCTGGCCAGCTGCTTGGCAGCGGTCACGTACTGATTGCCGGGCCCAAAGATTTTGTAGACGGAGGGTACGGTTGCTGTGCCGTAAGTCATTGCCCCAATCGCCTGGGCACCGCCGATCTTGAAAATCTGCGTAATGCCTACGAGGTCTGCGGTGTAGAGAATGGCGGGGTTGACCTTACCGTTTTTATCCGGTGGCGTGCATAAAATCCGCTCCCGGCAACCGGCAATCGTAGCGGGGACGCCGAGCATAAGCACCGCAGAAAACAGGGGCGCAGTACCGCCGGGTATGTACAGTCCGACTTTTTCGATGGGTACACTTTTGCGCCAGCAGCGCACGCCGGGCATGGTTTCCACGGCTTCCACCGGTTCCCACTGCCGGGCGTGGAAAGTTTCAATATTTGTGCGGGCGAGTTGGATGGCGGCTTTGAGCTCAGGCGCGAGTGTGGCCCGGGCTTCCGCAATCTCCGCTTCGCTGACGCGGAAATCGTCAAGGCGCACGCCATCGAAGCGCTCGGTGTATTCCCGTACAGCTTCGTCACCGCGCTGCTCGATATCAGCGAGGACACCGCCCACGATTTTATCGAGGTCGGCCGCTGCCATCGTAGGGCGGCGCAGGAGGTCGGCCCAGGTGTCCGGAGCCGGGTTGAGGTAGGTTTTCATCTGCATTACAAAATCATTTTTTCGATGGGAATAACTAAGATACCTTCCGCACCGGCAGCTTTGAGCTGATCAATGATTTCCCAGAATTGGGATTCATCAATTACGGTGTGGATGGAGTTCCAGCCTGATGCAGCGAGGGGCATCACAGTGGGGCTCTTCATGCCCGGCAGGATGTTGATGATGGCTTCCGTTTGGCTGGCGGGGGCGTTCATCAGAATGTACTTGTTGTTTCGGGCTTTGAGTACCGACTGTATGCGGAAGATAATCTGATCCAGGATGGCTTGCTTATCAGCGGAAAGCTGTTGGTTCCTGACGATGCAGGCTTCCGATTTCAGAATGACCTCCTTTTCTTCCAACCCATTCTTAAAGAGCGTGCTGCCGGAACTGACGAGGTCGCAAATGGCATCAGCCAGCCCGATATTGGGCGCAATCTCCACCGATCCGGAAATCTCGTGAATCTCCGCCTCGATTTGGTGCTTAGCCATAAACTGCCGGAGGGAGTTGGGGTAGGAGGTGGCGATGCGCTTGCCGTTGAGCCATTCCGGTCCGGGATAAGGCGTATTCTTGGGCAGGGCAATGGACAGCCGGCATTTAGAGAAGCCGAGGGGCAGCACTTCTTCGATTTGCTTTTGCTTTTCGACGAGGGTATTCTGGCCCAAAATGCCAATATCGGCTACCCCGTCCTGCACGTACTGCGGGATATCAGAATTGCGCAGGTACAGAATATCTACGGGGTAATTACTGGCCGAGGCTTTCAGCTGGTCTTTACCGTTGTTGACCCGGATGCCGCACTCTTTAAGCAGTTCCAGAGAACCATCCAACAGGCGGCCGGATTTTTGAACGGCGATTTTCAAACGTGTGTCTGACATAATAAACGCGAGGGTTGTGGTGAAACAAAAAAAGAGGTTAACCAGCGAATGGTTAACCTCTTTTGTGGACTAAAGTTGATCAATCAACGGTTCATCTCACGCACGATTCCACCATTCACTGCCGGGCAGTGGGAAATGATGTACGTGATGATGCCAATTGTTGATAATCATAAGTTGTTAAATAGGAAAAGCAGCTTTTTGAGCTGCTTTCCGAAGTGGTGTGGGGCGGATTCGAACCGCCGACACATGGATTTTCAGTCCATTGCTCTACCACCTGAGCTACCGCACCTGTTATTGTAAGATTTTCACTTGGCTTGTGCGTCTTGAGTAAACAAAATACTTGCCTCCGCTACGCTGCGTCTGCTCATTTTGTTTACCGCACAAACTGGCGTGAAAATCGCTTAGATTTTTGCTTGGCTCCCGCGCTTTGAAAGCAAGCTTGCACTGCCGCTTTCGGCATTTGCGATTGCAAATATAC
>CAZNHN010000141.1:0-11291 GCA_964572415.1 uncultured Phaeodactylibacter sp.
ATTTTCGACCGATGGGGCAGCTTGGTCTTTAGTCGTGAGCATACCCTAACTAATGCTCCGGATGTAGGCTGGAATGGCCGGGTTCAAAACGAAGCAGCGGCTTTGGGCATCTACGCCTGGCAGGCCACTCTGGAGTACGAAAATGGTCATAGGCATCAGATTAAAGGTGAAATTATGTTAGTGCAGTAAAAAGGATCAAGTTGAATTCATGATTCCTACTCAAAATCAGGAACCTAAACCATCTTTCAGCTATATTTAAACCATGGTATGACATTGCTCTAATTCTTTAACATGAAAGGATATGACAGCGCGCCAGCTTAACCGCCAACAAAACAGCATCTGGATACTCATTTTCCTGGGCTACTTGCTGATTTTACTCTTCTCCGCCAATGCCCACGAAAGCCTGTTCTACCGCCCGCGCAGCGTGCATCAGTGGCGGCAGGCAGACAGTGCCAGCCAATCACTGAATTTCCATCAGAATGAGGTTTTCTTCTGGACACCGCAGATGCACAATCAGGCGGGGCAAAATGGCTACGCTATCGCAGAATTTCCGGTCACCTATTACTTCATCAGTATATTGTATGATTGGTTTGGGGTCCATGAAGTGCTCCACCGGGGCACCCACCTCCTGATCGTTATGACAGGCTGGTGGTTTTTGTTCCTGATCGGGAAGCGGTTGACGGGTAGTGGCGGCCTCGCTCTGTTTCCGGTAGCCCTGATGAGCACCTTTCCGGTCTTCTTTTATTACAGCAACAACTTTCTGCCTAATGCCCCGGCAATAGGGCTGGTTTTGATTGGATGGTATGCTTTCTTCAGATACCGGGACAACCCAAAGCTGGTATGGCTTTACTTGATGGCTTTTTTTATGCTCATCGCCTGTCTGCTGAAGATTTCGGAAGGGATTAGTTTCATTGCCATTCTTGCGGTTGGCCTGCTCAGCTTGCTACCGGGGCGCTTGTTCCCCAACGCTTTCATACCCCGAAATCACCTGCTGCACTGGGTTGGAATTGCCGTGGCCGTCATCGCTTTGAACGTAGCCTGGTACGAATACGCCCGTTATTACAACGACGTATACGGCAACAACCAAAGCTTAATCGGCATTTTACCCTTCTGGGATATGAATAAGGACGACTGGCAACTGCTGGAATACATGGTAGAGGACGTATGGCTTCCCCACCTGATGCACCCGGCATGGTTGTATACGCTGGGCGTTATGACGCTTTTGTTCCTGGGGCTATTCCTGAGGATGCATGAGTTGTTGCGCTGGATAACACTCCTTCTGCTGGTGGGGTGTGGAGGCTACGGGCTGCTCTTTTTGAAAGCCTTTCCCATGCATGATTATTACTGGCTGACCTTTGCCATATATCCGCCATTCCTGCTGATCACCTTACTGGAATGGGGCGTTCGGGCGTTTCAGGGGCGGCATTGGCTCATCAAGGCTGTCCCGGTAGCCGGTATTTTCGTACTAAGCATCCTGGGGTTGATGCAGAACCGCGAGATTCAAAAAGTACGCTACACCGATGACCGGTTCCGGAGCGGACTGCCCGAAGGCTCCTACGAACTGGAACCCTACCTCCGCTCCATAGGGGTAAGCCGCCATGCCAAGGTGGTGAGCGTTCGGGACAAAAGCCCCAATATCACGCTTTACCTGATGAATAATCCGGGATATTCAGAGGCTTTCAACGGCGGTGACTATACCGTAGGCGGGTTTCAAAAGGTAGGGGCAGAATTCCTCATTATCAATGACAGCAGCTATCTGGAAAAACCCATGTACCAACCTTTCTTAAAGAAACAAATCGGGGCGTACAAGGGGATTTTGATCTATGATATTCGGGAATAGCAGGAGTTAATTGAGGAGCTTTGCTATATCTAAAGCTTATAATGTAAATAGGCTCAGGTATAAAAGTTCAGTACGCTAACGGTTTGAATTTCCCCTGCCGTGACCTTTTATTATGGAAACCAACTCCTCAACAATCATCTCCACTGCTTCAATCAGAGGGCTTATTTCATGCTCTGAAAAATCTCTAAAGTCCCTGTAGTCTGCATCCTGCCTGAGGTTAAATAACCTGGAATAAATTAGCCCGTATTCTTTGGGAATGATGGCAGTCTTGATTAACGCTTTGTTGAAGGCTGTCTTAACTCCATTATGAGTTCCTGCCTTGATATTATTTGCGATGAGGTAAGCTGATGCAACGTAAAAGCAGGCGTAATAAAGTCGGCTAACGGTTGTGTTCCAATGATTTTTTTCAGCAAGAATTTTAGCCTCATCGATAGATTCCATTGCCCGATCTATCCTATACTGGGCTAAAGCCTCTTTTGAATAGCTCATTATGCAGCTTTTGAAACGAATACCTCAATACCTTCCTCCTTCACATACTTATACAGCTCTGACGCTTGATATTTATGCCAGATATCTTCATTTTCAATGATGTAAGAAATGATCTGTTCTGCATCAAGCTCAATGTCGTATAAAAGCGCTCCTATCTTATTATAGATGGATGGGGAAACTTTTTGCCGGGTAATGATCAGGAAATCCCAGTCTGAGTCGGATTTATGATCCCCCCGCGCTCTTGAGCCAAAAAGGATCACCCTGGCTTCCGCATCTACCTCAGCTACTTTTGCTTTTACCCTTTCAGGTATTCCGTTAAATTCGGCCCTTTCCATAATCTCGCTCTTTTGGGAAAGTTAAGCATATAGCGGTAAAAAATCAATCCATCTGCCCTCTTTGTCCAAACTTAAAAATATATTGGGCTGCATCATATTCCTGTATAATATCTTTAGGGTAATACCCCATTGTAAAAGCACTCAACAAAACAAGCCATGGCCAACAACACACTCATCGTAGACGAACGCCAAATCGTAACACCATGAGTATAGGCTACGACAAGCACTACCAAACCGAAAACCTCTTCGGCGCCCCCTACCCCGAGCTGTTGGCTTTTTACGCGGAGCTTAGCCATCGCGGCAAGCTTTTGGATGTAGGCTGCGGGCAGGGAAGAGACGCTATTGCGCTGGCCCGCCTGGGGTATGAAGTGACCGGAATAGACCACTCCGCGGTCGGTATTGAGCAGATGAATAAAATAGCCATCAGGGAGGGATTGCCCCTGACTGGCGTTGTAAGCGATATTTACGGATATGCTGATTTTGCACAATATGACTTCATCCTGCTGGACAGCCTGTTCCACTTTGGCAGAAAAGAAAGAGCCCGGGAGGTTGGTTTGCTGGAACGTATTTTGAAGGCCGCAAAGCCGGGCGCCTATACTACGATATGCATTCAGGATGTGGGCAGGAAGGTAGAAGTTCTGAACACCGTGCTCTCCAGGTTTGAGGAAATAACACTAATGGACAAGACCAGCCTCGTTTACCAGTTCAGGGATCAGGCTTCCAACCACACCTCTGCCACAAAGTACGAAATGTGCACCATTCGAAAACAGGCCTAACCGTTGCGTGCCAGAGCACAAGGCAATATTTTTAGCCGCCCGCGATCAAAAACAGACCATTGATGTTAAACACACATGGGCAATTTCTTTCTCTTTCTAATCCTCATCCTGATCATCGGCGTACTACCGCTATCCATTTACCTGCTTCGCAGCCTGCGCGAAAGCACCAACGGCAGCGGCCCGCTCGATGAAGACCTGACCCGCACCGGCGAAGGCGCGGAAGCTATCGAATGGTGGGAAGCCCGCCGCAGTACCTTCAACCGCAGCCTGCTGGCCTCAGGAGCGGTGGTCCTGCTCGTCTACTACGCCCTCATGCGGTGGCGGGTAGCCACCTTTATCGGAGAGGCTTTTCAGGTACAGCCCCGGCAGGTCCTCTTCCTCATCGTGATCTACCTGATTTACATGGGCATTGCTAACCTGCTGTACAATATAGGCGTGTTTGTGGAACAGGCGCAACAACCCTCAGCCCCATCCGTCTACCGGCACCGTACCTTTCAGCTCATTTACTGGATGGCCATTGTAGCGCCTTTTGTGGTGGTTTTGTGGAAGGCGCTAAGCCCCGTTGCCCGGTAGGTTTTCTTCATCGGGCGCATTTCAGTACTGTGCCGGGCGTGCAACAAGAGATGAAGCGGTTCGCTTTACTTTGCATATCCAACCTCGTTAGGGGTTAAATATGGGTAAAACACTCCTTGCAAAATACCTTCCCGTGCCTTTAGGTACGGAATGTGCTATGTTCCTTGCATAAAATTGCCCAACCTTACGCTATCTTTAGCACCTCAAACCAAATACGCACAACCCCCATGGCAAAAATACTCGTCACCGGCGCTAACGGACAGGTAGGGCGCGAACTGCAGGTACTGGCCGCACAGCGATCTGATGTCCAATTTATCTTCACCAACCGGAACTTACTGGACATTACCGATGGTGATGCGGTCGAAAAGTTCTTCAACGAGCAGCAGCCTGATTACTGTATCAATTGCGCCGCCTATACGGCAGTAGACAAAGCCGAAACGGAGACTGATTTGGCGAAAGCCGTCAATGTCACCGCCGTACAGCACCTGGCCACTCAATGCCATAAGCACGGTGCCCCCTTTATCCACTTCTCCACCGATTACGTGTACCATAACGGCCTCAACCGGCCGCTGCGGGAGGACGACCCCACCGAGCCCAAAGGCATCTACGCCCAAACCAAACTGGACGGTGAAAAAGCAGCCCTGGAGGCCCACGATCACAGCCTGATTGTGCGCACGTCTTGGGTGTACTCCACCTTCGGGCACAATTTTGTCAAAACGATGCTCCGCCTGGGCGGGGAGCGCGACCGGCTGACGGTGGTGTTTGACCAAATTGGAAGCCCAACCTACGCCCGCAGCCTGGCCGATGCCATGCTCAAAGTCATGCAATTGCACCGTATGGGCACGGTAAGCCAGGAAAAATGGCACGGCATTTACCACTACAGCAACGAGGGCGTTTGCAGCTGGTACGATTTTGCGAAAGCTGCAATTGATGCCAAAGGGCTGGGCTGTGAGGTTTTACCGATTGAGACCAAAGACTTTCCAACCCCCGCACAACGCCCCCCATTCAGCCTGCTCAACAAGGCAAAATTTAAATCGGCATTCGGGCTCACCATCCCGCACTGGCAGGATGACCTGAAGCGCATGCTGGAGCGCCTGTAAAAAATGGCTGGCAGATCACCCGGGTTCAGAATTTTTGACTTAATTTCGTCATTCTTTTTCCAGCCCCGGCCAAAGTAAATCATCGGATAACAAGAACGATCAAGGATAGACATGAGCTATATCATTAGTGGCATTCAGCAAATGGGGGTAGGCGTAAAAGACGCAGACGAAGCCTGGAAATGGTACAGAAAATACTTTGGTACGGATGTGCCCGTTTTCACGGAAAAAGCAGAAGCCGGGCTAATGCTTCCCTACACCGGTGGGCAACCCCGCAACCGCTATCCTGGCTATGAATATGCAGGGCGGTGGCGGCTTCGAAATCTGGCAGTATACCTGCCGGGAGCCCCAGCCTTCCACTTTTGATATTCAACTGGGCGACTACGGTATCTTCGCCGCAAAAATCAAGACGCCTGATGCACGTAAAACTTATGACTACTATCAGGCCAATGGCGTAAAATGTTTGTCTGGTGTACACCGCGTCGGGCAGGGGCCGCTTAACTTCTTTGCACAAGACCCTTACGGCAATGTCTTTCAGATTGTGGAAGCTACCGATTGGTTTCAAAACCGCAAACAACTGACCGGTGGTATTTACGGTGCCATAATTGGCGTTTCTGATATTGATGCGGCCTTAAAGCTCTACCGGGATGTCCTGGGTTACGATGAGGTCATTTCCGATGAAGAAGGTGTCTTCAGCAGCCTGGGTCAGGTACCGGGCCATAGCAACCCCATGCGGCGCGTGCTGCTGCGGCACAAAGCCGAGCGGGCCGGAGCATTTGCACCATTGTTTGGCAGGAGCGAGCTGGAACTGGTGCAATTGAAAGGCGGCCACGAGCCCCGCAAAATCTACGATGAGCGCTTGTGGGGCGACCTGGGTTTCATCCACCTCTGCTTTGATGTGCGCAACATGGATGAACTTAAAGCGAAATGTACAGATGCGGGGTTCCCCTTTACTGTCGACAGCAGCAATAGCTTTGATATGGGCGAGGCCGCCGGGCGGTTTAGTTATGTGGAGGACCCGGATGGCACCCTCATTGAGTTTGTGGAAACCCACAAGGTACCGGTAATGAAGAAGTTGGGTTGGTATCTCAACTTGAAGAAACGCAAACCCACTAAGCCCCTCCCTCGCTGGATCATCAAAGCTATGGGGCTTTCGCGAGTGACGGAATAACCTCACCATGCAAAACCGAAGATGGTCAACGGTTCTCTTTCTCATCCTTTTGGTTTCTCCAGTGCTATTTCTGGCTTGGAGCAGCTACGAGCCGGGAAACGGTTTCCTTTCCATGATTTACTTCGGCGAAAGGTTTGAACCACGACAGCTTCCCGAAGTTCAGGCCATTGCTCCACCAGCGAACAGTGAACTTGGATACGATGGGCAGTATTACGCTCAACTATCCATTGATCCGTCCCTGCAACATCCATCAATACCAAGGCAAGTCCCCGGCTTTTTCTGGCGGGCAAAACGAATTGGGCTGCCGGTTATAGCGTTTTCGCTAGGGCTGGGTCAGCCTCTGTATATTCTCCATGTCTACTCTGTGATTAACATCTTTTTCTGGATAGGACTGCTTGTACTTTTAAATAATCGTTTTGACTTGCGCAGGGTTAAAGCCAGATTCATGGTGATCGCGATCCTTTGGTCCTCAGGAACGCTTATCTCGATTGAACGTGCCCTGTTGGACTTACCGGCCCTGGTCTTCACTTTACTTCCGCTATTGGTACAAACAGGCTGGATCTGGGCTGCCTTGTTTGTGGCATACGGTATACTGACCAAAGAAACATCAGGACTCAGTGCTCCGGCTATATTGTGGGTACACCGTTCACCTTACGCGCGGTTGTTCCGAAGTGCTCTAATCATAGGAGGTATACCTTTTTCATGGTATATGTACCTGCTTTATATCGGCGCTCCCCCACGAGAAACCAATACGCTCTCAAGCTTACCTCTGCAGTCACTTTGGAATAAATTCTATGATGCCCAATTACACCTGCAGACAGTTATATTTATAGGGTTACCGCATCCCTTACTTCTTTCCGAAGCTATATTCGAAGTGCTTGGGCCTGCGTCCCTTGCCATTCAATCTATATATTACTTCTTCCGATTTAAGATGACTGATAAATTCTGGTGGTTTGGCATTGGATTTACACTACTACTCCCCTTCCTGGGAAATGTTATTTGGGAAGAGCAAGCAGGTTTCACCCGAATCCTGCTACCTCTGACAGTCGCATTTAACTTACTGGTATTCCGGCATGAGAAAGGACGTGCGTATGTCATCTGGTGGTTGCTTGGCAATTTAGGTATGTTTGGCCTGCTTACTAAACTCATCATTAGTTTGACCAGTATCTATTTTTAATAAACCGACATGCAAAGAATCCCTTCTTTATACTTCGCCAACAGCGACCTGGGCGGACGGGGTGTTTTCACCGCAGCCGACATACCCGAAGGCGCTTTGCTGGAAATCTGCCCGGTCATCGTCATGCCAAAGGCGCATCTCAAATACCTGGACGAAACGGGGCTTTACGATTATTACTTCATCTGGGGGCAACAGGAAGAGGCCTGTGCCATCGCCCTGGGCTACGGCTCTCTGTACAACCACAGCTACCGCCCCAACGCCTTCTACCTTTCCGGTTTCATCTTCTACAATGACCTCATAGGTGTTGCCGTCAACGGTCACCTTGTACCTGCCCGATTTTGAGGGTAAAGCGCTGCACTTCATGGCACTCCGCGACCTGAAAGCGGGAGAGGAAGTCACCGTCAACTACAACGGGCATCCCGGTGATGAGGAAGAAGTCTGGTTCATGGCACGCCGGTTAAGCGATTAGAATTTCAGAAAAATGACTATTTTTCGGTATTGGTAATGGACTTACAGTCATCAAACCTAACCCCATGCCGTCTCAAAAAGAAACACTCATCCACCAACTCCGGGACGTACAGCTATCCTGTCTGGCCCGCCTGAAGACCTTCCAGAACAATCAGCTCATCAACGATCAGGCTGCAACGGACGCCAAACAACAAATCGAAGATTTGGAAGTCGATCTGCACAGCGCCTTGCTCTGGGCAGACGAACTCTCCTACGACGAACACCAACTGTTGCAGGCTATAGTAGCATTGAAACTTGCTCCGGAAGATACACCGGATGCCTTTCTGGAGCATTTCAGCACCCTGCAACAGCTGATCCGGGATATGATCCTGACCCCCTTGCAGGAAAGAGCCGCACAGGCTGCCCCCTCTCAGTGGAATCAGAAAATGCTGGACGCGCTCCTCAAAATTCGCCGGGCGCTGCGGGAGACCAAAAACGCACTCATTGCTGCTGATCAGGACCCTACCGCCGATCCGGAATTCCTGGAGCAGGAGGCTGCGTTCACTGCTTTTCTGGCGGTTTACCGGAAGCATCTGCGGGAAAACACGGTGCAGGCAGACGAAAATGCGATCAAAACCATGGAACTCATGATTGGCTTGATTAAAGCCGCTACGGATGTCCCCAAGTTCAAAGCCTCCTACCAAATGCTGAACGACTACGTGGAAAGCCAGATTCCTGCGAACCAAAAGGAAGACGCATGAGACCCATACTGACCAGAATAAGTATCTTTTTCCTATGCTTGGGTATCACTACCTGTGCAGAAATGCCTGAAAACGGCTCCGAAGCCGAAGCCTTGGTTGATAGCCTGCACCGTGACAGCCTCGCGCTACTGGACAGCCTCCGGTCTAAGGTGGATGGCTGGGAGGCTCAGGTACTGGAAGAGCTCAATAATCTCAAAGTCAATTGCCGGGTACGGGAAGACAGCCTGATGGCTAACGGGCAAGCAATGCTGGAGGATTCTGCTTTTTTGCTGCTGCGCACTGAAGTCCGGCTGCTCACTGACAGCCTGCGCCATAGTATCCTTTACGGCAACACCGTTGCTGATGAGGCTCAGGTGAGTACGCTTGAGTACATCAATGTACTCGTTGCAGGAGGCCAAACACAGGCGGATTTACAAGAGGCTCTCTTGTTGTTCTGCGATTATGCCCGAGTCCGGCAAGATTCAACCCCTATTATCCAATGACCAAGCGAAAAACGATGCCAACCACTTACCGATTACTCGCGGCTTTCCTGTTGGGAGGGCTCTTTCCTTTTGTACTTTCCGGGCAGAGCCTGATTGAAGACGCTGCCAGGCTGGTCAGGGCCAAACGCACGCTCACCCAAATGCCGGACAGCCTGGAGACGGACTCCATGCGCATGGCTTTCGCCGAAGCCATGGCCATTCTCCGGCAATACGATGCCGATGGGCTGGAACAGGGCGAGAAAGCGGCTGACCTGCTGGAAACGGCTGAGCATTACCAAGACAATCAGGTCCTGTCTGAATGGCTGCCGCTCCGGCAACTGAAAAGCTATGCTGAAGCCTCGGACAGTGTGGCGATGAGCAGGTACAGGGCGCAACGTACAAGACTGCAACAAGCCCCGAGAGAACGAATGGCAAGAGCGCTTAAAAGTTCGGAAGGGCAAAGCATGGCCGACTTTCTTTCGATTTCCAAAGCATTGCAACGCTACACTATTCCTCCCGTGGAGAGCCGCTTAGCGCTAAAAAGTGCCGCTAAAACGAGCAACCAAAATATAGACAACGGCCTGGTCAACACCAGCATGCTGCTCGAAGGCGTTTTCCATTTTGTACTGGAACGTGCACAGCAGGAGGTCGCCATCAATTTCCTGGACCGGTTCCTGGAAGACGAAGTACCGCCGGTCAGACTGCTGTTCCCTACGGTTTACGAAGAGGTCAGTAGCACGAGTTTTAGCTATTCTCAGTCCTTTTTGGAGCGGGTGCGTACCGCCTTTTATGAAGATTTGCAATTGCTGAGCGTACGGCTGCCTATTATTCTGCTGGAAGATGACCGGTTCGGGGCGCTGCAATCGGACCCCATCATGTACAACCTGCTGACCGTCTACACCATCATCGGGCTTTCGCAAAATGACATGCCCCTAAGCGACATCATGGGGGCCACGCACCGCAATATCCTCACCAACTACCAGGAAAATGGCAAAAAGCTCAACTTCACTCTGGCAGATACGGTACAAAGTGGTGCAGCGACTCTTGAGGACCTGCACGGGCGGACGCAAACCATCACCAGCCTGCTGAGCAGCATCTACGTATCGCTGAATGATGCAGAAAATACACTGGAAGACAGCCTGCAGGCCATTGAGCAAAGGTGGATGGCGATTCCCGATACCACTAACCGGCAAAAGTCTGTACCGGGTTTTGCTTATCTGTTCAAACCGGAATACAATCTGGCCACGCTCATGAGCGACGATGCAGAAGGCTACCGCCTGAACTTCCTGCCCTATCTGCTGCGGGGTCGGCTCGACAGCGCCTACCTCATGCAAATCCGCAGTGTGGACAGCTATGATCAGTACTTTGCCGAAGAGCCTACCGAGCGCATGCTCATTGCTGCCGGGCTGGAAATCGCCCGAAGGCTGGGGGGCACCTGGTACGAAGACCAAACCCTGGCGGACATCCTGGACAACTGGGTGGCCGACCTGACACTTTACCACCGCCGGCTGGAAGAGTGGAAATACAAGGTCTTGCCTGATGAACTTGATGCAAAAGTCTATCAGGACCTTGAGCTGAAGCGAAAGCAGCTCCTCGCCGCCGTCCGCGATACCAGAACCTACTGGGCAGCGGCAGACAGCCTGAGCTATCAGCAGGGGCTGGCCTTTCAGGTCCTTTCGAATATGCTGAGCGACCCTTACGACATCAACAGCCCCGCAACCCGCATTGAGATGGCTGCCCGAAAAATAACCCGGCAGCAACTGGTCAGGGAATGGAGAGAAGAACTGCAGGACATTGAGCAACGGCTCCTTGATCTCAACGAGCGGGTCCTGGGCGAGGAAGCCGAGCTACCACCTATACATCCAATCAGTATCTACTTGCTGGGGCAAAAGCCTACTCATCCTTACTCCGGGCTGGTGGTGAAAGTGCAAAAGCTAAAAAGCGAGCTCCGTGCCTTAAAAGCAGAACTTGAGGAGGTGGATACCACTTATGCCCCCACGCCCTACAAGCTACAGCGCAATGCCGAGCCGATGCTCTTCCTCACAGAATCTATGTCGCAGCTCACTTACTGCCTGCGCTCTTCGGACCCCACTCAGATGTGGATCGCCCGCCCGGTGCTGGACAGTGCGCTGAATGACCCGGATCTCCGCCCCGCATTTCTGGG
>CAZNHN010000141.1:11301-15363 GCA_964572415.1 uncultured Phaeodactylibacter sp.
CTCCCCAATCTTACCCCTCCGGATTCCGTTTCGGTTGGACAGGACAGCCTTCGTTTTTACCGAAAAGCCGCATTTGTGGTGAATACCCTGAACCGCATTTTGGAGCTGCCGCTATTAGTAGATCAAAATACTAGCGGGCAGCTGTTGCCGCTGGTGGAAAGCAACCCCAGGCTAAAACCGGTACCGGAGGTTTCTCAAAAGCTGCTGGATATGGTCTACCACCTCAACCGGAGAGACCACCGTCAGGCCATTGGCGCTACCCTGGGCCTGTTTACCGGATTGGCACCTGTCTTTCAGGGAGACGAACCAGGGCAGGAGGAACTGGCGCAGTTTCTCAGTTTCCTCACCGAGTACGGCTACTTCATCGCTGGCTTGGTAGATGCACAGTCCACCAACGAAGTCCAAAGCCTCATGGAGGGCATTGCGGACCCACCAGGTAGTTCCCGCCTTAAGCGCAAGAAAAAAGTCACCGTAGCCCTAAATGCTTACCTGGGCGTTTCTGCGGGGCAGGAAAACTGGGAGCAGAACAGCACGAATACCGAAGAAACGTTTACCAACATCATGCCCACCATGCCTATCGGCTTTTCTGTCAGCCGCCGGCTCGGCAAACGGCGTATTGTGATTAACGAATCTACGCTGCAAACCAAGCAGCTGGATGGCCATTCCCTTTCGCTTTTCCTCAGCCTTATCGACCTGGGCAGCTTTTTCACTTACGTGCCCGGGGATACACAGTTTGGGGAAACCGACCTGACTTTCAAGAATGTTTTCCGGCCCGGATTGCAATTGCACTACAACATCAAAAACTCGCCTTTTTACGTTGGCGCAGGAGGACAGTATGGGCCGCAGTTCCGGGAAGTGCAGGGCGAGCAAATCACCCTGCAGTCAACCCGGTTTTTCCTGAATTTTGGTGTGGATGTGCCGTTGAAGACGTTGTTTGTGCGGTAAGGGTATTTGTTAAACCCCGGCTAAACCACCCGATGCCATAGCATTTTTCCCGGCAGCTTCGTATCTTTAGAACGATGCCACCACACCAATTCACCTGGACATACGTCAGCGATGCCGGTCAGCGGTATACAGTTGGGCTCTTCCACAGCGTGCGGGAAGGGCACCTGATGGTCTATTGCAATCAGAAGGTGGTTCTGATTGATTTTAAAGTCTTTGACACCCGGTCCTACCCGCTTTTTCTAGATGATGAGCTTTTCCACGTCAACATAGAGCGCAAAAATGGGAAGTACTTCTACGGCTTCCAAATGGATAAAGAAGCCGACACCCCCCGCAATCAGGCCCGCCGCCTGATCGAGAAAAAACACTGGAAACAGACGCTGATTTTTGTAGCCTTGCTGGCCCTGGCAGTCACAGTAGTTACCATTATTGGCCGCAGTCAGAAAGAGGATCAGGGGGACCCTGCCGCGCGGGCAGAACTCATTCTTCAGCATGGTAAAATGGCAGAGGGCAAAGTGGAAGGCATCTACCAGCATGAGGACCAAACCACAGTTCGGTACAGCTTTATTGTGAATGGGCAGTCCTACAGCGGGCGGGAGGCGCTTCCTCCCATGCCTAATATAGTCCTGCCCAACGGCTTGCCCCTGAAAGAGGGCGATCAGTTTGCCGTCCGCTACGTTAGTGACCGCCCGGGATGGAACAGTATTCAGCTCGACAATCCCACCGAAGACCAGATACAGTATTACCGAAAGCTCGCCCGGCAGCAACAAGCCCGGCAGCACCCCGAGCAATCCGAAGCCCTCATCGAATGCCTGCTTGATATTGCCTCCGCGCAGCAGGGGCTTTCGGGCTATGCCGCATTCATTTCCCAAACGGCCTCCGCGACAGATAATCCCTTCGCCAATGAGCAGACCTACAAACGGCTCATCCGTTCCGTCGATTTTAAGAATGCCCGGCAGCAGCAATGCTTGTAAGTGCTGGAGAAAAAAATGAAGGTGACCATTTTGATTCGCTAAAGAAAATTGCATCCTTTATTGATATCAAACTACTAAATACCGGGGCGTTCACCTATTTTCGCAAAAAACATACGGTTTGGACCCAATCATCCCACATATCGAAAGCCTGATTTTTGCCTCGGATGAGCCGATCACGCTAAAGGAAATCCGCGACTGTCTGGAGACGGTACTGGAGGCTACCTTTAAGGACGAGGAACTCATGGAAGGCGTTTCAGCCCTGCAGGAGCGCTACGCACAGGAAGGCTACGGCTTTGAGCTAACGGAAATTGCGGGGGGCTATCAGTTTCTGACCAAACCCGCCTACCACAACACAGTGGGCACTTTCCTGCGACAGACCACCCGCAAACGGCTCTCGCGGGCCGCACTGGAGACCCTTTCCATCATCGCCTACCGGCAGCCCATCACCAAATCAACCATGGAAAAAATCCGGGGCGTAAGCTGTGATTACTCCGTGCAAAAACTATTGGAAAAGGAGCTTGTTGAAATTACAGGGCGGGACGAAGGTCCGGGCCGGCCATTGCTCTACGGCACAAGTTCCAAATTCATGGACTACTTTGGCCTGAAGAGCCTGGAAGACCTGCCCAAGCCCAAAGAGTTTAAAGAAGCAGATTTTGAAATCGGCGAAAAAGCGCCTATTGAAGAGGATGTCACGGAAGGTGACAACCGGGAAGAAGAGGAATAATTATGAGTAACAGCAATCCACCACTCGTTAATAAAGTAGCCGCCAGCGGGCTGATTACCCTCAAGCTGGAAGAATTCTGGCCAAATGTCGAACTGGCAGAGCTGGATATTAAAGATTACCTGTTCAAGGAGCTCCTGCTCAGGGAGAAGGATTTCCGGGAGGCCATGAAAGACCACGACTGGGCGCAGTACGAAGGCAAAGTGCTGTTGGTCTATTGCTCAACGGATGCCATCATCCCAATGTGGGCCTATATGCTTATCGCGTCCCATGCCGCGCCACATGCCCAGGATGTATTTCAGGGGCGGCCTGAAGATTACTACCGCACTTTTTTCACGCAGAAGCTGCATGCGCTTGACCTCGAAAAGTACCAGGATCAGCGGGTCATCCTAAAGGGCTGCACCGATGGCAAGGCGATCCCCCCACAGGCTTACCTCGAACTGACCAAGCGCCTGCGGCCGGTAGCCAAAAGCATTATGTTTGGAGAGCCCTGCTCTACCGTGCCCATCTTCAAGCGCCCCCGGAATAAATAATTATACCGCCGGATCCCATTCCTCTTGAAAAATTAACAGCAAAGCCGTATCTTTTTGTATTGCTTTGCTGAAAACGTATTACCCATGAACAGTCGTCACCTGCAGTACCTGAATATTGCTTTGGCTGCCTTTCTAGGCATAGCCATCTTTACCTCCACCGATGAGCCCGAAGGCCAGCCCAACTACCGGCCCGATAAGGATATCCCACAAGTGGTCAAACCCGTGGACCTGGACCGGGAATTCGACTTTGCAGGGGAACCCCTTCCTATGGATAATTTTGATGTGCGCGAACGCCTCGACCGGGAACTGCTGGTCAACACCTACTGGCATAGCAGCACCTTGCTCAACCTGAAGAATGCGTACAAGTTCTTCCCCATGATTGAGCAAAAGCTGGCCGAAGCCGGTATTCCGGAAGACTTCAAATACCTGGCCGTTGCCGAAAGCAGCCTGCGCAATGTGGTCTCTCCGGCCGGTGCCCGCGGGCTTTGGCAAATTATGAGCGCCACGGCTCGTGAACACGGGCTGGAGGTCAACCGCGAAGTGGATGAACGCTACCATTACGAAAAAGCAACCGAAGCCGCCTGCAAAGTCCTTAAGCAATACCAACGCAGTTTTGGAACCTGGACAATGGCAGCCGCAGCCTACAACGCCGGCTATGGCAATATCAAAGACGAAATAGAGACGCAGCGGGCCGAGACTTACTACGACCTCAACCTTAATGCAGAAACCGCCCGGTATATCTTCCGCCTGGTCGCCATCAAAGAGATCCTCAGCCGCCCGGATGAGTTTGGGTTTTACCTGGAGGACGAAGACGGCTACCCCCCTCTGGATGATTACGAACCTATTATCGTTAGCGAAACCATTAATAACCTCGGCGATTTTGCCCTTGAGC
>CAZNHN010000142.1:0-364 GCA_964572415.1 uncultured Phaeodactylibacter sp.
GCCAGAACGCGTGTTCTTTACGTAAGAACCTGCATCGAGGCGACCAGAGTAAGAACGGAAGAATGCCAAGCGCCCTACATAAGGGTCGGTAGCAATCTTGAATGCCAGTGCCGCAAATGGCTCTGATACATCCGGGCGGCGCTTCTCTTCCTCGCCAGTGTCAGGGTTGGTACCTGTGATGGCATCAACGTCAACTGGAGAAGGCATGAAAGAACAAACCGCATCGAGTACCGCCTGAACGCCTTTGTTCTTAAAGGCAGAACCACACATCATCGGAATGATGCTCATATCGATTACAGCTGCGCGGATGGCAGCGCGGATTTCATCGGCTGAGATGCTATTCTCATCTTCAAAGAACTTCTCT
>CAZNHN010000142.1:386-7444 GCA_964572415.1 uncultured Phaeodactylibacter sp.
GGGCCTCGTTGGTAATCAAGTCAACAACCCCTACGAAGGTTTCTTCGGCACCGATCGGCACCTGCAGTGGCACTGCGTTAGCACCGAGCTTCTCTTTAACGTCGTTTACAACGTTGAAGAAGTTAGCACCTGAACGGTCCATCTTGTTGACAAAACCGATACGTGGTACTTTGTAACGGTTAGCTTGACGCCAAACCGTTTCAGATTGAGGCTCTACACCAGATACTGCACAGAACAAAGCAACTACGCCATCAAGTACGCGCAAGGAACGCTCTACCTCTACGGTAAAGTCAACGTGACCTGGGGTATCGATGATGTTAACGACGTATTCCTGATCTTTCCACTTCCAGCTCGTCTTGGTAGCAGCAGAGGTAATGGTAATACCACGCTCTTGCTCCTGCTCCATCCAGTCCATGGTCGCGGCACCGTCGTGTACCTCGCCAATTTTGTGGCTTAGGCCGGTGTAGAAAAGGACACGTTCGGTAGTAGTCGTCTTGCCCGCATCAATATGCGCAGCAATACCAATATTTCTAGTGTACTTAAGATCTTTTTGTGCCATGACTACTCCTCGAAAGGATTTTTGAATTATTGAAAAGTATTAAGAAGGATTATACGCGGAAATGAGCAAATGCACGGTTGGACTCTGCCATACGGTGCGTATCTTCTTTACGCTTCACAGCAGCCCCTTCTCCCTTGCTTGCTGCTAACAGCTCTGCAGCCAGCTTCTCTGCCATTCCCTTGCCGCTCCGCTGACGGGCGAACTTAATCAGCCACTTCATGCCGATTGCAATCTTACGCTTGGCAGGGATTTCGGTAGGAATCTGGAAAGTCGCCCCACCGATACGGCGGCTGCGTACTTCCACCTGAGGCATTGCGTTATTCAGCGCCTTCTTCCAAAGAGCGTGCTCATCTTGATCAGTACGCTCCTTCATGAGATCCATTGCGTCATAGAATATCTGGAAGGCAGTTCCTTTTTTGCCTTGCAGCATCATATTGTTGACGAATTGGGTCACCATCGGATCCTTATAACGAGGGTCCGGCTGGATGATTCTTAACTTTGGCTTTCTTTTTCTCATTTCTCTGAATTAGAGGTTTCGCAAATATGTTGAAACATAATTACTTCTTCGGGCGCTTCGCACCATAACGGGAACGTGCCTGAAGACGACCTTCAACACCCGCAGTATCGAGTGCACCACGTACGATAGTATAACGTACACCGGGAAGGTCTTTCACACGACCGCCGCGCACCAATACAATGGAGTGCTCCTGCAGGTTGTGCCCTTCACCAGGGATATAGCAGATCACTTCAATGCCGTTTGTCAGGCGGACCTTAGCAACCTTACGCAAGGCCGAGTTCGGCTTCTTAGGCGTTGTTGTATAAACACGCGTACATACCCCACGCTTTTGCGGACATCCGTCCAAAGCGCGAGACTTGCTCTTGGCCACAATTTTCTTTCTGCCCTTGCGTACAAGTTGATTGATTGTAGGCATAATCCTAATTAAGTTTGAGTTGTATTTAACAATACCTAATCGGCAGAGGTTAACATACCTTGCTCGAAAAGCGATTGCAAAGGTATATCTTTTTCAGGGAAATCCAAAAGGGCATTTTAAAATAATTGCCTGATAATAGTTCTTTTAGCTCCGTTTCATTCTATTAGGTGGGGGGTGGCCCGGAGCTACCCTATTTTTATTGCCTCTGCTGCCGCTTTTCCCGAATTTTTGGCCGCCTGGTCCGTCAGTGGCCGAAAGGAAGCACGCCTCTGCCTTTATCCTGAAATTTTCGAAAAAAAACCGAAGCCCCTTTCAGCTTGCTGCTGAATGCGAAGGAGTTAGGGGCGTGTCTCGTTGACTTAAGCTGATACTTCCTATATTAGCACAAAAATAGTATGGTGGATACCGACCTGCTTTACACGCAAGATTATCTGGTTCGGGCATATGAGATCGATGCGCAGCAACGGATGACAGTGCCTGCGCTTTCCCGCCTCATGCAGGAGGCGGCCTTGCAGAATGTCATCCAAATCGGTATGTCCTACTGGGACCTCGAGCCCCATCATATTTCCTGGGTACTTACCCGGCAGCAGATTGAGGTGCAGCGCCTGCCTGGCCTGAATGAGCCCATCCGTATACATACCTATCCGGCAGGGTTTCTCCGGGCTTTTGCCCTTCGCGACTTCTGGGTGGAAACGCAGGACGGCGAGCCCCTTGCCCAATCCGCCTCTACCTGGCTCCTGATGGATACCCGTACCCGGCGTATGGCCAATCCCCCTGACTTTGTACTGGCTTTTAACGAGCGGATGCCGCCCCGGGAGCAGTGCCTGCCCCGCATTTCCGGGCAACTGGAAAAACTGGAGGCTACAGACTATCAGGAAGAGTATACCGTGCACTGGCATGATCTCGATTTCAACCGGCACCTCAATAATACCTTATATATACAGTGGATGCTGGACCCTGTGCCCGCTGTTGTACTGGCAGAACGCCAATTGGCCTTCCTGGACATCGAATACCGGGCTGAAGGACAGCTGGCGGATACGCTCCAATCAGAGGTGCAGGAAACCGAAACGGGCATCTATTGCCACCGCATCCTGCGCCCGGCGGACGGGAAGGTGCTGGCGAATGCTTACACAAGATGGCAATAGTTGGTCTTACTTATTTAGCTCAAATTTGATCGGTAAATTGAATTGGACCACTACAGGCTTGCCTCTTTGTTTGCCAGGAACCCAACCATACCTGAGATATTCCTCAACCAATCGTACTGCTTCTGCCTTGAAATCCTCTCTTTTACCCCGAACTGCATTGATATGAGTTAACTGGCCCGTTTCTTCAACCCAAAAAGAGACGACCACCGTCTCCTCTATTCCTAAAACACGGGGTTCTACCGGATACTCTAAGTTAGAATATATCACATCAAGCATGGCTTCGGCAGCGCATTCTTTCCTTTCAGCTTTTGTTCTCAATGTTTCACAGTCGGGATGATAAAAACGGGGCATGTCTTCCACGACTTTGAATACTTCCTCATATACTCGCTTTTCAGGAACCGTAGGAAGAGTACCTAGCTCTGCAGTAAAGGGTGCTGACACGATATCACTAAATACTGTATTTCGAAAACTAACGGGGAGATCAAGTGCCACGCATTGCGTGTTGCCATTGTAACCACCTGGTGTGAGCGGTGGCATATCCTTGGAAGCTAACTCTACGGTAAACCTCCAAAAATCAGGGCATTCTTCTGACTTAACGATGTCGATCTGCCCCTCCTGGTCAATGACGAAACGAAAGTTGCAGGTTTTGCTTACGATTTCTGCTCGTCTCTTCTTTAAAGCAATTGGCATGACCAGCCGGTTCTCAATATAGTCTTTTATTGCAGACTTTGTACACTCTATTTGAAGACTGCGAGGCACCTTATTTTCACAGCCCTGAGCCACCGGCATTGGGGCCGCCACTTCAAAGACTTCGTCACAAGCGGATTCCTGCTGCGCATATAAAGAAAAAGAGCACAGGGTAAAGCACAGGAGCGCGTACAAAAACGGGGTTTTCATATTACTATAACTTTATGGTGATGAGGATTCAGGGTTTCTTTACTGCAGCCGGAAGCGCACCGGCATATTAAACTGAGTTTTTACGGGCATCCCTTTTTGTTTACCAGGCTCCCATTCCACTAATTTATCTCTAACCACCCTAAGTGCTTCCTGATCCAGGTCTTCTCGTATACTCCTGGCAACCTTAAAATCAGAGGTCACGCCATCCATATCAATCATAAAGCTGATGACTACCGTCCCTTCTATACCATCTTTTTTTGCATTGGGCGGGTAAGTGATGTTTTTATAGACGGTTTCCAGCATCGCCTTATCGGCGCATTGTTTACGCTTATCCTCATTCATTATACTTTCACATTCGTAGCTGTAAAAGCGGGGCATTTCATCTACGATCTTCGTTACGGGCTCAGCAGTGGGCTCCGTTTCCAGAGCCTGCGCGGACAGGGCATTGCATGTAAATATTAGGGCTAATACAGAAAGGGGTTTGATAAACATGATTACAGAGACTTAATGAATGAACATTGTTTGGTCTACAATGTACGGCTTTCCCTGGAACTTTACCTCACCTTTTGCGGTTTTTCCGCTTCGGGCCATTGTAAGGCGCCACCTCATCCAGCAATAAGGCTTCCTGAATGACCTCCAGCAGGGCAGCCTCGGGAATGTCGTCCACCGACTTAAAGACAACGCCAGTGACCATTTTGCGCCCGCGGGCCTGCAGCAGCCCCTGCTCATTCGACAACTCAGCGCCCTGAATGAAGGCCAACTCTATGCCGCCCTCCCGGGGATTGGCATAGCACACCCACTTTTTCCGGCTATAGAAGGGTATCTTGTACCGGATCTGACAAGTCACTTCCGGGTGGGACAGGAGCAGCTGGTGCAGGTATTCCAGGATACCGCGCTGTGGCTGCTCCAGGTCCAAAATGTAGGCTTCAACCGCATCCATCTTTAAGCTGGTTTCTCCTCTACTGCCGGGGTATCAGGCCCGGTGTAGCCTTCCATGGCGTAAAGTACACCCCGGATCGGTATCCGAAGCCATTCGGGCCGGGCATTCATTTCGTAACCGACTTCGTAAATGGCTTTTTCAAGAATGTACGTCCGCAGCAGCAGCTCCATCGCCTCGTTGTCTTCCGGCACAAAACTATGCCCCTGCGCCGTATCCAGATAAGCGGTCAAAAAGTACTGGCTGACGTAATGGAACCACTGATTGGCCCACTCTTCCAGCTGAGGCATATCGGCTTTGCGGTAGTTTTGGTTGAGCACCAACTGCCCATAGGCGGCGTAGTGTAGCGAACGGATCATGCCCGCCACATCCTTAAAGGGAGTACGTTTGAGGCGGCGCTCGCTAATGGAGTACATGGGCTCCCCTTCAAAGTCGATAATGAAGAAGTCGCGACCGTTAAATAGCACCTGCCCCAGGTGGTAATCCCCGTGCACGCGGGTCTTGGTGGCCTCAATTTTGCGGGCGTAAATCTGGCTGAAGCAATCCATAATTTCGTCCTTGATCTCCAGTATGCGGTGTGCCTCTGTGGCAATGTGCTCCGGCAGGGAAGGCAGGCGGCGCTCCAGGGCGGTCAGCTTTTCATTCACCAATTTACGGTGCTGAGAATAGATAGACCGTTGGTAGTGCTGGGAAAAACGCTCGGGCTCGAAGTCGGTCTCGGTAGTTTCAGCCGCCAGGGCAATGTGCATCTCAGCGGTACGTTTGCCCAGCAGGGCTGCCCGCTCGTAGATCACACTACCTATGAGGCGCTGCAGGCGCTCCGGGGTATCTTCAAAGTAAAACCGTTCGGCTTTCACCAAAGAAGGCGGCGGATTGTCACGCTCTACCTTCGCCAGTACCTTTTCGTAGTAGCGGTTGAGGGCTTCCAGCATCATGGTCCAGGCTTCGCCCTGATTGGGGATTTTATTTTGCAGCAGCCCCAGAATGGTGAAGGTCTGCTCCACCGTATCCTGGAATTGCACCCCTCCACCGTAGCGGGGCGAATTTTCGAAAGCAGTCTGCTCTGAGAGGTAGCGCACCACTTCGAGATCCGGGTTGATATCTGTGTCTAGCTTCCGGTAAATTTTGAAGAAAAACTGACTGTTGTAGATGACAGAAGTGTTAGATTGTTCTGCCCGAAGCACCTCAGAACTGACATCCTCCCTTTCCACGTGCAGCTCGTCCAGGATTTTACCAGACTCAAAGGACAGCTGCCCGCCTTTCACGTTGATGCTGGAGTTGGTCTTGATGCGCCAGAACAGTTCGTTCCGGAAAGCTTCGTGATAAATGGCATCGATCAGAATCCCTTCCCGCTGTGGGGTTTTGCAGTAGGATACTACACTTTGGGGTTCATTCTTCAGAAAATGTACCATTTCCTCTGCGCTGCTCAGGAAGGTCAGGGGCAGGAAGTAAGTTTCCGGAAGCCCATCCGTGTAGCGCACGCGAATACTCAGGAAATAGGCCGCCGTGTCTTCCAATTCAATTTTAGGGAAATGGCTGACTTCCAGGGAAACGATTTTCCTGGACTTACCGCCAAACCACCGGCAGGACTGCAGGTAACCCGGCAGGACTTTCTTCTCAAACCGACGTTTGGAGGTATAATTTTCAAAAAAGTCACTCCACCCGACTTCGGAGACGACCTCAGGTACAGCACGCTCTTTCGGCAATTCATCAGCCTCCTCCGACTGCTCCATCAAAAACCAGAAATAGCCATAGGGGCCTACGGTAAATTTATAAGGCTCCTCCCCTATTCCAAAAAACTTGTTCTGACTGAAAATCTCCACCGGACGGATTCCTTCAAACCGTTCGAGGTCTAGTTCTACGGATTGGGAAAACTTGGACAGGTTGGCCACTACCAGAATGCTTTCGCCTTCGTAAGACCGGATAAAGGACAAGACTTTGCCATTCATGGAGTCCAGGAACTCAATGGAACCATGGCTGAACGCTTTCAGCCGCTTCCGCATACTGATGATGTTCTTCATCCACCAAAGCAGGGAGGAGGAATTGCGGTTCTGAATCTCCACATTGATGGCCTCGTAGCGATACAGGGGGTCGCGGATGACAGGCAGGAAAAGCTTCTGCGGGTTGGCGGCGGAAAAGCCGGCATTGCGGTCCGCATTCCACTGCATGGGGGTACGTACACCGTTGCGGTCGCCAAGATAAATATTGTCGCCCATGCCAATTTCATCCCCGTAGTAAATGACCGGTGTGCCGGGCAGGCTGAACAAGAGGCTGTTGAGGAGTTCTATTTTGCGGCGGTCATTGAGCAAGAGTGGTGCCAGCCGGCGGCGGATCCCCTGATTGATCTTCGCCCCGTGATCTTGTGCGAATACCTTATAGAGGTAGTCCCGCTCTTCCTCCGTCACCATGGAAAGCATGAGGTCGTCATGGTTGCGCAGGAAAAGCGCCCATTGGCTGTTTTCCGGTATTGAGGGGGTCTGCTCCAGGATGTCGAGAATCGCGCTCGACGTGTCGGTCGCTCCGGTAACCACGTCGATCCCGCCCTCGCCGCGAGCGATCGGGCGATCGAGCGGCCACCCGGCGAACTG
>CAZNHN010000142.1:7454-13665 GCA_964572415.1 uncultured Phaeodactylibacter sp.
TTTGCAGGGCCATGTACAGGCGGGGCATGAGCGGAAAGTGGTAGTTCATGTGGCACTCGTCGCCTTCACCGTAGTACTGCGCCGCTTCCTCCGGCCAGAGATTGGTTTCTGCGATCAAGATTTTGCCCGGATGCTTGCGTTCCACATAGCTGCGCAGCTCGCGGAGGTAATCGTGGACCTGAGGCAGGTTTTCACAGTTGGTCCCCTCTTCCCTAAACAGGAACATAATCGAAGTCAGCCGAACGCCATTCACACCCAGGTTGTACCAAAAATCAATTACGCTGCGCATTTCTTCCCTTACCTGCTCATTCTCGTAATTGAGATCAGCCTGATGGCTGTAAAAACGGTGCCAGTAATAGGCTTTAGCGACGTTATCCCATTCCCAGTTAGAGGTTTCATAATCACTGAAAATAATACCCGCCTCGGCGTAAGGCTCCGGCGTATCGCTCCAGATGTAGAAGTCGCGCTCCGGGGAGCCCTTGGGCGCCTGCCGGGCCCGTTGAAACCACTCGTGCTCCGTGGAGGTGTGGTTCATGATCAGGTCGATAATGACTTCCAGCCCACGTTTATGTGCTTCTTCGAGAAAGCGCTCGAAATCATCAAGATTGCCATAATTAGGGTGAACGCTTTTGAAGTCGGAAACATCGTAGCCATCATCTTTTAGAGGAGACTCATAGAAGGGGAGCAAAGAAATACAATTGACGCCCAGATCTTCGAGGTAGTCCAGTTTTTCGATTAATCCGTTAATATCACCTATCCCATTGCCACTGCTGTCGTAGAAGGCATGCAGGGGAAGGGCGTAGATAATACTGTCTTTGTACCAGAAGCGGTTGCTGTTTTGGGTCATACCGGTGGTTGGTTCAGGCTCGTTTTGAAAGTTGCATTTACGCTTTCTAAAGAAAGGAAAAAAAATGAGTACTGCCAACGGTGAAACCAAAATTCCGGTGCAATGGGGTTTCAGGGTTCAACATAACCAATACAACTGAAGCTGACAAAGCCAATTTAGAGTAGGGTAGATTCAAACGACCTGACTACCTCTGGTCCGGGGCTGGCAGGGCTTCCCCATAAAAACGATGACATGCCGGACTTATTTGAATGGTATGCTCAATTGGCGACAAACCTGTCGCCCGGAACTTTGTCTCTCTTGAAAGTTAACCTCTAAAACCCAGGATGAATGGGCGCCAAACATTCCCTGTCAATGCTGAAAGCATCACTTTTACTCGCCTCCTTATGGATGACAGCCAGTCTCCATGGACAACCGTGCAATATCACGGGTGTTGCGATAACCAACGATCAGTGCCTGCCTGGCCCAAGCCCGGTAGGTTTTCAGATCAATGTTTTCGGTACAGGTACGGACTTCACCATATCCTCTCCGGGTGGCTCGATACCAGACCCAGGCCCCTACAGTTATACCTTTGGTGCTTTTATCAACCTGACTCCCTCTGACCCTAACCAGCCCATATACAACTTCATTATTACTGATGCAGATGACCCTTCCTGTACCTTTACCTTTACTGTTTCAAACCCCTGTGTGTACGGCAACTGCCAGATCGATGAGGGGCTTATCTCCTTTTCCTGCAATTCCGGCGATATTGTCTTGTTTTCGCTCAATGCTACAGCACAAAACAGCACCACCAACTTTTATAACATTTACGGACCCCGGTTTGGTAAGTGTAGCCTGCGATGATGCCGGTACGCCCAATGACCCCGGAGACGATTTCGTGCGGCTGAACCTCTTCCCTATTGGTGTCGCACTCAGCCCTATTGGATACAATCTTTCTTCGCCTGATGTCACGGTGACACCTGGTTTTGGCAACCTTGGAGTTATAACTACCTTCCAGCTGCTCGGTGCGGAGAGTGCGGGGCCTACCACCACCCTGATTCTAAGTGACATAGATCATCCTGACTGCTTTTTGGAGTTTACTATAAATAACCCCGCCCCCTGTTCTGTGCCGGTTTGCGATATACAAACATCTATAGCCAGTGCACCGGTTTGCGATAATGGCGTTATTGACTTTGAACTGCTGGTGAATGGTACAGGGACGCCCTATCGGACAAGAGGTGATTCAGAGCCTGACTGATGGTTGTGACTCCGTAATCATTGATATAGCCTTGGTTTTTACCACGCCTCAGGTTGAAATCAGCACCACTAATCCAGCTTGTGAAGGTCTGACCGGGCAGATTGAAATAAATATACCGGAGACCAGCTTTGCTCCCTATACTATTTCGGCTGATGAACAGATGCTGGAAGGGGTTTCAGCGTTCCCGGCAACGATTGATGTTATGGCAGGAGACTATACCGTGGAGGTTTCAGATGCTTTGGGCTGTATCACGACCGGGGAAGCGATTCATCAATTCTATACCCTGCTGTATTTTAAATACTGCCAATTCCGGATCTTACTACGCAATACGAAGTGTTTTGCGACATCGGCCACTGACGAAGCTTAGCTTGTCAGGGCAAACGCAAGCCACTTCCCAGCGTAAATGCTGACCCGCCTGCCTTGGTATTAAGTACGGTCTCCGGTGGCCGAAGCCCACAGGCCACGAGACACGGGCAGGCATTGAGTAGGTTTGCTGCTCCGATCCTTATCGGAGACCACTTAATCGTCAGTATAATTGTGTACTTTCAAAGTGGTATTTTACCTTTGTGGAATATTTGTGCATCCTTTTTGTTGAAATGCCGTATAAGACAACAGCACTTCTCCGGTCAAGCAAATATTGCCTGCTAAACCATTAATGATACAACCCAACACAAAGGCTTCCTATCAACCAAACTCTATCCGTTACTCTCCCTGAGTAATCAGAGGAAGTAATGGAGCTGTAACAGCTCGAAGCTTAAAAGCCCAATATTATAAAACACTAAGACTTTACCCCCCGTTACAGTCGCACGATAACGATGAGCAACACTTGTGTTCACAATACTGCAGTCATGCCCAAGAGTCTAAATTCTGAAAATCAAGTATTTAGAAATCGGATTTAGTTTTTTGAGCATGTCTAAGATTTAGAGATGCCAGCCCCGCCTCTCTAAATTCAGACAGCTAAACATACGTGTTGCGATGATGTCAGGTTTCCGTCAAACAAACACGTGATGAAAGGTAATATCCATCAAGTCTGCTGTCGAATGGCTCTGATTGTACCGCTTCTCCTTCTTGGCTTTTTTCCATGCCGGGGAAGTTCCATGAGTACGTCCGGCAATTTGGAATTCTGCGGTATTACAAGTGCAGGCTTAGGAGGGGTAGTATGCATGGATAACGATACGCCAACCAACCCTAATGATGATCGGATTATCCTCTTTCTAAATCCCACAGGCAATAACCTGGGTAATAATTACACGGTTTCACTTGCTGAAGGCAGTATTTCCCCATCGGTTGCTATTTACGGTTTTGCTAATGGCTTTATTATCGACCCCGATGATCCAACCGTTCCTACCTATCAGATTACACTAACCGATCAGAACAACCCAAATTGCACTTTTGTACTTACATTTGACAATCCCTGTTTTTCAGCGTGCGAAGTACAGCAGGTAGATGTACTGGATGTAAGTTGCGATGATAACGGTACGCCATCACAAGCTTCTGATGACTACATCACTATGGAAATCAATGTCCTGGGAGAGGCTGTTGCTCTGCAATATAACCTGGTGGCTTCATCTGGCTTGGTTCTTCCGGGAACAGGTTTTTACAATACCGATGAGTTTTTCCGGCTTACACCAGGCTCAGCAGGAAACGGCCCCGTTTCATTCACCCTGACAGATCAGCAAGACTTAAATTGTCAGTTTTCCTTCGCGATAGATGACCCCGGGACTTGTGTTTCACCCTGTGCTATTTCCAGCCCTAATTTACTGGGTGTTCAATGTGATGACATGGGTACACCGAACACCCCTGATGATGATGAACTACTGATCACACTCAACCCGACAGGCATCAGTACTGGTAGCGCTTACACCATTAGTTCACCGGGGCTGAATTTTGAAAACACTATTGGTACTTACAATACACCTTCTACATTCAGACTGAATAATGCCGCCAATATTCCAGCATCCTTTAGTCTGGTATTGACTGACAATCAGAATCCGGCTTGTACAGCACAAGTATTCATCAATAACACTGCGCCATGCTCTACTCCACTACCATGTGATATCTCAAATGCCACCCCTATCAACATCAGCTGCAACAATGGAGGTGTAATTAACTTTACCATTGCTCCAAATAGTAGCTCCGGCACACTTTACAACATGACTATTCCTAATGGAACTCTTTTGGGGCAGAATTTCGGGACTTTTGGTATGCCTGCCAGCTTTAGCTTTTTGCCCAATACCCCACAGAGCAGTGTATACAATATTACGATAAGGGATACCGAAAATAACGCTTGTACTGCGAGTTTTGCATTGAACAACCCCTGCGATGATTGCCTGCTTGATGCGGTCAATATCATAGACATACAGTGTGGCGATAATGGCACCAATACTTTTCAGGGCGACGATCAAATGATAATAACGCTACAGCCAACAGGCATAAACCTGGCAAGTGGATATTCAGTTGTAGCGAATGGGCAGCCTGCTGTACCATCAGGGGCAAACTACAATAGCCCGGCGACTTTTGTTCTACCTCCCGGCACGGCCAACAGCAGCGAAGTGCAAATAACAATAATCGACAATGACAATCCTTCCTGTACGCTCTCCTTTTCTGAGCCCGGTCCGGGCAGTTGCTCTGACGCCTGTACTATATTTGACCAGGGGATCACAAGCTTTGAATGCAATAATAACGGTACCATAAGTGATCCTAATGATGACTTCATCACTTTCTCTCTTAATGTGCCGGCTGTTAGCGGCGCTTCCGGATATTTCATTACCTCGGATGGCCCTGCAGTAACCCCTTCAAGTGGCCTGTACAACACTTCGCAAAGTTTTTATCTGCCGCTTGGTTCAGCAGGAAATGGGGGAACGACAATTACGCTGACTGACCAAAACAACCCAGGCTGCACGCTTTCCTTTTTTCTTTATGATCCCGGAGACTGTTCTGCCGCCTGTAATATTTCCGCTACAGAGGTCAACCTCTTTTGCCAGGATGGCGGCACACCGGGCATTTTTGATGACGATACTTATCAGGTGGAGATAGAAGTCTTAAACCCTACGGCAGCATCCGCCAGCACCTGGCTTTCAGACACGCCACAGGGTGATACAGCAGGAGACTACAACGATGTGGCGAGCCTCGGCCCCTTCCTGATTAGCGATGGCCCTATTGATATAACCTTTAGCGATGAAGTTTCGCCCAATTGTACCACAACTGTAAACCTCATCCCGCCACCGGCCTGCTCTGACACCTGTGAGATACAGTCTGCCGGCCTCACAAACCTGAATTGTGACAACAATATATTAGAGTTTAATCTGAATCCTACCGGCAATGCCATCGATGCTATATATGAAATCCAGATCGACAGTGCTTTGATAATTGGAAGCTCAACGGCTTCCTATGGGGTATCTACTACTTTCCAGTTCCAACCGGAGATACCATTGCCGGAGCAGTATGAAGTTACCATTACAGATAATTCCGTTCCGGAGTGCCAGTTTGTAATAGCCATCGATGATCCCTGCAAAAATTGCGACATCACCGACGTGAATCTGGTCAGCACGATTTGCGATAATGCTGGCACCCCTTCAGACCCGGGTGATGATTTTATTGATATAGAACTCGTCGTTAGCTCAGAATATGGTACAAACTACACCTTAGAACTTGCCAGTGGTAATACTCTGCCCGGTATCGGCACTTATGATTCCCTGAGCGTTTTCAGCATGCCCCCTGGTAGTGCCGGGGATGGAAACGTGCCTCTTATCGTAAGAGATATGAGCGACCTCACCTGTAGCCAGGTATTTGTAATTTCAGACCCGGGAAGTTGCTCAGATGAATGCTTGCTTACCCAAGCCAACCCAACAGATATTACCTGCAATGATAACGGAACACCAGGAGACCCAACTGATGACTTTGCATCTTTTAATCTGTTGGTGAATGGGCTGAATACTGCGGGACAGTACAACTTGAGCTATTCCAATGGTACGCTAACGCCTCAGGAAGGGGTGTACGGGACTATATCTGCTTTCAGCCTTCCACCCGGTAGCACCAACGCGAATACTATATCCGTAACAGTCATTGACAATACTTCCGAAAACTGTATGGCAAGTTTTAACGTGCCAAATCCGGGCAGTTGCTCCGAC
>CAZNHN010000142.1:13740-15263 GCA_964572415.1 uncultured Phaeodactylibacter sp.
TTCACCTTCATTTTTACAATCCATACCATAACTTTTTTGTAAAGAACAAAATTCAACATAAGTTCCTTCTAAAACTCCTGATTCTTTTTCTGCTTCTTTATTGCCTTTGAGTTTTCCGTTGAGGTAAACAATAGTTTTGGGACAGCAGGCTGGTTAACCATTCCACCAATTGGTATGCAAACCGGTGTATATGGCACGCCAGAAACGATAGGCCCTTTTCCTATATCAGGTGGTAGTATCAACCTGGCCTTCCTCGATGAGAACCTGACCAGTTGTTTCTCTATTCTGTCCATTGCACCACCAGCAGCCTGTTCAGATTCCTGTGCCCTGGAAGCATCTATTGAGGTACTGCCATGTGAGGACAACGGAACGCCGGGATCAACGCTTGATGACTTTTTCACCGCCGAACTCACGGTATCTGGTGTTAATAACGGAAGCGGCTGGGAGATCACCTCTCCTTTAGATACCAGTGGAGTGTATGACAGTACCTATATTATTGGGCCTTTCCCCGCTAGTATTCCTTCTACGTTAATTTCTGTCGCTGATATAGATAGTTCTTTTTGCAACGTGGATATAGAAATCACAAGCCCCGGCACTTGCTCTGCAGGCTGTAGCAGTGCGGATTCAACATTCTTGTACCTGGAGAGCTGCAATCCATTAGATACGGGCATATCAGTGGAGGTCTTGACCAATCAACTGGCCTGTGACTCTTTTATTATTACGGAGACTACACTTCTAGCCACAGACACCATTTTCCTGTTTGCGGAAAGCTGTAACCCCATAGACACAGGTACAGTGGCCCAGTCACTCACTAATCAATTCGGGTGCGATTCTACTGTCATCACAACCACGACACTCCTGCCCAGCGATACCACTCTCCTATTCAGCGAAAGCTGTAACCCCATGGACACAGGTACGGTGGCCCAGTCACTCACTAATCAATTCGGGTGCGACTCTACTGTCATCACAACCACTACGCTCCTGCCCAGCGATACCACGCTCATGTTCAGCGAAAGCTGCAACCCATCAGACACCGGCACCGTGGCTCAGTTCCTGACTAATCAGTTTGGCTGCGACTCCACAATTATTACGACAACTACCTTGCTGCCAGAGGACAGTGTTTTTGTTAATACGATAAGCTGTAATCCGGTAGATACCGGAACCACCATTCAGGTATTCAGTAATCAGTTTGGATGCGATTCCGTCGTAACCACATTGACTACACTGGCCACACAATATGAGATTACCAACACCCTCTTTTCCTGCAATCCTCAAGATACAGGTATTGTTACTCAAACTTTTACAAGTCAGCTTGGGTGTGATTCGGTTGTGATTACTCAAACTCTGCTATCACCAAGCGATTCTACGCTGCTCTTTGCGGAAAGCTGCAATCCATCAGACACCGGCACAGTCGCGCTGTCCCTGACCAATCAGTTTGGCTGCGATTCTACCGTCATCACAACGACTACACTCCTGCCCAGCGATACTACGCTGCTCTTTGCGGAAAGCTGCAACCCATCAGA
>CAZNHN010000143.1:0-15089 GCA_964572415.1 uncultured Phaeodactylibacter sp.
GGCTCGAAGACAATGCTGGCATCATTAGGATAACCTGCGCTCATGGAATTCACCTCCACACCGGGGGGCAGGATGACGTCCAGGACCGGGTTGACCAGGTCAGCCTGCTGCGCACTGTTTACAAGGACTTCGATAGTATCGGTTGTACACAACTCCAGCGACTCCGAAGGGCTGGGCTGATTGGTAATTTGCAATTGCACTTCTGCCAGCTGTGGATTGATGTAGGCCACAAGCGTATCGAGAAAACAGGACTCAATGGGGTTGTCCGTACCGGGGAAACCTTCACAATTCCAGCCATAGACGACCAGGAAGCTATCCGGGAGGCAGCTGGTTTGGCTCACGCAGATTTCTATTTGCTCGGTGGTATTGCTGGGGTGCTCGCCGAGGCGGTATACCCCCGCAGCATCCTGATCGATGACCGGGCCTCCATTCTCCCTGACCTGCCCGATGGATACTAACCCATCTTCGCTGATCAGCTCCAGCCAGGTGTAAGGCACGTCAAAGCCGCTTCCCACCCCGGTATTGGCTACGGAGAGGGTGTAGCAGTTTTCTTCGGTAAAGGCGTTGTTGACGAGAGGGTTTAGGACGAAGCTGAACTGACCAGTGGGCGTATAGCTGAGCAGGCGGCTTCTTTTCTGACTGTAAAAGAGCCCGCAGGCAGGGTCTTCGTACTGCAACCGTGCATGCCCGAAAAAAGCTCCTTCTTCAGAAGCACAAGAGGGTTGCCAAAATGATTTGAGGATTTCGTCCCGGGCTTGCTCCTCCCAAAGCGGAATAGGACCGCCCCGATCGCTGTAAGCATTGCGTATGTCAAAATAAAGGCTGTCGGCATCTTCCGCAAAGGGTGTTATATCAATGGTAAAAATGCCTGGACTGCGCCGGTATTGAAGCCGCTCAAAGGTATAGCCTGGAATCTTAGCCAGCGCAAAAGTATCAAAGGCAAAAACCGGTCGGAATTCGTTAGGGAAAAAATCAATGGCATCATCGGATACGCATCCGCGTTTTGTCCGGGTAAACACTTCCCAGATGACCTCCTCACACCCCGTAAAGTTGCTTGTACCCCCCGAAGCCAGGCTGACTGATGTGGCGACTAGTTGAATCCGGTCAATTGTATTTCCACAGGCATCAGCAGATTGGAAACCATCGTTTGACAACCGGAAGGCGTTGCGGATATCCTGATTATCCACACAGTACTCCGTATTGGGGTTAAACCCATCAAGCTGATAATCATAAAAGTCACCCTGAGCCAGCGAGGGGTCAAAGGCGTATAAGACCTCCAAAAGTAAACTGTCGCCTGGCGAAAAAACATAAGACTCAGGAAAACCCGGATCCAGTGCGTGAAAAACAGATGCAGATAAATCATACTCAAACAGAGAATCTCCCTGTATGTAGCTCAGAGGAATGCCTGCTACTTCTCCAATCAGGGTGCCATTATCAAAAACCTTTGCGGAAGCCCCAAGGCTCCTGAAATAGGGGAAGATCATAGTCTGCCGGAACCGCCCCTCGCTCCAGACCCCGTCCTCCCCGGCCAGAACAGTAAGCCCGGCCAGCGTCCGGATGGTATCACAGGGCGCCGCCCGATCCAAACGCACCAATCCCGGATCAGCAGCAGCGTTGGTAGTCCAGGTGCGTGTATTCTGCAGATCGGAGAACCCGACATTGACGCGCCGGGTTTCGCTGTAACTCACTCTACCACCGCCGCCATCACATCCACCTCCCGAGCACAACAATAACACTGGAAAAGTACTACAGCTAATGCCCAGGTTGCAGACATCCGGACAATCCTTACCTACCGTTTGGTAGAGAGAAACAGGTAACTCCACGGATCCCCCACCGCTACAATCCCATGCCAGTTCCAGACAAAACTCAATCGAATTACCCGGGTAATCCGATTGATTAATCACTATAGAAGGCTGGCTGGTACCAATACCGATGAACTCGAAAGGCAGCGCGTTGCCGTTCTGATCCGACACCCGCGCATCACCGGTAACCTGTAGGTTAAAGCCTTCGGGCAATTGCAGCTCTACATTATAAGTATTTCCCCCGCTAACATTCGGGTAACCTTCCAGCGAAGGGTACTGGAAGCAGTATGTTGCGACTTGCCCGTCAAAAACGGTTGCCGGCCCGGAAATGATCGTGGGCGTGGTGCCCAATCTGGCACCGGCAAAATCATGGCTTGCATTTATCGCCCTGGGAATATTCCCACAGGCATCCTTGACCTGAAAACGGGCAATGGGCGTGGGCCAGCTGTAGCTAAAATTACAGGACTCCCGGCAGCAGTAGACGTAGTCGCCCCGGATTTCCAGGCGCTCCCCGGGCAGAAGTGTTAAGTTGAAATACCGGGCGGCACTGACTTCCCCTTTGGGCAACCCTGAAGTACAGAAATTGACGGAGCCGTACACTTCATCCGGTGACCGGGAAATATCCTCACCGTTTAAAAGTAGTTGTACCGAAGCCGTGTCAATGGAGGCATTGTTAGCGCTGTAATCTCCAAAAACCGGCAGGCTGGTGCTGCCTTCAAAACCCAGCTGAAAGCCAATCTGAGCAGTAGTCGCCCCGATATTTTCGATAAAGAAACCAAACTGATCGGGGGTAACGCCATCCAGGCAGGCTGGCAGTGCCCGTTCAAATAAGGTGCCGGTGGAGATAGAAGGCTGAGGAACGATGACCGCTACTGTACCGGTTGCCGGGATGGTCCGCTGACAGATATCGGCTCCACAACCCCAGTAGGCATGGTGTACCACCCGGTTAAGCGCCTGTGTACAGGTCTGCACCTCAAACCGCTCCCGGAAATCAATTTGCTCTCCGTTGGAAAAGCGCCCGTCTCCTCCAAATATGCCAGGGTACAGGCTTTCGCTTAATGCGTAATACAGGGTATCACCACTGGCGGATACGGGCACAAGGGCATCGCCACCGTACCTTAACTCATAGTCTTGGACATCCCCCAGTACCACAAAATAAGTGACCGAGTCGACAAAGCCCAGCCCACCCTGCGTCAGACGCACCGGCCGGTCAATGGTCTGTGGTACATCGCTGATGATGGTATCCTGACTATTCGGTCCATTGGGGTACTGATGGCTGAGGGAAGCAAAGAGGAGGTTGTAGGTATTGAGGTTGGGATTATCTTCAATGACCGTACCGGCCGCCGTTTGCACTACTACAGTATCCTTGAACAAGCCTCCCTCAACGGCAAAGTCCCGGGCATCGCATCCGCCGGAGCGGGTAATGGCAAAGTCTACCACGTCATTGGCTGCAATATCAGAAGGAGTAATCAGGAACTGCGGCGCCTCCGGATCAGAAAGGTCGCCCTCGGTGATATTGAGGTTGCCATCAAAGGTTTGCAGGCTACCGGCTTCATACTGTAGTCCGGGCGGCAAGTTGATGGTTACCACGGGAGCATCGGCGTTATTGGACGTAAAGCGCAGGCGCACGCGCAAGTCTCCATCCTGATTGCAGGTCACGACGTCTTCTGCCTGCCCGGGATAGGTAATGGCAACCTGAGCCCGACCGCTCAGCAGCCCGCTCAGCAAAAAGAGGGCGGCAAGGAATCGCTTAAGGAAAAATCTGGCTGCGCCAGGAGATGCTAAGGAAACGGATTGTGCATACCGTTTATTCATAGTAGCTGTTTTTGTGCTTACTTGTTGTTGGCTCGTGATAGCACAAGCTTTTTTGTTATCACCAGGGTTATGTTATACCTGGTGCAGGGCGTTAATCGGCAGGATTGATGGATTTGGGCGCTGGCTTGGGGAGTTGGGTTATTTATCCAGCATTGCAAAGATACGTTAATTGACCGGTTATAGCAAGAGGGCTTTTTTCAATTCTTTGGAAGATTACCTTCAGACTAAATTTATTGCTCAAACAGGGGGTAACCTTTTTCAAAGTGGATAAATAAAGCTGCAAATATCAAAACTTATCCATCATGAAAACGATTTGTGTAGCTTTATTCACCCTTTGTATTTTTTCCTTTGCCAACGGACAGTACGCTTCAGCCTTTCCGCAAACTGAGCTCACGCCGACAGCAGTTTCAGAGGAGCCCATTTCTCTAAATGAGCAAATTGCCCGGAGAAATGCTTTAATCAAGCAGCACAACCAACTGGCGCAAGCAACCCTCATGCAACACGTTGCGTCGCAAGTGACCTATCCGGAATTACTGCGGGAAAAAATGGTGGAAGGCCGGGTCACCGTAAAAGTCACACTCGACCCATTCGGGCAAGTACAGGCTTACGAAATTATTCAGAGCCCCGACCCTGCTTTCAGCCGCGAGGTAAAGCGGGTTATAGATAGCGCTCCGGCGGTCGTCAGCAATCAGGCTTACCTTGGAGCCCGCAAGCTGATCATCCCTGTTGATTTTTCCATGCGGTAGTCATCAAAGCCAGGATTGTAAATCACTTCTTCCAGCGTAAATTTCCCATACACAAAGGGGCCATCCGGGTAATGCCAGGTGGCCTCTCCGTAGCTGGCCAGCCTCACCTTTCCAAAGTCTTTGTAGTCGCGCAGAGGTGTGGTAAAGCGATACTGCTGCATAGCATTAATGTCGTAGCGGTCGTGAGACTCAAAGTCAATCAGTTGCCCTGCCTCATTGAAAAACAACTTTGCCTGAATCGTTGTGCCTTTATTGGTAAAAGCAGCCTGCACAGTATGCTCATCAACTGTTGTCCACTGAATGCGCTTGTCAATCAGCGTTGCCGGTGCCAGAAAGCACATGTCATTGAACAGGGTGACCGTCTCGGCAATAAACATCTCCCGCCCCTCAGCCTGAGCGACCGGCAAAACGGAGAAAAGGCGGACATCCATACTCGCTTCGTGCCCCTGATACCGGTGATAGCCCTGAGCGGGCAGCCCTTTGACTTTAGCGTTCAAAAAGAACAGCCGCTCATCAGTGTCAAAGAAATTATACTGCTCACAGTCCATCTGCATCCAATCCTGTCCTTTGCCCCTCATCTCTGCCTTGAACCGGGCGCGGAAGCTGTGTACTTTGGGCTGCCCAACAGCGCCTGTATACTCCAAATAATGCTGCACCGGGGCTGGCAGATCCTGCAAGTCCTGTGTGGTAAGTATTTCCTGTTGAATAGCCTGCGTCCGCTCCAGGCCCGCCTGTACATCTGCCTGGTACTGATGCTCAAACTGGTAGCTTTGCCAACTGAGCAAAGCTGGTATCAAAATAAGCACGTTGGCAATGGTACCAAACCGGGCATCGCCCCAATGACTAAAAATGAGGAACTGCGACAACAGGACGGCGGTAAAGCCTGGCACAAACCAGAAGGTTGCTCCACCAAGGTACATCAGCAGCGTGCCTGCGAACAAGGCTGCCGCAAGCAACCACAACACACCCTGCGCACGGGAGATCGGCTGTGTGAGCTGCTCAAATTGGTAGAAGTTATAGGCTTTCAAAAAACCAAACAGGTGGATACCCCCGTGGATCAACAGCAATAAGGTAAATAGAAGTCGCATTTTGAATGATTTAGAGGCATAAGGTACCCTCCGGCATTTTGATTTGCACTGACCTCAATCATTAATACGCCAATTATCCACTTGAAAAAAGATGACAGATATCACTTTTAATGCCTCTGTGCTGAGAAGTATACGGAAGAAGATCTAGGGAGCTGGTGCAGCCAGGCGACACTTTAAGTGTTCTGGTATTTACGGACGGCTCCATCCACCAGGAATACTAGCGGCTCACTTTGAGCGGAACCACCCCTAACAGCCGCGCCGTTTCCATTTCTGTGCAGCGGACCCAGTAGATACCAGCAGACCACTGCAGGGTCGGAATTCTTGCCCCGCTGCCGACTGTTGCGGATTGCTTATGTACGGGGACGCCGTTGCTGCTAAGTATTTCGACTTCCACTTGCCTGCCTGCCCAGGCCTTCGGAAAAAGAAGCTGTGCCTGATCGCTACAGGGGTTGGGAAAAACAGAAGGCTGAGGTTGCTGACTTCCGCCCAGGACCACCGCATTGGTCATATCTCCATCCGAGTCGAACTTGTAGATGATGTGACGGCGTTCTTCCGGATTCAGATCGTCACGGATAACCTGCCCGTGTGCCAGGCACCCGCCGTCCGGTGTAGCGACCACACCCGTAGCCCGGCTATTATTAAATGGTAACAACACATGCACATCCCAAATACGTTCCAGGTTAGCATCCACCTTGCTCAGGCGCCAGCGATTACCATTCGCAGAATCGAAGCCTAATAAAAAATACTCGTCATTCGAATTATAGTCTAACGGATATCGGTAAGCCGGGCGCAGATCACCGTCCTCCAGGCCTGGCCCTTCGATAGCCAGCCCGTGTACCACCGATCGGCGAATTAACTCGAAATCAGGCGTCCTAATCTCAATGGACTGATAGATGCTGTCTGAACTATTCAGCTCAAAAATCCTGTTGGCAAAGACCAGATTACCGTCATTAGGTTTGAAATAGGGCCAGAAATTTCCAGTGTTCGTGAATCCAAAACCATCAAAATTGTAAGCGTTACTAAACCAGTCATAGGAATTTTCCTGTATCGGCTCCAGGTTCTCCGGGCTAAGCTCCATAAATAGGGAGCCAAAACAACCAAACAGCCGTTCTCCGACCATTGCCATAGTAGCATAATGCTGAGGAAAGTCTGCCGGGGAGCTATGCAAAATATTACAAGAAGTATCCATGACCACATCGTAAAGCAGGGCGTTAAGCGTGCTCAGATAAGTCCCGTAATAGCGGCTATATATTCGGTTTTCATCCCGTACAAAGCTGGATAGGTTATTGGCAATGCTCGTAATTAAAGGATCTAAGTCTGTCAGTGTATCGTTAACGCTGTAGCTAATTAATTCCAGGTTCCGGCCGAAGTGGAGCACAGACAGATGAGGCCTGGCATTAGCTCCATCCTCCAGCAGGTAGGCAAAGCCAATCATCCACAGGGTGCTGTCCACAGGGTCAGCGTGCAGTTGCTCGTAGAAGGAATAAGGGCCGAAATCCCCGCGCACCAGTGAATCCAGTACTTCCCCGTTGAGGTTGAGTTTATACAAAAAGACCTCGCTCATTTCATCACGCTGCTCCAGGAACACCTCCTCCCCCACGACCACCATCCTGGCGTCTGCTTCCAGTCTGGCAGGACGGTTATGCAGCCCGCTCCAGGTATCGTATTCCTGAGCGGCCACATTACCAAGCAAAAGATATAACATGATGATTAATCCGACCGGCCTACGCATAACAAAATGGGGTTTAAAAACTACAATAAACTGATTCACAACAATATAGCTCCAACATAAAGCGGATACTATGGTTCAAAAAATGCAAAAAAGGTATGCTGAAATGCATAAATCCAGGGAGCTTGAAGGCTGATCTGATAGAAAAACGGTATCTTTTAGCATAAAATCTCTGTAAGATGAAAAAACACCTTTTACTCGCTGTGCTCTGTTTATGCTTAAGCAGTATCGTCTACGGGCAAAAAAAATACATCGCACTTCGGGACACCCCGCCGGACTCGACAATCTCTGGTTTTTTCATAAAAATGGTAGTGGACAGCCGGCCTGCAACGGATAGCATTGGCTATTTCTTCATTGGGGCAGAATCCAGAAAAGTCCCCATAGATCTGGCAAGAGGACTAACGGATGCTCTTAGTAACTACCTGAAAATAGCCGTACCCCGGGACGCAGGGGATTTGCCTGTCATCCTTGGGGTGGACGAACTGTCGCTTACCCCTGCGCCCTCCGGAGCAGATCAGGAGCTGGAAGTCTTACTACAGGCGTCCTTTTACCAGCAACGGGAACGGTATAAAGTCTTACTTTTCGAAACCCAGGTTTCCGTCACCGGGCAGGAGCCTCCCGAGGCTTTAATACGCCAAGCCCTGGCCCAGGCCCTAAATGAGTTTAGCAATACGAACTGGGATAATCCGGATGCCGGCACCCCTGTAACCGAAGAGCGCCTGAAAAAACGCCTGGACCAACAGGAACAAAAGGTCATCCCGTTGAACCTCCTACTGTTTGGCTACGCTGCAGGCAATAACGCCACAGGCTGGAAGTTCAGCTATTACCGCAGCTCTAAATCTTCCCATGAAGGCTGGTTTTTTCCATGGCGGCTCAGTGGAGAGTTTTTGCAGATTGAAAGTCAACCTTTTGCCCGGTCCGGCATTGTGGAGGCCCGGCTCAACTATGGCATGTTTGGTATATGCCCCTTCCGGGAAATTAGCGATCGGGTCTACGTTAATCTGGATTTGATGCTGCTCGTTGGCGCAGAAACCCTGACTGACCGGATTGACAGGCAATCCACAAACCTGCTGCTGGGGCTGGCGCCAAAGCAAACCCTGTATTACATTCCAAACAGCCGGTTTGGGCTGGTCATTGGATTTGGTCTGTACCAGCGTCTGCTCACTTCAGAGGTGTACCAAAGTGATTTTGGCTTTCAGATAGAGGCAGGGTTTAAATTTTGATGTTCCATCCGTTGGCGCATCAGGTTTCCTGCTATCTTTGGATTAATCTTAATTGAAACCTCCACTTCAGCCATGAATAAAGGGACGCCCTCTACCCCACTTGCTCCATTCAGTTGTACCTACTCTCCGAATGTTCCGGAGCTGTTGCAGCAGCTCCAGTGTACCATTGCATTGAGTACCTATCAGGCAGGTAAAGTTGTGCTCCTGAGTTCGGTAGATGGGGAACGGCTCATTCAGCTGCCCCGGAGTTTCAGGAAACCTATGGGTATCGCCCTGAAAGACCAGCAGCTTGCCATTGCCACCCGGGATGAGGTACACTTACTGACCAACTCCCCGGGGCTGGCGGCCCATTACCCCCCAAAGCCCGGCACCTACGATGCTTTGTTTATGCCACGCGCTACATTTTATACCGGACAGATCGACATCCATGACCTGGAATGGGGTAGAGACGGCTTGTATGCGGTGAATACTTCCTTTTCCTGTATTTGCAAAATTGATGAGCAGTTTAGCTTCACACCCGTTTGGAAGCCTGCGTTTATCACCCAGCTGGCGCATGAAGACCGCTGCCACCTCAATGGGATGGCCATGCAAGAGGGGTTTCCGCGGTACGCCACCGCCTTCAATCAGGGAAATACCCGGCAAAGCTGGCGGGAAAACATTACCAAAACCGGGGTGCTGATCGACATAAAAAGTGGGGAGACCATACTGGAAGGGCTGGCTATGCCGCACTCTCCACGGCTCTACGACGGACAGCTTTATCTGCTCCTTTCTGCCACCGGGGAATTGGTGAGGGCCGAACAGGAAACAGGCAGGTATGAAGTGGTTGCCCAACTCGATGGTTTTGTGCGTGGGCTCGGCCGTTGCGGTGATTATGCCTTTGTGGGCCTGTCCCGCCTGCGCCCCAACTCCAGCACCTTTGCCAAACTCCCTATGAAACATCAGGCGCAGCAGGCAGGCATTGCCATTGTCCACCTGCCAACCGGAGCCATCGCCGGTCAAATCCGCTATCAGGCTTCAGTAGATGAAATTTATGACATCCGGCTCTTGCCCGGACTGCAACGCCCTAATTTGCTCAATACTGAAAAGCAAGAGCATAAACTTGGGCTTTCCATACCTGAAAAAACTTATTGGGCGCAACCTAATGCGCAGTAACTTCGTCCTTAATCTGAAAAAACAGGTTTATGAGGTACCAACCCTTACCCATTGCGGCGGCTTACCGCCGGTTTCTGGCACTCAGCCAAAAGCTGAAGCGAATGCTGTTGAGCGGCACCTTCAGCGCACTGAGCCAGGAAAAACAGCAAGCATTCCTCAGGCAAATACGGCAGCTGTTTCAAAAGCTCCGCCGGGTTATCCCTCACCGGAGACTCCGCCACGCACTGGCCGCCTCTGCCCTGCTACTGGGCCTGGAACACGCACAAGCGCAGGAGTTTGCAGCCCCGGTACAAAACCCCTTCGGATTAGATCTTGGGCAAAACGAAAATGGTTTCCTCCCGGCACCACAACTGGTAGACATTGATGGGGACGGAGACTTTGACTTATTTCACCGAACCGGGACTAACGACCTATATGGCAGCAATATCCTCCTTTTTCAGGAAAACATAGGGACACCACAGGAACCAGAGTATGGCGAAATAGTGATCAACCCGTTCGGTGTGGGAACCCTTAACGAGGGCACTACCCTTACTTTCGGCGATCTCGACGGAGATGGGGACCTGGATATGCTGACCGGCCAGTATGATGCGCCGTCCTACGGATTTTATTTTACCTACTATGAAAACATAGGGACGCCCACAGCCCCTGCATTTGCAACGCCTCAGACGGACCCCTTTGGATTGAGTTCTCCTGATGACCCGGATTCCACTATTCCTTTTTTGGCGGATATGGATAATGACGGAGATTTGGATCTGCTGGTTGGTACATACTCCTACACTTATTCCTACCCTTACGGAAGCACTTCCGGGGCTATCGCCTATTTCCCCAATATCGGTACAGCCCAAAATCCGGAATTCGGTGAGGCACAGATCAACCCATTCGGGCTGCAGCCCCCGGTAGATGGTTATTTATTCCTGCCTGCCGTAGCCGACTTTGACAATGATGGGGATCCTGATATCATTGCCGGTGGTGAGTACCAATACGAAGGAGATTTTTACCAGCCCATACTCCAGTATTACGAAAATACGGGCAGTCCGGAACAGCCTTTCTTTGCCTCTCCGCAAAGTAATGCTTTTGGGCTGCTTTCGGACAACAACAGCTACTTCCTGCTCCCGACTGCTGCAGACCTGGATGCAGATGGAGATATAGACTTACTGACTTGCGGGAATGCTTACGATGAGGCAGGAGGCGAATATGACAAAATCATCTTTGAATACTTTGAAAACACTGCTGTTATTAATACCGTCGATGCACCAAAAACAAATGCAGGCTTCCAGCTCTTCCCCACTTTAGCGAGAGCGGAAGTACAATGGAAGGTGGAAACCAGTCAAAGTGCAGGGCAACTATGGATCTCAATTTTTGACCTGAATGGCCGTCAGTTCCGGCAAGAGGAAGTAGTTGGAAAGGCGGGAACCTTATCCATATCAGATTTACCGGGCGGGCTCTATCAGGTCAGGTTAACGGATGAGCAGGGGCAACTGCTCGGGGTGCAGAGAATCGTGAAACCCTGATTTAGAGATGCTAACATAGCATCTCTTACTTTGCAAAGAAGAACTTACCTAAACAGCAAAAAACCGGTGCTTTATGTTGAGCTTTGACCTGCCTCTTCGATAAGTGGACAATAATGCCGATAAATTGAAAAACTACCCGTTGAAAACGGATACTAAACTGCACTTCCAATAGATATGACGGAGATTCCTCAATTGGGAGGTGCTGATTTACTAACTTAGAGGACGAGAGAAACAGCGGTTGTTTTTCTTTATAAAAAATTATATCCTCAATGTATGAGTCTACGCAATGCTTTTCTACCTGCGCTTCTGTGCTTCACCTTTTTAGCAAATGCTCAAACCACTATTCAGGACGACTTCGAAGGCAACGGCAACATCAGTACCTGGGCAGGCGATGATTGTCAGATCGATACCAGTTTCCCTAATCCCTTCCCGCAGGGCAGCAATACCTCCTCCACCGTGCTGAGGTACGGCGACACGGGCGGCCAATATGCCAATGTGCGTTTTGACGCCGGCACCCCGTTCGACCTTTTGGGCGAGCACCTGTTCTCCATTCAAATCTACGTACCATCCAGCGGGCTGACAGGGGCACTGCCCAACCAAATTTCCCTGAAACTACAGGATGGCAATCTACCAGCGCCCTGGTCTACCCAGAGCGAGATCATCAAGCCTATCGCAACGGATGAATGGCAAACGGTCACCTTTGACTTCGCGAATGATAATTACATCAACCTGTCTCCGGATTCTCCACCGCCCGCACAGCGCAATGACTTCAACCGGGTCCTCCTGCAGGTCAATGGGGAAAATAACAACGATCAGGTGACAGCCTATATCGATAATGTCCAATTCAAAAGCACCTCCACTCCTGGCCCGGTTTTCGATCAGCTGATCTGGGCTGATGAATTTGACGTTGACGGCGCTGCAGATGATACTAAATGGTTTCACCAAACCCTGCTCCCACTGGGCAATAGCTGGTTTAATGATGAAATTCAACACTACACAGACCGTTTGGAAAATACCCGGGTAGAAAACGGCGTACTAAAAATCGAAGCCCGCCGGGAGACCTTCACCGATCAGGGCCATACCAAGGAGTTTACTTCGGCCCGCCTGAATTCCAAGTTCACCTTTCAGTACGGCCGGGTGGAAATCCGCGCTAAGCTGCCTACCGGCCCCGGTACCTGGCCCGCCCTGTGGATGCTGGGCAAGAATATTGACGAAGATGGCGGCTACTGGGATAACGAAGGCTTCGGTACCACGCCCTGGCCCGCCTGCGGAGAAATCGATATCATGGAGCACTGGGGCACTAACCCCGGTTATGTCTCCAGCGCTACGCATACGCCCTCCAGCTTTGGGGGCACGATTAACGTTGGCGGACAAATTCTGCCGACCTATGCTACAGACTTCCATGTGTATTCCCTGGAGTGGACTGCTGAGAAGCTGGTTTTTGCGGTAGATGGCGTGGAGCATTTCACCTATAACCCTACCGATAAAAACCCGGAGACCTGGCCCTTCGATGCGGAGCAGTACTTCTTGTTCAATGTCGCCATTTTACCTAGTATTGCACCAGACTTTACCAGCAGCGCCATGGAAGTGGACTATGTGCGCATCTACCAGGAATCGCCTGTGGCAGCCACATCTCCACAGAAATCAACAGTACGGTATTTCCCCAACCCGGTGGAGGACACGCTGACTATTGAGTTGGGCACAGCGATGGCTAACCCTGTGCATATCCGAATATTTGACAGCAGTGGACGGGTCCTAAAGTCTGTTTCTGAAATGGCTAACCAAGGAACTGTCATGCTCCGGGGCTGGGACCACCTTCCTTCGGGCACCTATCAGGTACAGGTGCAATGGGGGCAACAACAATCTATTTTTTCTGTGGTGAAACCGTAGACCTGGCGCAGTGCATTTTACTGGTCAGTAAGGTCATGAATCTTACTCCTTTCTGTTATTCCATATCACCTCTCCTTCTAATCTATGAACTTTTGTATCCGAAAAAAATTGCTCCGATCCTCCTGTTCTTCGCCCTTTTCAGTCAAAGCTGTATGGCTCCTTATGAAAAAGTCCAAATACAGGCGCTTACAGCAGATAAAATGAGCTATAACCTGCCAGGTACAGAGATCGAAGTGACCGTTGTGCCGGATGTATTCGAAGGGCAGCGCAACCAGTACTTCTCACGTATGGAGAACCGGCAGCGGGTCAATCTGATCGGGCTACGGATAAAAAACCTTAGTCAAAAAAAGATCGAACTGCCGGGGGAACTTCTTTTTAAAAATAAAGAAGGAAAGATAAAGCCTCCACTATCTGCCACAGAAGCTGTCCGGTTGCTCTGCGAGGATGATGCGGACGACAACATTAATGTAACCGGTGACTTATCTTTTCTCAGACAAATTATCAGTTTTACCAATCAGCTGCGCAAGTACCGAATCCGACAAGATTTTGCCATAGACCTTAACAACCGGTATCTGCAGGGGGTGGAATTAGCCTCAGGGGAAGAAGTCTTTAGGTTTCTGGCACTTCCGCTTCCTCCCCGCTCACCCTTCGTCATTGAGATGAGGAGGCTGCCATCCTTGCTCGATGCGAATTAAGTTTATATTTGGCAACTTTTCAACCAATCCGGAATTATGGATGATCTGGCAGACTACAACTATGCAGTTTGTAAAAACCTTTTATAAAGTTACCTGATGTTCTTCTGATTTGAAATAAGAAAGGTCGCCAGATGACTTTTCCATCAACTGGCGACCTGCTTCCTGTAGCGTGAAATCAACGATTACTTAGCAAGGATAACCCGGTATTGCGAAACATGCTGACTCGTTTGCAAACGCAGGTAGTAGACGCCATTGGGCAACTGTTTACCCTGAGTATTCGTTCCATCCCATTGTATGCGGTGCGAACCAGCTGCAACCTGACCTTGCACCAGCGTAGCCATTCGCCGCCCCGACTGGTCAAATACCTGAAGCTCAATATTGTCTTCTTCAGGAAGCTCATAGCTGATTTGCATCATGCTCTGGAAAGGATTCGGGAAGGCGGACAAAGCAACAGGCTTGTTTTCTGACACGGAACCCGGGCTGCCTTCCGGATGGAGCGCTGTAAAGGTCTGCGCAGCGTGCATAGCTTCCATATCCAACCGAAGGTTAGGACCCTTTTCTTCAGTCAGGTATGCAAAACGAGCCGTCAGAATATGCACCTCACCACGGGCTCCCAGAGGATAAGCATGAGCAAAAGCAACCTTCCCTTTTTCGGCCAGGTCTGTATTGAGGGTTGGGTGGGTAAATCCAGGGGTGTCACCACCACTAATATTAACGAGCTTCAATACCTTTGCATCCCAGGTTAAATGTCCGTCGAAACTGCCGAGCGCTTCCCCTGTACCGCTCAGGTCAACCACTACAGGTACCTCCAGGTAGCCATCACCCGCTTTTCCGGCCTCCATTCTCACGCCTACTGCCTTGCTGCCTGTGGCTCTACCCATCAACACATCATTTCCGGGTGTTAAATGGCCAGTCTGTTCCGGACAGGAGAAGGTTCCCACCGGATAAGGCACCTGAATACCTAGTTCGTAAGATAAAACTAATAATCCATCAAAGGCATTCGTCTGACCATCTCCGTCAATATCACCAAAGCCTGCCAGTATCAAATCCGTAATGAAGGCGGGAAGGAAATTCCCGGTAGCGTTGGCAAACATAATAGCCGCATCCGTTGAGTTGACAAAACCATCACTATTGAGGTCCCCCTTCAGGTACGGCGGGCGGATTTCGAAGGTGCAATTATAAGATGCCTTAGCCTGCCCCATCAGGTTGGTGAAGGTCTCTGCAGCGGCAAGGATAGAGAAGGTAGCCCCAACGTTGCCTACAGAGCCCGCCGAGCCGACGACGTCAAACTCGACCTCCAGAATATCGATTAATCCACTCGCACCTGCCTGGCTTACACCGTTAAACAGGATTTCATGGTTGACGGTATCCAGATTGATCAAACCATTGAATCCGGACAGTAGCACCAGCTCGCCCGTGGGCTGCAGTACCTCGGGGT
>CAZNHN010000144.1:0-6901 GCA_964572415.1 uncultured Phaeodactylibacter sp.
CGGCATTTTGGGCGCAGGGGTTGAATGAGCGCAATACTCAGGCTTCCTATTTGTCGAGAGTGGAATACGGGTATAAGTACCGATACCTGATCACGGCATCCTTTCGTGCCGATGGTTCGTCCAGATTCTCTGAGGAGAACCGCTGGGGGTTTTTCCCTGCGGTATCAGCAGCCTGGAATATACAGGAAGAAGCTTTCCTGAAAGATATCCGGTGGCTTTCTCAGTTGAAACTCCGTGCCGGATGGGGGCAGGTAGGTAACCAAAACATCAACAACGACGCCCTGCTGACTACGCTTGGGCGGGCCATTTATGTATACGGAGCAGACGAAGCCCTTGATGTGGGAGCCGCACCTGCGACTGTTGGCAACCCTGACCTGCGATGGGAAGCTGTTGAAGACCTGAACTTCGGGCTGGACTTTGGGCTGTTCAATCAATCCATATCTTTTACAGTGGATTACTTTGAGCGGAGGTCCAAAGACATGCTTATGCAAATATCGATCCCTGCCTATCTGGGCGCAGCCTTCAGTACCCCCTGGGCCAATGTTGGCCGCCTTGAAACCCGGGGTATCGAACTCACAGCGGCTTATCAGAAGCGGGTAAGCACCGACCTTTCTTTCAATATCAGGCTCAATGCCTCACGGGCACGCAGTACCATGAGAGAACTTGCCTTTGGCGAAGAAATCTGGTCAGGCAACCATCAGCGCCTGGACCTTCTAACCCGGACCGCAGAGGGGCAACCGGCAGGTGCCTTTTACGGATGGGTGACCAACGGGATCTTCCAAAATCAGGAAGATGTGATCAATCATACCGATGAATTCGGAAACCGTATACAGCCGCTTGCTCAGCCCGGTGACTTCCGCTTTATGGACCTCAACGGCGATGGCAGACTGGATGACAACGACCGCAGGACCATCGGCAACCCGGAACCGGAACTGACTTTCGGGCTCAACGTATCCATGAATTACAAGGCTTTCGACCTCTTTGTGCTGTTTAACGGGGTTTATGGAAATGATGTACTCAATGCGCTCCAGCCTTATACCCACGCCGGTAATGGGGTATACAACGCCTACCGGGGCGCTCTTTTTGATGCCTGGAGCGGGGAAGGCACCTCCAATACACAGCCCCGGCTGGCGGTAAGAGACGATAACCAGAATTTCAGGTACTCTGATTACTTTATTCAGGATGGCACTTTCCTGCGCCTGCGCTCTGCTCAGATTGGGTACACAATACCAGCCGTATTGTCACAGACTGTGAATATCAACCGGGCCCGAATCTTCATCGGCGGAGAGAACTTATTTACCTGGACCAATTACAACGGACTTGACCCGGATATAGGGGGAAGTGCCCTGGAGAGAGGCATCGATTGGGGGCAATATCCCCTGCCACAGGTGTTTATGGCTGGTGTCAATATTACATTCTAATTCTTCAACTATTTTGTCATGAAACGATCAGACCGTATTTATATCCTGCTCCTATTTCTGGCTACTGCTTTATCCGGCTGTAAGGATTTTCTTGATCAGCCGGTTCAGGGGCAGCAAGTGCTGAGCAATTATTTCGCGAACGAGGAAGAATGCCTCCGGGCACTCACAGGCTGTTATGCTTCGCTTAGCCCACAGGATTGGTGGGAAAATGACTTTTTTTATCTGGTTGGCGATATCTGCTCGGATGATGCCTTCAAGGGGAATTCTATTGAAGGAGATCAAAGGGACTTTGGCGACCTCGCCCGCTTTTTGATTACTCCTCAAAATGAGTGGATAGAAATCAAGTGGCGGTATTCCTACGAACAGATTTACCGCACCAACCTCGTGATAAAAAACGTGCCCGAAGCACCGGTTTCGGAAGAGCTGAAGGAGCAAATTGTGGCTGAGGCCAAGTTCCTCAGGGCTTTTGCCTACTTCGAGTTGGTTAAAAACTGGGGAGATGCCCCTCTGATCCTGGAACCGCTTACTGCAAATGCCCCCAAGCAGTCAAGAGCTTCTGCTTCGGAGCTGTGGGCGCAAATTGAAACCGACCTTCAGGAAGCTATTGATTTCCTGCCCGAAAAATCTGCCCAATCTGCCTCGGAGCTGGGGCGGGCTACAAAAGGGGCAGCTCAGGCCTATTTGGTGAAGGCCTACGTCTACCAGGAAAAATGGGCAGAAGCAGAGACGCTGGCGAGCCAGATTGTCGCATCAGGAGAGTATAACCTCAATGACCCCTTCTCCCGGGTTTGGAGTGTGGATAACCCCAATGGCAATGGCTCCATTTTTGAAATCCAGCAAAAATATGATGATTTGTTTGATGCCGGAAGCGCACTGCCGGTCGTCACCAGAAGCCGGGCTGATGGGGGTTGGGGATTCTGCACGCCTTCCAGCCATCTGGACAATTTCATGGGTGACGACCCCCGCCGGAACCTCACCATCATCAAGCAGGGCGATTATGTAGATGAGGCTCACCCGCAGTATGATACGCAGTTGAATGAAAATGAAAGCGGCAGGAACAACCGTAAATACTACCTGGAACTGGCAGACCGGCCGACACAACAGGAACACCTGCGTTCTCCGCTCAACCACATCTTATTCCGGTATGCTGATCTGTTGCTGCTCCATGCAGAAGCAGCCTGGCACATTGGTAATGAAGCAGCAGCCCTGACGTCCGTTAATGCCGTGCGTAACCGGGTAGGGCTTGACCCGGTCAGTTCCAACGGGCAGGACCTGCTCCTGGATATTTACCACGAACGGCGCATGGAGCTGGCTATGGAAGGGCACCGTTATTACGACCTGAAACGGCAACGAGGTATTTCACAGCCTGGTTTTCCACGCCTGAAGGAAGTGATGGAGGATTTTGTAGACTACAACCTCAACCGGAGTACAGACCCCTATGACAAAGGGAATGCAAAAGGGGCATTATTTGATGTAAATGTCCACACCCTGTTCCCTGTGCCGCAGGTTGAAATAGACTTGTCTGAAGGGGCGCTTACGCAGAATCCGGGGTACTAGACTAGCAGCGTTTACAGTTTTTTTATGGCGTTCGGGGTTTAAGACTCGCAGGGTTAGCAGCTTATGTAGAAGTTTTCCCTTTATTTTAATTTTGAAATTCATCAAGATATGAATCTTTGCTGGTCGCTCTTGCTACTACTGCTTACCAATATGTTATGTTTTTCGGTAAAAGCACAAACACCCGACTGGGAAAACCATGAGGTTTTTGGGGTCAATAAACGGCCGGCTTATGCCCATTCCTTTCCCTTTCGGGACATAGACCGTGCCATAGACAATCAATTTGAACGGTCTCCTTATTACAAATCACTGAATGGAGCGTGGGACTTCAAGTGGTCGGTAAACCCGGCACAGCGTCCGGAAGATTTTTATAAGGCCGGCTTTTCCACCAAAGACTGGGATAAAATACCTGTGCCAGCCAATTGGCAGATGGAGGGGTACGGCACACCGATTTACACTAATGTCAATTACCCTTTTGAAGCCAATCCACCCTATATCCCGCATGAGTACAATCCGGTGGGTTCTTATGTGACCCATTTTGAAGTCCCGGAAGCCTGGCAGGGAGAGCAGGTAATCCTTCACTTTGGAGGCGTCAACTCAGCATTTTACCTCTGGATCAATGGCTGCAAAGTGGGGTATGCTCAGGATTCCAAACTACCCTCAGAGTTTGATATCACCCCTTACCTCAAATCGCGCAACAATAAGCTGGCACTGGAAGTGTACCGCTGGTGCGATGGCAGCTATCTTGAAGGGCAGGATATGTGGCGCTTCAGCGGGATTGAGCGGGATGTCTACCTTTATGCACTTCCTTCAACCCATATTGCCGATTTCTTCGTTCAGGCAGGGCTAACCAATGATTATCAGGATGGAGTCTTCCGGTTAGAGGCCGCCATCAATGGTGCAGGCGCAACAACTCAACTGGAAGTCAGCTTAAAGGATAAGGATGGGAAAACGCTTTTTTCGAAGACAAAAGATGCCCGTTCGGGCGGGGTAACCTTCGAAGCTACCCTCCCAAAGATTAGTTCATGGAGTGCGGAAATACCCAACCTTTATCAGGTTTTTCTTACGCTTAGGAACGAGGAGGGAGAGATCATCGAGATCAGAACTTCGAAAGTGGGTTTCAGAACGATAGAAATCAAAGACCGGCAGCTGCTGGTCAACGGACAGCCTGTGCTGATGAAGGGGGTAAACCGCCATGAGCATGACAGGATGAATGGACATGTGGTGTCCCGCGCGGACATGCTGGAGGACATCAGGCTCATGAAGCAATTCAATATCAATGCGGTCCGTGCTGCGCACTATCCAAATGATCCCCACTGGTATGACCTTTGCGACCAATACGGTCTTTATGTAGTTAATGAAGCCAATATTGAGTCCCATGGGCTTGGTGTATATGATGTGCCCTCCAATGGGTACGTAATGAACAATATACTGGCGCGGGACCCATCCTGGCTGCCCGCCAAAAAAGACCGGGTACAAAGGATGTTTGAACGGGACAAGAACCATCCGTCCGTCATCACCTGGTCCTTAGGCAACGAAGCCGGGCAGGGAGACAACTTTAAAAAGCTCTACAAATGGCTCAAGGATAATGACCCCACCCGCCCCGTACAGTATGAGCAGGCATGGACGGATGATTATACAGATATCGTAGCACCGATGTATGCGCAAATTCCCTTCATCGAGGACTTCCTGCAGCTGGGGGATGAGCGCCCCCTTATTTTGTGCGAGTACTCCCACGCTATGGGCAACAGCAATGGCAACTTCAAAGATTACTGGGACCTCATCCGCAGGGAACCGCAACTACAGGGTGGGTTCGTATGGGACTGGATGGATCAGGGGCTGCTTAGGCACACCCCTGCCGGGCGGGCATATACCGCTTATGGCGGGGATTTTGGGCCTGAGGATATCATTTCTGATGCAGATTTCTGCCTCAATGGTTTATTGTTTGCAGACAGGTCGCCCAAACCCGCTTTATGGGAAGTCAGGAAGGTGTATCAAAACTTCTGGTTCGAAGCGGTCGACCTTGAAAAAGGAAAAATAAAAATCAGCAACGAGCATTTTTTTCAAAGCTCTGAACCTTTTGACTTTAGATACGAAATCAAGTCAGAAGGTATAGTGGTTGAATCAGGGCTTCTGGCATTCTCAAAGCCCATACCACCCACCGGAAGCAGAGTTGCTGATGTTCCGTTTGATATTGATCCGCAGCCAGGCAGGGAGTACTTCCTCAATCTTTATGCAGAGCTTAAAAAGGAGAATGGTATTTTACCACAGCACCATGTGGCCGCTACAGAACAATTCCTCCTGCCCTTCTACCAGCCTGAAGGCGCCACCGCAGAAGAAGGAGCCGGCAAATTGAGCAAAATGGAAAATCAAACGCATTGGTTCGTAACCGGGGAAGATTTCGTCATCATCTTCGATAAATCGAAGGGTAATCTCTCGGATTGGAAGTACCACGGCAGAGATTTACTGGGAAGAGGGTTACAACCCAACTTCTGGCGGGTACCAACCAGTAATGACCGGGGAGCGAAAGCACATGAACGGATGGCTGTTTGGCGGGATGTCGAACAGCAAAAAGTATTGACGGCGCTGGAAGTTAGTCAACCAGATGAATCTACAGTGAAGGTTGAAGCCAAAGCTGAACTGGGGAAAGCGCGCTCTGCTTATCACGTTACTTACCTTATCAGGGGAGATGGCTCCGTGGACGTGAACGTGGATTTTGCCAAAGGAGACCTAACCCTTCCTGAGCTGCCTCGTTTTGGTATGAACCTTGAAATGCCCGGTGATTTCAACCAGGTCAAATGGTATGGCAAAGGCCCGCATGAGACGTATCAGGACAGAGCATCGGCGGCTTTTGTAGATGTTTATAGCGGGAGGGTAATAGACCAGCACACGCCTTACCCTGTCCCGCAGGAAAGTGGCAACAAAACTGGGGTACGCTGGATTCAGGTTACTAACGAACAGGGACTTGGCCTGCATATACAGGGTGGGACCGTCCTTAATGCAAGCACCTATCACTTCACGATTAATGACCTGGATAGCGGGCTGACGCATTACTACGAGCTTCCGCACAGAAATCTTACTGAGGTAAACATTGATCTTGCTCAAAGAGGCGTTGGGGGAGATAACAGCTGGGGCAATGAAGTGCATACACAATACCGGCTAATGGACGACGAGTATAGTTACAGCTTTACCATCAAACCAATAAACGAACAGACGTACCGATGATAAAATATACAAGAGCGCTAAGTTTTGTTTTTCTCTTACTCACGGCAGTAGCCTGTAATAAAACAGATACGGATACGATATCCGGAGTAGACCACCTTGGTTTAACCGCATTGGGCAATCAGAAGCATCAAACGATAAGGAACTTTGGGGCTTCTGATGCATGGAGCTGTCAGTTTATTGGCAAAAACTGGCCGGAAGACAAAAAAGAGCAGATTGCAGACTGGCTCTTTAGTATGGAAAGAGATGAAGAGGGCAACCCTAAAGGCATTGGGCTTACCGCCTGGCGTTTCAATATTGGAGGAGGTAGCGCAGAGCAGGGTGCAGCCAGTGGTATAGGGGATGAATGGCGCCGGGCAGAATCTTTTATGACTGCTCCGGGTACCTACGACTGGAGCAAACAGGAAGGGCAGCGGTGGTTTCTCCGGGCAGCGCAAAGCAGAGGAGTGGAAACGTTTATTGGTTTTGTCAATAGCCCCCCTGTTCATCTGACTAAGAATGGAATGGCTTTTTCTTCCAACGGGCAGAGTTGGAACCTGCCGCCTCAGCGTTATGAGGCTTACGCCGAATACCTTGCTGAAGTGGCAGAAAACCTGGCTAGCCTGGATGGAATCACGCTCAGTGCCATCAGCCCCTTTAACGAACCCCAGTGGGACTGGACCAATAGCGGGCAGGAAGGGACACCTGCCCGGAATAGCGAAATG
>CAZNHN010000144.1:6911-7424 GCA_964572415.1 uncultured Phaeodactylibacter sp.
GAGCCATTAACGAGGCATTTGAAACCCGGAACCTGCCAACACGTATCGAAATCCCGGAAACAGCACAACTTAATTATCTCTACGAGATAGATAATAAGCCAGAGCGGGGCAGTCAGATTGAAGCGTTCTTCGACCCTCAGTCACCTGATTATGTGGGATCACTCTCACATGTCGCCCCAAAAGTGGCAGCCCATAGTTATTTTACGACCTGGCCGGTTGACCAATTGGCTGCCACGCGCCTCCAGGTCAAAGATGCTGTGGCAGGCAGCACTACGCCTGTTGAGTTTTGGATGACTGAATACTGCCCCCTTGAAAACAACAGCTACATCAATGGAAATGGCCGAGACCTTGGCATGCTAACAGCCTTGTACGTTGCACGGGTTATTTTTTCTGATTTGACATTGGCAAATGCCAGTGCCTGGCAGTGGTGGCTGGGCGTGAGCCCCTACGATTACAAGGATGGCCTGGTCTATACCGACTACGATAAATTTGACGGCAATATTTACGATTCAA
>CAZNHN010000144.1:7434-15077 GCA_964572415.1 uncultured Phaeodactylibacter sp.
GACGCTTTGGGCGTTAGGGCATTTTTCCCGCTTTGTCCGCCCGGGCATGAAACGGATTTCTGTTTCCCGAAATGACTTCCGGCAGGCGGAAGCAACCCTGGAAAGCACTATGTCCACTGCATTTGTCAGTGAAGATGACTCCATCTTCACCATGGTAATTATCAATTTCTCCGAGAATACGATCCCAATGGAACTACAGTTGGACGGGCTGCCTGCGTATAATGACCTAAAGCTTTACCTTACGGATGCCCTTTCTGATCACAATCTTTCTGATCGGGGTGCTTTCAAGGTAGGAGACCGGTACGTGATTCCCCCGAGATCCATCGTGACCATTACGAATCAGGAATAACAAAACCACTGAACAGTCGAAAGCAGCCGCAGGGCAGGAACCATCCGGTTATATCAACCTCCCAATCAGCCGGATACACAAGAAAAAAATCCCGCATTTTGAGCAATCCAAAATGCGGGATAGATAGCGTAACACTTTTTATCTGTGCTTATTCCGACATAACGGTGATAGGAAGGCGTGCCATAGTGTCTTCCCAGCCAATCACCAATTCGACTTGGTTATCACCTTTCTCAACGAAGGTCATGGAAAGGGCTTCCAGCGTTTCCGGTGTTTTCTCAGTAGGTACTACGACCTTCACTACATTATCCTCCTCATTGTGATTAGGTGGGCCCCAAGACTGTACATTCTTATGGATGATCAGTTCCCAGTTGTCTTTATTGACGGTGGCAAAGAGCCCGTACCGGCCTGCTTCAATATCGGTACCGTCAATCGTCACATTCCTGAAGAAAGTCAGTTCTGTGGTTTCGTTAGCGCCTACGCGCCACATGCTTCCGTATTTCAGTAAGCCTCCAAAAATGGTGCGGCCTTTCATTTGCGGGCGGGCATAGACCACCCGTACCAGTGGTTCGTTAGCCTTTAGCTCATCTTCTTCCACATAGTTGCGCAAGCGGGACATATTAGGATATTGCACCAAATCCATAGGGCTGGTATCTTCGCCTGACAGGATCGGTGGATTGAGGTTGATGGGCAATACTGCGCGGGTTTGATCCCATTCCAAAACCATATTTACATTGTAGTCGTCTACTTTTTGAAACCCAATAGTGAAGTATTCGCGCACATCAGCTACTGAGGTGGTGGGTACAGCTACCGCAGCAATATCTTTAGTAATATCGCGGTTTTCAGCACCACCGATGAAGCGCTCCTCAGAGATTTTGATGATCCACTGTTGTGGATAGGGCTGCGCAAACATAGTATAGGTGCCGGCCGGGATGTAGGTGCCGCCAATTTCCACAGGTTGAAAAAAGGTGACCTCTGTAGCTTCATTGGCTCCCAGGCGCCAGTCCTGTCCCCAGGGCACCAGTCCGCCAAAGATTTCACGGCCTTTCTTTTGGGGGCGGCAGTACAACACCTTGATTTGCTGAACACGGTCGGGGTCATCTTCATCCAGGTAGTTTTGGAAGGCTGCAGCGCGGGGATAATGGGCTGCGTCCATTGGGCTTGGGTCCATACCGGAGAATTTGAGTTCCTGAGCATCTAACCCCATGCTGGCACCCAGCATTAAAAAAATAAACAGAAGGATGTTAAGCTTCATTGGTTGAATTAAATTTGATGAAATGATGGGGTAAAAGTAGGGAATTATACCTGACTTGCTTTGGGTTGGCGGAAATAGACCAGGTAATGCTCAGAAAATTAGCATGGCTCGCAGTTATATGCCCTCTCCACTACGACAAAGGACACTCCAAATGGGAATGCCCATAAAAAATTTCCATTCAGCTCCTTCCACCGGAGACCCGATTGACACAACCCTGCTGCCTGAGGTATTCAACGGCCATAAGGATAATATCTTGATCCGGAGGGATTGGCGAGTAGAGTTTACAGCCACCTTTAAAGACTATGGCACAGCCTGATTTTCCGCAAAAAACCGATAGACCTTTACGCCCCCTCGCCGTTGAAAGCCATTGCCTTGCGCCATAGGCCACACCATTGAAGAAATATCACCAATTCATCGTTTAACCATTTTATTAGTCGTATCTTAAAAGATTGCAAACTCAAAAAAACTTATGGCAGATCAAAAGATCGATTTAACCAAGATACTGCAACTGATCAGGAAGTATTACAAAGCGGTATTCGCCGCAGTGGTACTTGTCATCGTTGGGTTCGGTGCATTTTTTCAGGTAGGTACAGAAGAGGCAGGCGTGGTTACGCGCTTCGGGAAGCATGTCCGGACCGTTCCGCCCGGGCTGAAGATGAAGATACCCTTTGTTGAAAGGATCTACAAAGTGCCGGTGGAACGGCAAAAAAAGCAGGAATTTGGTTTTCGCACGGAGCAGGCCGGGGTCAGGACCGAGTACAGCCGTACGGGTTCGGTCACAGAAGATGAAGCCATCATGCTGACGGGCGACCTCAATCTTGCCAATGTGCAGTGGGTCGTACAATACCGCGTAAGCGACCCCTACAATTACCTGTTCAAGGTACGCGACCCCGATAATACCCTGCGCGACCTGTCTGAGGCGGTTACCCGGCAGATCGTCGGCGACCGTACCGTCAATGAAGTGCTAACGGTAGGAAGGGCAGAAATTGCCAATGAAGTCAAGGCCCTGCTGCAGGATATGACCAGGGAATACTCACTAGGGGTTCAGATCGCTCAGGTGGTGCTGCAGGACATTAACCCTCCGGAGTCCGTCAAACAGGCCTTCAATGCCGTAAACGAGGCTCAGCAGGAAAGGGAAACCCTGATCAACGAAGCGAAATCGGAATACAACAAAGTCATACCCAGGGCAAGAGGGCAGGCTCAGGAAACCATACAACAGGCTGAGGGCTACGCTACCCAGCGCGTCAATAATGCACAGGGAGAAGCGGCCCGGTTTAACGCCCTTTACAGCGAGTACGTCAAAGCGCCCGAAGTCACGAAGAAAAGAATTTACCTTGAAACCCTGCAGGAGGTCCTGCCTAAGCTCGGTAACAAAATCATCACTTCTGAGAATGGCAACAATATGATTCCACTGCTTAAGAAGGAGTTGAATTAAGCCGTACGGACTTGATCGATCAGCTTACTAATTGATAGTTTCAAAAAGAAGAAGATGAATAAAAGAAACCAGGGAATCCTTATCACCGTCCTCATTATCACCGGCATCATTGTCTTGTCGCAAAGTATTTATATTGTAGACGAAACACAGCAGGTGGTAATCACCCAATTTGGCCGGCCCATCGGTGATGCCGTGACCGAGCCCGGATTGAAGTTCAAAACACCATTTGTCCAGGAAGCGAATTTTTTCGAGAAACGCTATATGGAATGGGACGGCGACCCCAATCAAATCCCGACCAAAGAGAAGAAGTTCATTTTTGTCGACAGCTACGCCCGCTGGCACATTACCGACCCCCTGCAGTTCTACAAGCGCCTCACTGATGAACGGGGCGCGCAGAGCAGGCTTGATGATATCATTGACGGGGAGACCAGGGATCAGGTCGCCAGCCATAGTCTTGAGGAAGTGGTCAGAAATACCAACCGCGAGGCGGACACCACGGCAAAAATCAGTGTGATGATTGAAGATTCACTTGCCCAAATCAAAGTAGGCCGGAAAAGAATCCAGAATATCATTCAGGAAAAAGCCAACGAAGAGACAAAGGACCTTGGCATCGAAATCGTTGATTTCCGGTTCAAGCGGATCAACTATGTCGAAGACGTCAGGCAAAGGGTGTACGACCGCATGAAGAGCGAGCGAATCCGCATTGCCGACAAGTTCCGGTCGGAGGGCGAGGGCGAAGCCTCAAGGATTAACGGAGAGAAAGAACGCGAATTGAGCCAGATACAATCAGCAGCCTACAAAGAAGCAGAGACCATCAAAGGAAAGGCGGATGCAGAAGCTACCCGCATCTACGCCGGGGCCTACAACAAATCAGCTCGGTCCGTAGAGCTGTACAGCTTCGTCAAAAGCATGGAGACTTTTGTGAATACCTTCGACACCTCCACTACCGTTATCCTGTCTACGGATAGCGACCTGTACAGATATCTGAAGAGTATGGAGTGAGTGAGGCTGCACGCTTAACTACCTGCCGGCCACGCGCACATGATCGGCTTGAACGATAATGGCCTCAGTGCTTTTACCCGGGACCGGCTGACGGGCATGCGGTATGCGCGGGGCGAGCAAACATGGGCATCGATGAAGATCTATATCAAATATATGGTAAGCCAGCGTTGCAAAATGGTGGTGAAGGAAGCGTTGCAAAAAATGGGAATTAACGCTTTGGTAGTGGACTTAGGCATGATTGAAATACCGGAAGGGGTCACCGCTGAACAGTATAAGCAACTGGGGGCTAATTTGCAGAAATCAGGCCTTGAACTGCTGGATGATAAGCGGGCTGTTCTGGTAGAAAAAATAAAGAATGTGATCATAGAAATGATCCACTATAGAGAGGATGCGCCAAAAGTGAATTATTCCGCTTTTATCAGTGAAAAACTGGGTTACAACTATACCTACCTGGCAAATGTGTTTTCTGAAGTGAAAGGCATTACCATACAGCATTTTATTATCACCCACAAGATTGAGCGTGTGAAAGAGTTGTTACTGTACGACGAGCTCACGTTGACAGAAATATCCTACCGCTTGAATTACAGCAGCGTCGCTCATTTGTCCAATCAGTTTAAAAAGATTACAGGCCTGACTCCGACCTTCTACAAAGGGATAGCCGATAAGCGCAGAAGAAACCTTGAAGACCTGTGAAATATGCAACTTTATCCCATTTTTATGTAATGCAGGAGACTGAATTTCACCCTACCTTTGGAATGTTGTGAAAATGAATTCGCAATTTGAATAATAAAAAGATGAAACATTCCCAAGGTGAGAAGACAGTAGCTTTCAAAGTTACCGGAAACTGGGCAGATCAGTCTAAAATATTAAAGTCTAAGTTCCCACAGCTTACCAATGACGACCTGAAATTCGAAACAGGTAAAGAGGACGATTTGCTCAAAAGAGTGGAAACCCGCCTGAACAAGAAACGTGAGGAGGTCATCAATATCATCAAAAAGGGACAGCCTAGTATCGTATAACCCCGGCTTTTGAAACCTAATGTATCCATTGAACAGGCTCTTCGGGGCCTGTTCGTTTTTACCCGGTATTGTGGGTATTGAATCAATAGCAATAAAGCAGGATGCCGGAAATCTCGTAAAGAGTAGGTCGTCAGTGCTTCAAATTCAAACACCTTACAAATATGAAAAATAAATTATATTTTCTGATCGCTGGATTCGGGCTTTTAATGGCACCGTATATGTCTGCCCAATCCATACAGCCTGCCGCAGGCACTATCGTTCATAATAATGCTGCCCGTCCTTGTTTGATAGTTAACGTGGACCCCGGCCCCGACCTGCTCAAGGAAGCATGGAGAGATTTCCTGAAAGATAATTACGACTTTAAGCTGAAGGGTATCGGGTTCCTGAGCAATAAAGATTTGCTTTCGGCGGAGCAGGTAGTCGTAGGACAGATATCTTCTAAAGAAATGGACTTTTATACCTATGTTATTGAAGATGAAAACGGGTCAGAAATGAAGGTCTTTGCCGCATTTGGTTACGATATGTATGTGGATAGCATCAGTATGCCTGCCGAGTATGAGGAGCTTAAGACTATTCTCGAACGGTTTTTAAGAACCTACCTGCCCGGGTATCATCAGGAACTGGTAGAAGAAACAGAAAAGCGGATTAGCGAACTCTCCGGGGAAAAAGAAAAACTGAAAAGGAATATCACCGAGGGCGAGAAAGAAATTAAAAGGTTAAAAAAAGAGATGGAATCACTCTCGGAGGAAGTTGAAGTCAATAAAGAAAAGCTCGAAAAAGCGGAGCGCAAGTTGGCAACCAGAAAAGTAAAATTAGACAGGGTCCTGAAACAGTACAATAATTAATACCCTGAGCATTTGCCGGTTTCACAGCCCTTGAAGTAATACATTATCGGCAGGGTGCCGGCTACCCTTCAATAAAACTTCAAATCAATGAGAAAATCAATATATCTTATTCTGACGATAACCCTGCTGATTTTAGTTGTTGTTTTAACCTTGCAAAACACCGGGGAGGTCAGCATTCGTCTGCTTTTCTGGCATCTGTACATCCCCTTAGCTATTTTGATTTTTGCAATGTTTGCACTCGGTGTTATCGTTACTATCTTGACGTTAACCCCTTCATTGATTGCTACCAAAGTTGCCCGTATCAGAAGCCAAAGAAAATCAGTAAGCCATTCAGATTAAACCGATTTTGCCCAGCATCTCCCCCTTTCCGATAATCTATCTGAAATTTAACGGGCGGGCCGACTGAATCAGCGTGAGACATGTGCCAACAGACCAGAAAAACAGTCATTATTGATGAGATCAGACCCAATTGATAAGATATTGCTAGTCCCGATTGCCCGGTTTATCAATAATTCAACCACGGGCGGGATTGTATTATTTGCCGCCGCGGTAACCGCTCTGATTCTTGCTAACTCTCCTCTGAAGGACGCCTATCATCATTTTTGGGAGCATACTTTTTCGATAGGCTTTGATGAGTACGTCGTGTCTCAATCGCTACACCATTGGATAAACGATGGGCTCATGTCCATCTTCTTTTTTGTCATCGGGCTGGAGCTTAAGAGGGAAATAATGGTGGGGGAGCTTTCCAAGCCCAAAAATGCTGTTTTACCCATTTTAGCCGGGCTGGGTGGCATGGCAGCCCCTGCGTTATTATACTTAACTTTCAATTCCTCCGGTGGGGCTTTTGCCGGTTGGGGGATACCAATGGCCACGGACATTGCCTTTGCGCTGGGCATACTCTATATGTTAGGAGATAGGGTCCCCGTATCACTTAAAGTATTTCTGACGGTATTGGCTATCGTTGATGACCTTGGGGCGGTCCTGATCATTGCCCTCTTTTATACTACGGAAATATCCACGATGAACCTGCTGTTTGGCGGCGGGTTTTTATCCATTCTCATAATAGCCAATTTGTTAGGCGTGCGCAGTACGGTCTTCTACGGAATAGTTGGAATTGGCGGCCTGTGGCTCGCTTTTCTGCTTTCGGGGGTTCATGCAACTGTTGCAGGCGTAATAGCAGCCCTTACCATTCCGGCAAACGTAAAGATTCAAGACAAAAAATTTGTCCTGAAAATGAATGCCCTAACCAACGATTTTGAAAAGAGCACACCCAATAATGTCACCCTTCTTACCTATGAACAACTGCATATTGTAGACAGGATTAGGTTTTATTCAAAAGCGGCATTAACGCCGCTTCAACGACTCGAGCACGCAATGACTCCGTTGGTCGCTTTTATCGTCATGCCTGTTTTTGCACTTGCCAACGCGGGGATAACTTTTTCCGGGGGCTTTGCCGAAAGCGTGGTTAGCAACGTTAGCCTGGGCGTAATAGCAGGCTTGGTATTAGGCAAGTTTATTGGGATTGTTGCGATTTCAAAAATTTTAGTAAAGCTTAAACTGGCCGTGCTTCCTGCCGGGCTTAACTGGCGGCATCTCTACGGCGTAGCTATGCTGGCTGGTGTGGGGTTCACAATGTCCTTATTTATTACCGACCTCGCTTTCATTGATTTAGAGCACGTTATTCAAGCAAAAACCGGGATTTTTGTGGGTTCGATTATCAGTGGTGTTGGCGGGTTTTTGG
>CAZNHN010000145.1:0-3514 GCA_964572415.1 uncultured Phaeodactylibacter sp.
CAAAAGCCATAGCCTTACAACCTGCAAGTACGAACAACAGCGATGGCGTGGCTAAGGTAACCGCAAGCGGGGGTACGCCTCCTTACACTTACAGTTGGAGCTCGGGGGCCTCAGGCGAAGAGGCCAGCGGGTTGTCACCTACGGTACATACTGTGACGATCACGGACGCCAATGGCTGTACAGTGGAAGCCACTGTATCCATTTCGGAAAATATTTTACCATTGGAGGTAGACCTGCAGGCTACGCAGCCCATCTCTTGCAATGATGCTGAAGACGGGGCCGTTCAGGCATCAATCAACGGGGGAAAGCCACCATACACCATTACCTGGAGCGATGAAAGTGCAGATGGGGAGACCCGTACAGGACTGGGCAGTGGAACCTACGAAGTGAAGGTGTCGGATGTAGCTGGAAATGAGTCATCGGCTACTGTAAGCCTGACAGCTCCGGAGCCCCTTACCGCTGAAATCGGGCGGGTAGAGCCGGCTTTCAGTGACACAAGCGAAGACGGTAAAGCAGAAGTTACTGGAAATGGAGGGACACCGCCCTATCAAATTAGCTGGGACAACGGTGCTACCGGCCCCAAAGTGGAAAACCTAAGCCTGGGCCAACACAGCGTAACCCTTACAGATGCTAATGGCTGTACAGCCACTGCCAGCTTTGAGATTACCGAGCGGGTTCTTAAGGAACTCACCCGGGCGGTCAGCAGCGGTCAGACCATTCAGATGCAAAAGCTGCAATTTGAAGCGGACAGTTCCCGGATTCAGGAATCCGTAAAGCCTCTGCTGAACGAGATTTATCTCTTCCTAAAGGATAATCCTTCCATTGTAGTGGAAATCGGGGGGCATACGAATAACCTGCCTCCGGACGAGTACTGCGATCAGTTGTCCACAGCCCGTGCCCGAGCCGTGGCGGAGTACATGGTAGCTAAAGGGATTCCTTCAGACCGGGTGTTCTACAAAGGATATGGGAAACGGAAACCCTTGTTTTCCAACCGTACGGAAGACGGGCGAAGGCGGAATCAAAGGGTGGAGATAAAAATATTACGGTTGTAGTGATTCTCAGTGTTTTTTTACTAGAAATCGCCGGATGTAATTCTTTTTACTTCTTCTGGCAAATTAACAATGCAGGCCTTGATTATTAAAGTGGGGGGGGGGTAAATTTACCATTGTTAATCTGCGTCAAGCGAGTTTTTTCAACGAACGTTTTCTTGCAAAACTTCACTTGATTGCGTCTCTCAAAATTTAAAATCTATTTCACCTATGTTCAGAAAATGGTGTTTTTTCGCGGCATTAGGGCTTTTATGGAGTTGTAATGCCCCTGACCCTCAAAAGCCTGAGCAACTTGTACAGAAAGTTGTACAAAGCAATGAATTTGAAAGGTTAGCAGCTGTTAGGTTTGGACAAGTAAATAGAAACCTTGAAGACAAAAGAAGTTCAAACGCAGAATTTATGGCATCCTTAGAGGGGACGTCTGCTGAGGATCGAAATAAAGCACTGGAAGACAGGCGCTCCGCTTTTGAGGCTCAAATACAAGCTGATCAAAAACAATTTGAGGTCTACAAAAAGCGAGTTCAGGAATTCAGAACAGCAAATGATCATTTATCATCAGAGGCTTATCAGCAGGGTATTCAGCAGATAGAAAAAGAGTTGGGGCTTTCAGAGGAAACTCGTCAAAGATTGCAATTTGGTCGTGAAATGAGCAAGGCTCAATTTGAATTAATGAAAGCCTTTCCTGAGCTTGCTAATCATCCTGATCGTGAGCAATTGCTTATGGAATGTTTTGATTTCTACAGAAAAGAGAATGCTTTAAACCAAAGGAACAATTAAGCTATGAGAAAACTGTGTAAAGTTACATCATTGTTGATCTTACTTTTGGGGTGTTCGGTAGTCTCTTTCGCAAATGATGATTGTTATTGGTGCCTGGACGGCTGCGATACCGAATATCGAATGTGTGAGGATTATGCTTACATGGAATATAACTCATGTTGGTTCGATTGCTGGGACACATACGGTGGAGAGAATTACTGGAATGATCATGGTTATATGTTTGATAATTGCGAGGCGGCTTGTGAAATGTACTATTGGGCTGAGCTTTTCTATACTTGCGATCAAGTACATTTTGCCTGCGAGGAAAGGTGTATGCAACCTTGTGGACCATGTGATGATTGCACGAGTGGAGGATTTGATAGCTAGCACTATCGTTATCAAACTTTAGTGTATGTTTGGAGGTGCACTTCGGCTGATTACCAAAGCCTTGTGAACAGTGACGTCATGGAAAAATACTTATTTGACCCGCCAAACTCGCATTTTTCCATTTAGTCATAACCACAACTCTTTGGTTATCAACTCTCGTTTGCTCCAAACATACACTTAAGTAGCCGCGAAAAGAAATAGCTTTTCGTGGCTACTTCATTTCTTAAATCCATTGCACTAATGCGTTCAACCATTGCCCAGCTCCACCGCCCGGTCAAGCGCCGCCTGTGCGCCCGCCATGATGTCATCACGGACCAGGTTTTTATCATAGGAAGCAAGGGCTGCCTCTGTGGTGCCTCCCCGGGAACAGACTTTCTCAATCCACTCCTCGCAAGTGAAATCGGTCTTGTTGAAGAGTTCTATAGCGCCCCGGAAGGTCTGGCTAACCAATAGTTCTGCTTCGGAGTAAGAAAAACCCATGTTTCGGGCAGCATCCATCATGGATTTCATAAAAAACCAGACGTAAGCAGGGCCACTGCCGGAGATTGCGGTAGCCGCGTCAATGGCTTCTTCTTTTTCTACGTATACGGTTTTGCCGGTGGTGTTCAGGAGATTTTGGACCATGACGAGCTCTATTCGGGTAACCGCATCAGAAGAGGTAAAGGCCGTCATGCCCATGCCAATCTGGGCAGGCAGATTAGGCATCGCCCGGATCACTTTCTCCGCGCCCAAACTACCGGAGATGGTGGAAAGCTTCACACCAGCCATAATGGATAGAAACACTTGCTGCGGGTCGATATGAGGTTTGATATGCTCAAACAGCGTGGTTGAGTCCTGAGGCTTAACTGCAAAAATAACAAGGTCAGACTGCTGAATACAATCTTCAGCCCGGCCGTAAACCGTACCGATGTCCCTTTTAGCCAGCTCTGCCGCTTTTTGAGGCGATTTTTCCAGGATCATCATATCCTCCTTGCTGGCAATATGAGATCGCAGGAAACTCTGGGCATAAGTCAGGCCCATGTTGCCGCCGCCAATGATCAGTATTTTCATAAAGTTGAATTTTTCAAAGGTGCTCCGGATGAGGCGTAAAGCTACAATTTAGCAGGAATAAGCAGAAATTTTCATTTCGATGTTGTAACTTTGATTCAGAGCGCCTATATTTGTGCTAATTAAAGTTTAAACATTAACAAGGGTAGCGGTGTTACCCTTTTCATAAAACAACAATCAAACCAAATCATTATGAAAAAGGCAAGTATTTTCTCTGTTATGCTGGCGGTAGCCGCCATGATCGGTATGAGCTTCACCAATCCTGTGGAAGGTGA
>CAZNHN010000145.1:3524-14862 GCA_964572415.1 uncultured Phaeodactylibacter sp.
CAATATCGTATGGAATGGCTACAAAGTGACCGGCTCTCATACGGGCAATATCCAGTTGAAGTCTGGCGAACTGGAGTTCGATGGCGATCAGCTGACCGGTGGCAACTTTGTGATCGATATGACTTCCATGACGAATACAGACCTTGAAGGGGAATGGAAGGAAAAGCTTATGGGCCACTTGAAGTCTGATGACTTTTTCAGTGTGGACAAGTTCCCAACTGCTTCATTCAACATCACTCAGGTGGTATCACGCGGCAAGCCCGGTGAGTACAAAATTGTTGGTGACCTGACCATTAAAGGCATTACTAAGGAAATTAAGTTTCAGGCGAACCTGGAAGATATGGGCGACAAGGCGAAAGCAGTGGCTGAAGTTGTCGTTGACCGCTCTGAATTTAATGTTCGTTATGGCTCAGGCAGCTTCTTCGACAACCTGGGCGATAAGACCATCTACGATGAGTTTGACCTGCAGGTTAACCTCGTGGTGAATAAGTAATCAGATCAGAAATGATCGTCAGTCAGGAAGGGGAGTAGCTAGCGCTGCTTCCCTTTCTTCATGGGTGGCGCAGCTGAAATAAAAGGTAGCACCCTTGCCTTCTTCAGAGGACAGCCCGATTTGGCCATTCTCTTCCTCAATGATTTTCTTGCAGATTGCGAGACCTATACCTGTACCCGGGTACTCAAGACTGGTATGCAGGCGCTGGAATATCTTGAAGATCTTTTCCTGATACTGCGGGTGAATGCCGATGCCATTATCTTCAACGTAGATAATGGGCTTACCCTGTTCTTCCCGGGCCCCCACACGTATCATCAAGTCGCGGTCCGGATGCCGGAATTTTGAGGCATTGGACAGCAGGTGATAGAACAGTAGTTGCCCGTTGCGGGTGTTGATCCAAATCTTCTGGTTCGGAGTAAGAAGGCTTACCTGGCTCTTTTCCTGAAGGGCTGGAATTTGTCCTATGGCATTTTCAACCAGGTCTTTTACAGTATTCCAGCTTCTTTGCTCAGCGTAAGCGGTGATTTGGGAATAAGCCTGCAGGTCATCGATCAGTTTCTCCAGTTGCTGCGTCCCATTCACTGCAAAGTCAATAAACTCCAGCTCTTCCTGATTGAGCTTGTTCCGGGCGCGGCGCCGGAGTAACTGCACAAAGCTGGAAATATTGCGCAGGGGCGACTTCAGGTCGTGGGCCGCAACGTACGCAAACTGATTGAGCTCCTGATTAGACCGCCTGAGCTTGGTGTTGGAAGCTTCCAGCGCCCGGTTTTGCTCTTTAAGGGCTTTGGTCTTTTCTTTTACCAGTTCATTGAGTTCCCGGTTTTTAGCTTTTCGGTTAAAGCTTTGCAGGATAAGCAGCATTACTGCCAACGCACCTATAAATAGGAGCCAGTAGAATGGTAGTGACTGGGTAAAGGGGCGGTTGATCTTGAAGTGAAAAGGGGTAGGAAGGTAGCTGATTTGACCTTTGTCTGTCAGCGCCCTGAGCTCAAAAGTATAGCTCCCGGGCTGCAGGCCTGCGTACCTGGCCTCTGGTGTTTTTGTAGAAGCCCATTCCTCGTTCAGCCCTTTCAGGCGGTACTGAAAAGTGATGGTCTGCCGGTCCTGGAAATTCAGGGAGGCAAACCTGAATTGGATATTGTTTTCATCCGGGGCTAAACTGGCTATGGGAGCCTTGATGAGCATGGTGTCATTAACCTCCGGTGGATAAAGCACTAGTTTAGGGGACTGCGAAGCATTAATGATCTCGCTGGGCTTGAAGTACATCACCCCCTCATTGGTAGCAATGAATACCTGCTCCCGCCAGAGTGCAATATCATTGATATTGTTGGACAACAAGCCGTCCGACTTGCTGTAAGTCACGAGTTGGGCGCTGCCCCCGTCATAAGAGGGGGCTATCCAATTGGTAAGCCCTTTGTTTGTTCCAATCCAAAGGTCACCCTGTTGGTCCTGGTAAAGCACATTGATGAAATCACTGGCCAGCAGGCTATCCTGGTTGAGTATCCGGTATTCGTTGTTTTTGATCAGGATAAGTCCGTCGCCTCTGGTACTGGCACAAACCGTGCTGTCTGCCAGGATTTCGAAGTCTGTGACCTGAGTGGAGAATACAGGGTGGCGGGTTTTCCAGAAAATGGTATCCGTAGGGGTGATTTGCATCAAGCCGTTGGCAATAGTGTGGGCCCAGATATTTCCACTGTGGTCTACTGTGCTTGCATAGGATCTGCCGTCGAAAACAGGCTTGATTTTTACGGCCGTTTTATTATCCATTTCCCAGGGAGTGGTCATTTTTTCCATTTGGGTGAGGTCAGCTGCTGCTATCTTCCGAATGCCCCGGTGACTGGATATGATAAGGTCTCCATTCAGGCCAATCTCGAGGTTTTTGATGGCTTCCTGCAGGAGAAGTTGCTCCCTGTCGTAGCTGTAGTAAATCAGGCCGATGTCCGTAGCCAGAAAGTAATGACCAGGAACAGGCATGACAATTTTCAGAATGCGGTTGGTGATGAAAAAGCCAGGCTGTTCCGCCATGATTTTTCGGCCTGTCACCGCCACCATACCGGTGATGTCGGGTGTGAAGAATTCAAGAATGTTGCTTCGATTGCCAGTGATCAGATGCTGATCGGTAGCCAGTATACTGTTGATAGTATTCTCGGCCAGCCCGTTTGCTTTGCGCACCACCTGTATAGCGCTGGCTTGACGGGGCAAAAAATAGAGACCATTTCCAAGCGTGGCAATCCAGGCATTGCCTTCCCGGTCTAAAAATACACTGGAGGGTTGCAGGCCTTTCAACAGCGTGTTTTGGTATACAGCAGCAGTATCGCCTTGCAGGGCATAAATTTCAATACCATTTTTGGGCTGTATGATCCATAGGTTATTGTCTTTCAGTCGGATATGGCTGTTGAGGTCCCGCCCCTGAATCAACTTTCTCTCCGTTCCTGTCTCTGTATTGATGACCATCACATTGCCGTTAAAGTGGCAATACAGCATGGGGCCTTTTGAGGCATAGTAGAAATAAAAGACTTCCTCCCTGGAATCTCCAACTTCAAAGTGCTTGTTGACTTGATTACCGGCTATTTGCAGCAGCTCTGTTCTGTACCCCTTCTTTTTTCTGACCATCCATGGCTTCCCATCATGCTCGAAGACCCAATAATAGGTGCTGTCCCCCCGGAGGATGTCCGGATTAACAGGCAGCGTTTCCAGGTTTTCATTGAGTCTGAAAAGGTCCCTTGACCGGCTTACCCAAAGCACACTGTCCGCTTTCACAAACTGATGGTCAATGTAAGAGGAAAAAGTCGTGGAAGAAATAGGGGCGATTTGGACCTTGAAGTCAGGGGTGAGATAGGAGAGTGGGCCCAATGTGTTTATCCAAAGCCTGTGATCCACATAATCGGTGCCAATCACGTCATTACCTGGCAGCCCGTCCTTAGTGGTCAGGGTATGAAATTCATAGCCATCAAAGTAGGAAAGACCAACATCTGTAGAGACCCAAATGAATCCGGAGCTGTCTTGCTCAACTCCGTATACGACCTTGGAGGGCAAGCCATCCGGGATGTCAAAATGCACGAACTGCTCCTCACTGACCTGACTATGTAGAAGGTAGCTTTTCGAAAAAAGCGCAAAAAAAAGAACAAACCTGAGCAGGCAAATACCTTTTTTTAGCTTAGACATGATTCGTTCTTGTCAATGACTCTGAAATTCAGAGCGAAAAGCTACTAAAAAAAGAGCAAACCGAGACCTCAGAAGCTTCCAAATAGTGACAGAGCAATGTTTGGATTAAAGACGGTTCTTTGATTAGCTGTTGCTGAAAATCCTGACAGTGGGGCGCTGTAGTTTAAGGTTGTGAAAATTTTGTTGCTAAGCTGATACCGCAAACCGGCTGTCCAGCCCGCATTCCATTGGCTTAGCCCTGCTGTTGATTGGGAGCGGTTCGTCAGATTGAGGGCGGCAAGGCTCTCCTCGCTTCCGTCCGTTCCGCCACCACTATTGGTTGGGTTTCCTGCGCTTGTCCACATATCTGTCTGCCGGGCACCGGTAAGGTACGCCATGAAGAAGCCACCTTCCAGTCCCAGTCTCGGGCTAATCTGATAGCCGGCCCGGATAGCAGTGTTGGCAAAGCTTACTGTTTCAACCTGTCTGTTTAAGTTGACCAGAGCCGGGTTATTGGAGATTCGGCTACTGGAAAACAAGAACTGCCGTTCGTCCAGTTGCTGATTCATCCTGAGCCGGAGGTAACTCATGCCAAAGCGGCTGTACCATCTTGATTGGTTAGGCTCCCAGGCAAGAAAAACCCCTGCTTCATACCCTGTGCTGCCTTGCAGGGGTTCGTAGAGCCCGCTTACGAAAAGCCCGGGCTGCCAGGGGGAGTTAGCTGCGGAAGCAGTGGTTTCGGGCTGTTCAGGCAGTGACGGAAAGCTTTGTTCTTCCAATGGTTCAGGGCTGAGTGCTGCAAGAGCGTTCAGTGGGGGAATAGTGGTAAGGGTAGGGGAGAGCGTAAGAGGCTTTTCCTGCTCTATGGATGTCGTTGCACTTGCTGTCTGTCTATCCTGAACCGGTGCATTAGACTCAGACTGCTTCACAGGGCGGGCAATTGGGGAAGTGTTCAAAGCGGTATTTGGGTAATGAGATGCTCCTGCTGTCGGGGGAGTATTGCCTGCAATGGGCGAGGAGTCGCCCTGACCAGTAACGTTTGCTTCCTGCTCCGGCGGTGAGAGTTCCGGGTTTTGGCTTGCCCTTGCCCATTCGGAAGGAACCGGCAACTGCCCGATGACTGTATGGTGACCGGCAAAATCATTTAGCAGCCAACCTGTGCCTATGCCAATAGCCAGCAATGCAGCACTCCACCAAACCCATACAAACGGGCGGCGCTGTTGAACGGGCATTTCCTGGTCGAGCATTTGCCGCATTCCTGACCAGCCCTCCTCCACCCATTCGGGGTTAATATTCGATGTAAAATTATCCTGCATGGTTGTAATGCGTTCTGATTAATTGTTTCAGTTTTTGCCTGGCATTGGAAAGGTGCCATTTTGAGGTGCCGGTGCTGATCCCCAGCTGCTTTCCAATTTCCACATGCGTGTAGCCTTCAATAGCGTAGAGGTAAAAAACCTCTCTTGTGGCATCCGGTAAATAAGACACCAGCTTGAGGATATCCTCCAAATACAATTGGCTCAGGGCGTTGTCAGGTGCAGGCCCGTCCCGGTCTTCCAGATCGAGAAAATGAACCTGATTGTTGTGCTTTTTGAAGTAGTCTGATAAACTATGGAAGATAAGCCTTCTGATCCAGCCCTCCAGTGACCCGTTGAATGAGTACTTCTCCAGCTTTTTAAAAACTCTGAGAAACCCGGTGTTCAGGATTTCCAGCGCTATTGATTTATCCTGGGTATAACGCAGGCACATCCGCATCATACTGCTGAAGTATTTGCGGTAGAGCATTTCCTGAGACAGCCGCCTGTTTTTCAGGCAGCCTTCCACCAGCTCTTCATCGGTATATGCGGATGCGTCCTTTGCCATATTAAAATTGGTTCTTAGACAAATCTCGTGTTTTAGAGTCAAGCCAAAAAGGAAATCAACGCTCCCGTTGGTTGCTTTTGCTTCCCTTTTCGACTTGACCACGAGATTTGTCCAAGAAGGCTAAAACTTAACGCCGATTTGCAGTTGTATACGCCGAAACTTCCATTCCTGCGTAGTCTGCCGGTCTCCCCACCACCAGCCAAAGTGCTCAAACGTCGACTGAGCCGCCTGAAACTGATAGCCCAGACTCAACAACAGGCATAGTTCCTGACGGATGGGGACTTCCAGACCCAGCGCCCCGTGGGCATTAAAACCGCCTTTTGCATCAACCAGCAGGGTTTCATCGTCCCTTCGGTTAAGCGCTGCCCCGTAGCCGGCAGCCAACTGCAAATAAGGCTGTACGCCAGTCTGGAAAGGATCATAAAGCTTACAAACTGCCCAGAACGGGAAGTAGCTGTAGCCACTGTTGAACTGATAGCTTTGTGCTCCAACTCCTCCACCTATCCCAAGATAACGTTTTATCCGGTAGGTGCCAATGTATTGCAGGGAGGCACCGGCTTGTATTTCTGAATCTGAGGACCCGATCAGGCTACCGTAGTGTACTTCATGCGCCCACCCGGGCTCGAATATGCTTTCAGTATCCTGCTGTGCCTCAACTGTGCCTGGCAGGAGCAGCACCAAGACTGTAAATACGGCAAAAGCCCATGCTTTCATATACTGTGCCATATTACAGAGATAATAAGTTGCTCAACCGGCGAGGCGCCTCCGGGTTGGTAATATCGTACTGATACAAACCATTATCCCCGATAACGATCGCTAAGCCACCCTGCAGGGTAATGATATCATAAGCCTGGAATCCTGTCATTTTGCCGATCTGTTCGTTGCCAACCGTTGCCGGATCGGTTGCATCAAAAACCTTTACGCCCTGTTCGTTCTCACAGATGTATAAAGCGTTATTCAGCTTGGACAAGCCATGTGGATTGTGCATGCTGAAGCTCTTGATCAGTACCGGGTCTGTAAGGTTGGTCACATCGACTACATCGAGCTGATTGGTAAAAGTCTCACACTCCGTGCCGTTCCTGAGCGTCACGTAGGCAATATTCCCATCCACAAACACAGGGTCGCAAGCGGTAGCGTGGCGGAATACCGATAGCTGCTCCGGCGCGGTGGGCACGCTGTTGTCAAAAATATACATACCGTTGGCAGCACCGATGAATAGCTTATCTCCGTAAGGGAAAATCGTCTCAATGCCCCAGCCTATGTCAACGACGTTGATCTTTTCAGGCTCAGGGGTGGCGGACAGGCCAAATACATGCAGCCGGTGTTCGTCCACTACATAAAGGTGGTCCTGGGCGAGAGTGAATCTGGCCATAGAGCCTCCAACGCCTACATCCTGCGCCTGCCCGGCGGATTCATTCGCGAAATCCTGCGCCACACCGCCCGCCGCCACATCAATGAACAACGTACCGTCTCTCCAAAAGGAATTACCGGTATACGAATCACAGTCTACCTCCTCAGTCATTGGTACCTCTTCGTACCGGACCAAATAGCCCAGCTCTTCGTCAAAGTTATGGCTGGGAATGGCTTCCTCGGTCCGCCCGGCAAAAACAGGGCTGTCAGGATTGGTAATGTCTATAGCGACCAGGTCCACGTAGTTGTCCGCATAAATCATATTGCCCCGCACCGCCATATCTACATTGCCTGGGATATTCAGAAACCCAAAAGGCTGGGGCGCTTCCGGATTGCTGTTGTCGATCAGATGTATACCTGCGCCCCGCTCATTGATGAGCAGGATATCCTGGTAAACGTAAATTTTGCCGGGATTCTCCAGGTCTTTGGGCGCTTCAAATTCTATAGCGTGGCGGAAGTCAGCGGGTTTCACATAGACCGGCTCATAGGCCTGGAAGGTGGTGGTGGCCTCACAGGTATCCTTAATACAGGAAGGCAAAGCCAGCGCAAGGCTGAGCAGGCCTATCAGATAATAGAAAGTCGGGATCGTTTTCATAAAGGTGAATTTGTGAAAAGTTTAGAAATAATCTATTCCCGATGACTTCTCACAAAGCCAGACGTTGGATAAAGCCGGGAGGGTTGGGTTAAAGCCTTATATTTGTGCAAAAAAGATGAGGCAAATCATTCTGGCTACGTTCATTTGGATCGCTTTCGGGATAACGGCACTGGCTCAGTTGACTTTCAATATCACGAGCGTGCCAGCCAACACGCCGGACGGCGCAGTCCTTTATGCGGCAGGCAACTTCAACGGCTGGGAGGAAGGCAGCCCGGATTATGCCTTTACTGCAGCTGCGGATGGTACTTACACCCTTACCTTTGAGCCTGATCCGGGCACACTGATGTTCAAGTTTACCCGGGGCAGTTGGGCGACTGTGGAAGGCAATGCGAATGGCGGTTTTCTGCCTAACCGGACTTTGGAGTACAGCGGGGGGCAGTTGGAAGTCGATCTGGAAATTGCATCCTGGGAAGGGGATAGCCCGGGAAGTTCCACCGCCGCTGATAATGTTACCGTGGTTGCGGAAGACTTTTATATGCCTCAGCTGGACCGCAATCGCCGTATTTGGGTTTATCTGCCACCAGATTACACGACCTCCACAACAGACTATCCCGTCCTCTACATGCACGATGGTCAAAACCTCTTCGATGCTGCTACAGCTGCCTTCGGTGAATGGGAAGTGGATGAATCTCTGAACGCCCTGTTCGAAAATGGGGATGACGGCGTAATCGTGGTAGGTATTGACAACGGCGGCGCTGCCCGTTTGGACGAGTACAGCCCGTGGGTGAACCCCAGCTACGGTGGAGGTGAGGGCGATGCCTATGTGGACTTCATCGTAGAAACCCTAAAGCCCTACATAGACGAAAACTACCGGACGCTGCCGGGGCGGGCCCACACGGGGATTATGGGGTCAAGCATGGGCGGCCTGATTTCGCTCTATGCGGCGATAGAGCATCAGGATGTGTTTAGTAAAGCGGGTGTTTTTTCTGCTTCCTTTTGGTTTGCCGAAGCGTGCTATGACCATGTCAGCAGTCAGGGAAAGCAGGAGGATATGCGCATCTATATGATTGCCGGTGCACAGGAAGGCGCTAACGGGCAGCAGGTGGCAGATATGATGGCTATGAAGCAGGAACTCCTGGATGCCGGATTTGAGGAGAGCGAGGTTATCGCAGTGGGGCACCCCGATGGAACCCATGCTGAATGGTATTGGAAACGGGAATTTCCGGCTGCCTACGAGTGGTTGTTTGCCAATATAAGTACCGGCATAAATGAAGACACCCGGGCCCGGGATTTTATGAAAGGCGTGAAGGTATTTCCCAACCCAGGCAATGATACGGTATACATAACGCTGCCGGAAGAAAACCCGGGGCTTTATTGCAAGGTCTTTACAGCTGAAGGCAAACTAGTAAGGCTCATTCAGCCCGATGATCGGAGAATGAGCCTTGCCGGATTGCCGTCTGCTGCCTATCTGATTGGCTTTTACCTAAAAAGCGGTCATTGCATAGGTACGAAGCGCCTGATGGTGCAAAATTAAACGTTTGGACTATGGCTTCCCAGGTTTTGAGGAAAGCATCAGCCTCAGAATGCATTACTCTTCAGCTTCTACTTCGTAACCGCCAATTACTTCGTAAAGACCATTCTTTACACGCTTTTCGAATTCTTTTCGAGGTACTGGCATTTTCCTGTTTAGTGTCGTCAGTTGTACAGTAACGGTCTTGGACGTTTCCTTGAGTACTTTGACTTTGATGCTGCGATCTATCATAATTGCTGTCAATTAAAAGTGTTGAAGAAAGAAAGAATATCAGGTATTGTGGAAATCAGGTTTTGCCTGACCTGAATGATGGACATGAAGGTTACGTTCAGATACTTTTCCGGAATCCTGAACAATTACCAGGAATTCCAAACCTTCGCCGGATTGCCTTTATACCTTTACACCCACTCAAATATTGATTAGAGTGGCGTTAATGTCATGCTGTTTAACCAACCGGTCGGCAAAAGCCCGGTGCCCATGCGGTGTAAAGAGGAAAAACTTTCCCTCCTTAATAGAGGCCAGGCGGTCGAGCAGTTTCCATTTGGTTATGAGATCCTGCTTGTTATCCGACTTCATAGCGATTTCAAAATAGCATTTATTGCCCCGCATTACCGCAGTTATATCAGGAGTAATAAAGGACTCCTCTTCATCGGGAGAAGAAGGGGGTTGTTTGAAAGAGGTCGGCTTTTCAATCTCTTCATCTTCCACATTAGCTTTCACCTTTGAATACCCTCTTTGCTTTACCCATGTAATAGCCTTTTCGTAGACTTTTTCATCTTTTTCAGACGTAATCATTTTTTAAGGCATTGATTAATGAACAATGGACTGAATCATCTCTTTTACTATAACCTAAAAAGGAGCAGGATGTGCGAGGAAATCTGATTTGAACCTTCGTGGCATAAAGCTGAAATTTTATACCACGCATGATCGTACCTTAAAACATACTGCAAAAAAATGTGTTTGAAGTCCAAATTTTATTGCAGACGAAAGCACTTTGCAGGGGAATTCTCCTCGTATTCTGGCGATTACAGTGGATTAGGCACTTTTTGCTTAGTCACTTTCATGGTCAGGTTAAAAAGTACAACGCTTAACTGCAATCAGACATCTGAATAAACCTGTCTGCTCCTTCCGGAATATGGATAAGGAACTTTACGAGGCTAATGCTGCGGGCATAGAATTTTCTACGAATTTTTTTCCGTCCCATTTCCCAAGCCATTCAATTTCTTTTCCGGCTTTCTGGTATTTTTTGAAGGTCAAAATAGCGGCATCTTTCGACTTCCGGTATATGGTTATATTGTTGGGAACAGATTTGATTGTGAAATAATACTTACCTTTTCCCATCGCAAAGTTCTTACGTAATTTCATAGTCGTGATTTAGTGAAAAAAAGAATCATTTAGAAGGCACATATTGCCTCAAATCAGCCGGACTTTCCGGGCTTCGAGCCCTTTGTCGCTGGCTTCCACTTCAAAGGCTACTTCATCGCCTTTTGCAATCTTGTCTTCCAGACTGGTGACGTGGACGAATACATCTCTATCCATATTCTCAGGTTCAATAAAGCCATATCCGCGCTTGCGGTTAAAAAACTTGACTTTACCTTTCTTTTCAAATGATTCGTCTTCTCCAGTGAAGTAATTAACAACTTTCTTTAACCACATGGTATTCTTGGTTTTAAACTGCAGGTTTCATGAATTCAGGGTTCAAAATATCGTACAGGCCCAGTGCTTTCCGGTTTAGGAAAGTTAATCTTGGAAGCTGAATTTGGCAGTGTTGATCGAGAAAGAGCAACGTGACGTATTTCGCGCCTACTTCAATAACCTGTACCCTGCGGGTTTTAATTTTTGCCATGAAAAAAAATTCCTGTTTATTGTGTTCTCTTGTTTTTGGATGTAGCAGCGTACACTCGCTTTTGCTTATCGGGGTTTACATTGCTTTTGGAAAAAAGCATAATAAGGGGCTGTTGGATTGATTTGACTGTCAGATAGTTAGGAGGAAAATGCAAGAAAACCCAAATTTTACACAAACTTTTAAACAACTTGCTACATTATAAGAAACGGCTTTTTCCAATAAATAGTTCAATTAGGAGAAAACGAAGGTTGTACGCAGGTGGCTTTCATGCCTCAATATCGTTCCGATGTTTACTATATTCCTACTTATTGCCGCATACATCGTTTACCGGGCTATCCGGCAGGTTCTTCGGGTATATGAATGCCCCTCTGACGAAGTTCTTACTGCCTTTTGGCGTGGAAAGCTAAGGGCGGGCAGTGACCCACACCGTCAGCTTATTACTCATTTGGGTACCTGCGA
>CAZNHN010000146.1:0-14673 GCA_964572415.1 uncultured Phaeodactylibacter sp.
CCAGCAGCTACCGCGCTTAAATGCAGAGGGCTGCCCCCCTGGTATTGATAGCAGTGGTCACTTTCTGTTTTGTGCAATTTGTCATACACATAGTAGTGGCAGGGTTACAACCATTACTATATTTTTGCCATTACCTTTACGACAACTTTAGCAAAACGCTCCACTTTATGGCAGAACGTATTCAACTGCACGACCTCCACTTCAAGCCCTATCTGAGCGAAGCCCAAATTCAAGCGCGCATACGCGAACTCGGGAAGCAGATTGCGTCAGACTATCAGGATAAAAAGCCGCTCTTTCTTGGTATCCTCAACGGCGCATTTATGTTTACCGCTGATCTGGCCCGAGCCTGCCATTTCGATGCTGACTTTGCCTTTGTGCGCCTGAAATCCTACGAGGGGACGAGTTCCTCAGGGGAAGTCATCACCATGATTGGCTTGAAAGCGCCTGTAGAAGGGCGGCACCTTATCCTGGTGGAAGACATCATTGACACGGGGCGCACACTGCATACGTTCCTGCCCCAGCTGCAGGCACAAAATCCGGCTTCGGTGCGTATTGCCGCCCTGCTTTCCAAGCCTGAGGCACGGGTCAAACCCTTAGAAGCCGATTACACCGGGTTCGAAATCCCCAATAAGTTCGTAGTGGGGTACGGGCTCGACTACAATGAACTTGGCCGCAACCTACCCGCCATTTATCAACTCGAAGACTAATTCATGAACCTATCTCATATCTGCCGGCAAGCCGTATTACTTACAGAACAAACCGCTCGTTTCCTGCGCCAGGAACTGGGCAATGTCAGCACCAATCAGATCGAGGAAAAAGCGCTCAACAGCCTGGTTTCCTACGTCGACAAGACCGCTGAAGCCCAGCTGGTAGAAGGCCTGCAAGCCATCACGCCCGGCTGTAGTTTTTTGACTGAAGAAGACAGTGTGGAGAATACGGAAGGAGATTTGCGATGGATTGTAGACCCGCTGGACGGCACCACCAATTTCCTTTTTCAGCTGCCGGTTTTCTCCATTAGCCTGGGGCTGGAAGTGGAAGGGGAACTTGTGCTCGGCATCGTTTACGAAGTCAACCAAAGCGAAGCATTCTATGCCTGGAAAGACGGCGGGGCCTACCTCAACGGGCGCTCTATCCGGGTGAGTCAGCGGCCAAGCCTGCCGGAGTCGCTCCTGGCTACCGGCTTCCCCTACTACGATTATGATCAGACACAAGCCTACCTGAAGGCCCTGGAACACTTCATGCAGCACTCCCGGGGCATCCGCCGGTTTGGCTCGGCTGCCGTCGACCTGGCTTATGTAGCCTGCGGCCGCTTCGACGGCTTTTTTGAATACAGCCTGCAGCCCTACGATGTAGCTGGCGGTGCCCTGATCGTTCAGGAAGCCGGTGGAGTAGTGACTGATTTTAAAGGTGGGGGCAACTGGTTGCATGGTGGAGAAATGCTCGCTTCTAATGCGCTTATTGCTACCGATTTCCTTAATGTGGTGCGAACGGCTTTCAAGTCTTAACAGGCCTGACAGACAGATGCTTACACGAAGCTGCGCTTTATGCGAACAAAAAACGAACAAACGTTCGTTTTTATAGTAGCAAGTTATTATATTTGCATATCGCAAAGGCTATTTTGCCGTCTGATATAACCTTTTGACGACATGACAGCGCCAACAGACTACGCACACCTCGAAGACCAATTTCAGGCACGCATTGATGCCGAAGAAAAGATAGAGCCTAAAGACTGGATGCCGGACAAGTATCGTAAGACGCTGATCCGGCAGATTTCACAGCATGCCCACTCCGAAATTGTTGGGATGCTGCCCGAAGGCAACTGGGTAACCCGCGCCCCTTCCCTGCGCCGAAAAGTCGCCCTTCTGGCGAAGGTACAGGATGAGGCAGGGCATGGTTTATACCTCTACGGTGCTGCCGAGACCCTGGGTGCAGAGCGGGACGATCTCCTCGACGAGCTCCACACCGGTAATGCCAAGTACAGCAGTATTTTCAACTACCCCACCCTAAGCTGGGCGGATATCGGTGCGATTGGCTGGCTGGTAGACGGCGCTGCCATTATGAATCAAGTGCCACTATGCCGTTGTTCTTACGGGCCGTATGCCCGTGCGATGGTCCGCGTCTGTAAGGAAGAAAGTTTTCACCAACGTCAGGGTTACGAAATCATGCTGACCCTTGCCCGGGGCACTGAAGCACAGAAAAAAATGGCGCAGGATGCCCTTAACCGCTGGTGGTGGCCTTCATTGATGATGTTTGGTCCCAACGATGCAGAGTCTAAGCACACCGCTCAGTCGATGGCCTGGAAAATCAAGCGCTTCACCAATGACGAACTCCGGCAGCGCTTTGTGGACATCACAGCGCCACAGGCGGAATTTCTTGGTTTGACGATACCGGATGAGCACTTGAAATACAACGAAGAAACGGGTCACTATGACTTTGGCCCCATAAATTGGGACGAATTCTGGCAGGTCGTCAGCGGTGAGGGTCCCTGCAACCGTCAACGCCTGAAAGCACGCCGCCGGGCCCACGAGGAAGGGCAGTGGGTGCGCGATGCCGCTCTGGCACATGCTGAAAAACGCCGACAGCGCCAAGCTGCCAAAAACGATCAAAAAGTAGCCTAACCAATGAGCGAAAAGAAAAACTGGCCCCTGTGGGAAATCTTTATCCGCAGCAAAAATGGCCTTAACCATAAGCACGTTGGCAGCCTCCACGCTGCTGATGCTGAAATGGCGATTGAAAATGCCCGCGATGTTTACACGCGCCGTATGGAAGGTATAAGTATATGGGTGGTGGAATCCGAACATATCACGGCCTCAAGCCCTAACCAAAGCGAATCTCTATTCGACCCGGCCAATGATAAGGTGTACCGCCATCCAACCTTCTACAATCTTCCGGACGAAGTGAAACATATGTAAGTGCTTTGTCAGCCCGGAGCATCTTCCGGGCTGCCTTTTCATTCTGTAAGTCTCAGAAAGCTTTATCATGACATTAGCCGAAGCCAAATACCAGTACCTGCTCCGTATGGGCGATAACGCCCTCATCCTTGGCCACCGCCTTTCGGAATGGTGCGGACATGGTCCTATTCTTGAACAGGATATCGCCATGACCAACATCGCCCTCGATCAGGTGGGGCAGGCACGCAGCTTGTTGCAGTATGCCGCTCAGCTTGAGGGCAAAGGGCGTACGGAAGACGATTTGGCTTACAAGCGGGACGTCATGGAATACCGGAATGTGCTCTTGGTAGAACAACCCAATGAAGACTTTGCCTATACCATCGTGCGGCAGTTTCTCTTTGATGCCTTTAACTTTCTCCTCCATAAAAGCCTCGTCAACAGTAAAGACGAACACCTCAAAGCTATAGCTGAAAAGTCACTAAAGGAAATCACCTACCACCTGCGGTACAGCTCTGAATGGATGATTCGCCTGGGCGATGGGACAGCGGAAAGCCACCAGAAAATACAAACAGCTCTTGATGAGCTATTCATCTACACTGGTGAACTCCTCACCCCGGATGCTGTAGACGAAATGCTTTTCGAAGCAGGGATCGGTCCCGATCTTACCGCACTTCAGCCGGTCTACCAAGCCAAGGTAGATGAAATTCTACAGCAAGCGACCCTCGAAAAGCCAGAAGTCAAGTACATGCAAAGCGGGGGCAAAGACGGTCGCATGCATACGGAATACCTGGGCTACATTCTGGCTGAGCTGCAATTCGTTCAGCGCGCCTATCCCAACATGGAATGGTAGAAAAGGAGGGTATTGAGCAATTGAGGTGCCCAATACCCGCTTTTTTTATGGCGCAGGATTAGGAATTGCCTCGTGCACGGCTTCTATTTCGTTCAGTACCTCCTGACTAAGCGTAACTTCAATACTGCTAATATTTTCCCGCAGTTGTTCCATCGTAGTCGCTCCGATGATGTTAGCCGTTGTAAAAGGCTGCTGATTGACGAAGGCAAGGGACATCTGCGCCATATTGAGCCCGTAGTCTTCGGCTATGGCGAGGTAACGGGCCGTCGCTTCCTGGCAATTCTGGCTATTGTACCGGGAAAGCTGTTTGAACTTATTGATGCGGTCGCGCGGCTGATCCTGTTTGCGGTGGTACTTGCCCGACAGCAGCCCGAAGGCCATAGGCGAGTAGGCAAGCAGCCCGGTTTGTTCGCGCATAGCTACCTCTGAAAGCCCAACTTCAAACGTACGGTTGAGTAAGCTGTAGGGGTTCTGAATACTAACCATGCGCGGCAGGTTATGCACTTCTGCCAGATGGTGATAGCGCATGAGACCCCAGGGCGTTTCGTTAGATACTCCGTAGTGGCGAATTTTCCCCTCTTCCTTTAATTCATTCAGGGTTTGCAACACTTGTGGCAAATTGTCCTCCCATCCTTCATCGGGGTTGTGCTTATAGCCGCGCTTGCCGAAACAATTGGTATTGCGCTCCGGCCAGTGCAGCTGGTACAAGTCGACGTAGTCGGTCTGCAGGCGGCTCAGGCTGCCCTCGATAGCGGTACGGATTTGCTCCGGCGTGAAGCGCAGCGGGTTGCGGATGTGCTTTAGCCCGGCGGAAGGGCCCGTTACCTTAGTGGCAATAATAACGTCATCGCGCCTGCCCCTGCCTTTAAGCCAGGTACCAATGATGCGTTCAGTGCTGCCCTGCGTTTCCGGGCGGCCCGGTACGCTGTACATTTCAGCGGTATCGATAAAATTGACGCCCTGATCAACGGCGTAACTGAGTTGCTCGTGCCCTTCTGCTTCGGTATTCTGCTCACCAAAGGTCATAGTGCCAAGGCAAATTTTGCTCACCTTAAGGCCGGTGCGGCCAAGTTCAGAATATTTCATTGATGTGTTATCAGTTTGAAAGCGAATTTAGGAAAGTTATATAACAGCAACAGCGCTGGCTTCAGGAGTTTGAAACCAACGCTGCTATTTTTTTAATCTGCCTGAAAAATGCTACAAGTGCTTACGCACGCCCACAAATACTCCGGCATTCATATGGCGCTGTTGTACGGCGAACTGATCTTGTGTAACAGAATTCGGGAACATCTTAAAATGGGGTTCAATCAGCAATTCCAGGCCTGACTTCGTAGCATAAGTCAGGGCAACACTACCATAATAGCCTACACCAGCCTGCCGCTTGAACACACTAACCGAGTTAGGGTCTTCCGGGTTAAGCGGAGTGGGTGTGAGCGTCTCTGGTGAAAGGAAGTCGCCGCTTTGGCGGAAGAGCAGGTTCAGGTAAGCACCACCGTTAACCGACAGCCCAAACTTGCCCATATCCATTTCGTAGCCTACAATAAATGGGATGTCGAGCATACGGTAGGTATTGCGGCTCACTTTGTAGCGTTCGCCTACGGTCACTATCGTATCATACCCAATGATATTTCCCTGATTGTCGCGGACCGGCTCGGTGATTTCCCGTCGCTCCGTACCATTAAAGTAGGTGAATTTTTCGTTGACCTGAGAGTAGTTGATCCCGGTACGGAAAGCCAGGCCGTTTGCTGCTTCGAGGGAGAGGCGTACCCCACCGCTGTAGGCGAAGACAAAAGACTCCGTTTCCCGCCGGCTCTTGGCATAGTCTTCGAAGTTGGCATTGCGGGCTTCGAGATCACTAAAAGCAAGATCAGGCGACACCATCAGATCGACGTATATCCCCCAGTTGCCATTGCCAAACTGTGCGCACTTAGGCTCCGGATTGAATAGTGCAGGCAACAACGCCTCCTGCTCCCGCTCGTATACGGCAGCGATGCCAGGCAGTGCCGCTTCCCGCGCAGGCTTTGGCAGGACCGATGCAGGAACTGCAGTGGCAGTCTGTTCTGCTTTGGCTAGGGGGTTGGCTTCAGTTTTAGAATAATCCAATACAGCAGAAGCCATGGGCTGAGTGGATTGTTGAATTGCGGACGTAGCAGATTGAGCTACAGCAGCCTGAGACACTGCAGCAGCAGGCTGCTCACCTGCGGTACGAATAGTAGTGGATTGCGGGCTGCGCGCCGCAGGGCGTGAGGTGTTTGCGAAAGTGCTTTCAATTTCTTTGTGTTGTTCAATCGTTTCTGTAACAGAAGGTGTGGCCGCTGCCCGGAGGGCGACCTGTGGTTGGTGTGGTGTTGCGAGAACAGGAAAAGCAGTGAGTGTGGGCTGCTGATTGTTCCAAAGCAACAGAGCTACCCCTGCGGCGGCCATGGAGGCCAGCACAGTTGCGAATGGTCTGTAATGCCGGATCTGATTTAGGAAACGGTGCTTCCAATTGCGTTTTTGGTCTATTTGCTCCCAAAGATGCATTGGCGTTTCGGTGGTCAGGCCCTGCAATTTGTCCCGAAACGCATCATCCAGGGGATGTTGTCGGTTCATACTGCAATTTTTTGAATTTTAACAATCATGCCTTGAAGCATTTTTCTGGCCTTGACTAATTGGGATCGTGATGTGCTTTCCTGAATGCCCAGCATGTCGGCAATTTCCTTGTGGCTGTACCCCTCAATAGCGTAGAGGTTGAAGACCACGCGATACCCTTCCGGTAGCTGATTAATCAGGCGAAGTATTTCTTCTTGTTCTAAGTTTTTGTAAGATTCTGGTTCCGTTGAGTGTTCGGGCTGGTTTTCCAGACCGATTTGCTCTTGCTGAAAGCTTTTCTTGCTGTAGTTTTTCAGGGCGGTGTTGATGACAATTCGCCGGATCCAGCCTTCAAAGGAGCCTTTGAATTGGAATTTATGGATATTATCAAAGACCTTCACGAAGGCATCCTGCAGAATGTCCTCCGCCTCCATCCGGTGACGGGTATACCGCATGCATACCGCTAGCATCTTCCCAGCGTAGCGTACAAAAAGCGCTTGCTGACAATGCCGGTCTTCTTTAATACAGCCTTGAACAATCTCTTTTTCCGTCACAGGAAATGATTGAGCTATACGCCCTACACCACTGCATTCTCCCCTAATGTAGGAACCCATAGTTGTTCAAAATACCCAGGTTAGCGGGAGGTTAAGCTTGGCGAAACCTATCAATAAGATGGCTTGGTCAGGGGAAACGCTGCCTGGATATTCAAAAAATCTAACTCAAGATACAGAATATTATGGTATTATGCTGGAACAAATCAATATTTTCCATATGCCTCCAAAGCAGGAATCGGCTTCAGACAAAACAATGACCATGGAAAAGGCGGAACGAATTGTTGAGCAGATGTACAGTAAAGATGCCTTCAGTCAGTGGCTGGGCATTGAAAAGGTAATGATAGCAGCAGGCCACTGCGTGCTAAGGATGGTGGTGCGGGAAACCATGCTCAACGGTTTTGGCATCGCGCACGGTGGGATCAGCTACAGCCTGGCGGATAGTGCGCTGGCTTTTGCCTCCAACTCGAAGGGCAGGCATGCGCTGAGTATTGAGACTTCCATTTCGCATTTAGCCCCCCTGAAGGCAGGGGACATTATTACCGCCACAGCTACGGAAGAGCAGTGCAGCCGCCGCATCGGCCTTTACCGGGTGGAAGTCCGTAAGGCCGATGGGCAACTCGCTGCTATTTTTAAAGGTACGGTGTACCGTAAAAGCCAGGATTGGGAAGCCTGAATTACTTCCAGGTCTTCAGGTGCAGGTGCTCGTAAGCCTGCTTCTCCAGCTCTTCCCGGTGGTCAGGGTGTGCGATGGAGATCAGCTGACGGGCCCGTTGACGGAGATTGCGGCCGAACATTTCAGCTACGCCATACTCCGTGACGATGTAGTGCACGTGTGCTCGGGTTGTAACAACGCCCGCTCCCGGCTTCAGCATACAAGTAATACGGCTAATGCCTTTATTGGTAGCAGAAGGCAGGGCTATAATCGGCTTACCCCCCTCTGAGAGGGAAGCCCCCCGGATAAAGTCCATCTGACCGCCCACACCGGAATACACGCGCGTACCGATAGAGTCCGCACACACCTGCCCGGTCAGGTCTATTTCAATCGCACTGTTGATCGCCACGACCTTTGGATTTTGGCGGATCACAGCTGTATCGTTGACATAAGCGATGTCCAGGAAACGGACCAACGGGTTATCATCTACAAAATCGTAGACTTTTTGCGTGCCCATGAGAAATCCCGTGACGATGTGGTTGCGGTGCTTCACCTTATGCTGGTTGGTGATGATGCCTTTTTCTACCAGATCAATGACCCCATCGGAGAACATCTCCGTGTGGATCCCCAGCTCCTTATGATTAGACATTGCTGCCAAAGCCGCATTGGGGATGGTACCAATGCCCATTTGAAGGGTAGAGCCGTCCTCCACCAGGTTGGCGATATGCTGGCCAATGCGCTTTTCGATATCTGTAGGTTCCGGAAGGGCGATTTGGGGCAGCTCGTAGTTCACATTCGTCACCCGGTCAAACTTACTAATGTGAATGACGCCATCACCGTGAGTACGCGGCATTTGCGGATTGATCTCCGCGATCACGGTCTTGGCAGATTGAGCAGCGGCGAGGCTGGCATCCACAGAAACACCGAGCGTACAGAAACCATTTTTATCCGGAGGGGAGACCTGCAGCATCGCCACATCCAACGGAAGGATTTTGCGGCGGAATAGCAATGGTACTTCACTCAGGAATATCGGGATATAGTCTGCCCGCCCGGACTGTACGGCTTTCCGCAAATTCCCTCCCACGAAGAGGTTATTCACCCGGAAGGAGTCTTCCATACCTTCATCGGCGTAAGGCGCCGGCGCATCGGTATGCAGGTGCATAATTTGGATATTCCGGAGCTCCTCTGACCGTTTAGCCAGTGCTTCAATCAAGGTCTTCGGTGCAGCCGTAGCGCTATGAATAAAGATTTTGTCCCCGGATTTGACTAGTGCCACCGCTTCCTCGGGGCTGACAGCGGTGTAGGATGGATTAAATTTCATGGTAATAGTTTCATTCCGTTTGGCCGAAAGTACTTATAAAGCGCATAAAAGGGAAGGAAGGTTTGGCATTTCGGGGGGTGATTTTTGTTACCGTACTTTTTACAATAAGTATATGTAAAAAACAAGCTCCGGCAGCCAAGTGACGGAGAAAAAATAAAGGATACAATTTTGATTCGCTGAAATTTTCTAAACAACTGACCAGAGGGAGGTGGTGTGAAAATATTAGCGAATCCTAAAGAAAATTGTATCCTTTATTTCCGTCAAACTACTAATGCTACCGGAGCTTGTCCATAAAGCTTTACGCTACATCCGGCCTTACCGCTGTACCATCACTTTTAGCTGATGGGCGCGCTGCCCGTCTGCGGTAGTGAAGTGCAGAAAGTACCAGCCTTCTGCCCAGCTGTCCACCGGCAGGCGGTGGGTGCCGGACGGCAGCAGGCCTGACCATACTTCCTGCCCGGCTGCATTAATGGCGCGCAGAGAAAACTGGGCGCCGTGGTTCCACTCTACCGCCACTTCGTCCTGTGCCGGGTTGGGGAAGGCGGAGGGCTGCCCTGATAAGCCAAGGCTCTGCCGCTGCTGTATGCCCTGCGGGCTGCCGCCAGCCGATTGAAGGTTTTGGCCACCGGTATGGGGCACAAATACCCGCGCTACGTCGATGTAGTGCTTGCATTGGTCTGATGCGGTGACTCGTTCTGTGTTGGCCTTTTGGGCTACATCTGCAAACAAACTGTACGCCGTTTCCGTCAGTTCTTCCTGTTCCAGCTTATCTTGGTATATAAAAAAGGCATCGAAGAAGCTCTCTCCAAGCTGTTTTACAAGCGTAGCCATAAGGTCGCTGCAATCTTTGGATGGAGGGACATCCGGGCCCGTGGGCGGCCCCGAGGGGCAGCTCGTGGGCGCACCGGTGGCTTTGGTGCCAAAGCCCAGGCTGATTTCCGGGAAACCGCCGCAGCCGCCAAAATTAGTCTTGTCCAGGGAATAATGGTACAGCCCACCGCCCGGCTCCGGGTTGGCATTGTCGGTGCCCCAGTAATTGCCTTCGGCGGGGATGGTGCTGATGGTTTCGGCAAGGGTTCCATCGTAACAAATATCGAACCAAAGGGCATCATTGGGCCCGCGCTGGAAATGGTTGGACCGTGTGTAAGCCAGGTTGTCTGTCTGGGAATTGATAAATGCATCAATGTTCAGGATGAGGTTTTTCCCCTTGACGCCGGCCAGGCCATTGTTGAGCAATTTGGCGCAGTCCATTGTAACCAGCCCATAGTTGCTGCCTTCCCGGTTGCCCTCTACGATATGGAGGCCATAATAAGTATTTTCTGACACTTCCGCCTGGCCGCGGAGCGTGACGTTAGTGTACTTGCCCGCAGGGCAGTACAAGCCCACGTCATTATTGGACAGCCTACCCCCGCTCATGATGTACTCGCCTACATTGGAGGCGTGGACAGCGCCCCAGGTGGCGTAGGGGCCAGGAGCACTGAAAGCTGAAATTTCGCAATTTTCAACTCGGACGGACTCTAATTCGTCCAGCAACATAGCCTGGACACCGATTTCTTTGCCCGAAAATGAACAGTCCCATATCCATGCGTTACTCCCACTGGAAAGCCAGACACTCGTCTGATTGTGCCAGAAATCACTCTTGAAAAACAGGAAATCCAGCGTACTGACCGGGTAGATATTGTAGGCTTCCACGGCATTGGCAAACCCGTAGGCTTCGTTGTGCACAAAACGGATTTTAGTCGCCCCGTCAGCCAGCAGGCCCACCGCCGTCTGCCCGCCGGTCTTGAGCTCCATGTTGGAGATAAAGGCTTCGCCCTGCCCTACGGAGATTTTGGCATAATCCTCATATTCCGCCAGGCCTTCCAGCAGCTCTACGGTATTGTCGCCAATATCAAGGGTCGTATTGTTGTGCAGGCGCAGGAAGCGCTTGCCGATGCCCCGCCCCTCGATGCGGAAAATACCGCCGGTAAGGCTGAGAATATGGCTCTGGAAAAAGTCAAAGAAGCCATTGCCGCTGAAGTCGATGCTGCCCTGTACCTCCAGCTCGCCCTGCACTTCGAGCACGGCACGCCCAAAGGGGGCGTCCCCGTCCCAAAGCTGCACGGTGGCGCCCGGCTCCAGTACCAGCTTGCCACCGTCTTCCACCACGCATTTGGAATCCTGGCTGACGCGCAAAATACCCCCACTGCCAATGCGGGCTTCGCCCCCGCTTTCGATGCGGACCTGCCCGCCGAAGCCTGCGCTGAGCACACCACCGCCGAGCACTTCCGTATAACCCCCTTCCTGTACGATGAACCGGGAGCCTTTATTGATGTACAGCTCGCCTTTTTCCTGTACGGATACGGTAGCGTCTTCTTGCACGTAGACCTGGGCGGTGTTGGTGATGCCGGCGGCGGCGTCCCATTGGCCGAGCTCCATGCGGGCAGTGGGGGCGATGGTGAGAGTAACCGGGCTTGGTACCGTACATAAATCGCCACCACCGATATATAGATTAAAATTAGAAGATTGCTGGTTTTGAGGGTTCTGTAATTCGTCTGTAAATGCTATCCGGTCAGCACGGTTCACCCAGAGAGAGCCGCCGTTAAGGATATCTACATCATACCTTATACGATTGTCAGTTTCCTTGAAGAAACCGGGAATAGCGGGGTTAAAGGGTGTCAGAGACCGCCCAAAGTTGTAGACCCGGTTGTTGATTACACCTGATTGTTCACTCAACAATGGATCAACCGCAACAAATGAGAATAGCAAAAAGTCAATATTGTCCTCATTGATAATCGGGCTGTGCTGCTGGTTTTCCTGTGCCGGCGGGCCATACTCTGTAGATTCGATACTTGCTGTAGACCCTGCATAACGGCTGACGACGGTCAAGTTACCAGCCACATTGCCAACATTTTCCAGGTTCGCATAAAGGTTGGCAGCGTTCACGGGTATATCCAAGCTACTTACGGTGGGGACAATACATAAGGTATTATGGAGCAACTGCTGCTGGTTCAAATCAGTAATATTTCTGTTTACGCCCATAAAGCCTCCTGGTGCGCTATCCAAAGGCAGTGTCCCAGATACGGAATAAAGGTAATTCGAACTAATAAAGCTCTGGTTTAAGTAGCTTAGTTCTATTTGTCCAAAATATACAGGAACAGGAGCGTCATTTTGATCTGGGAGAGCAGCGACCTCAACCTTAATACCCGCAGCTGTAATACCAGGAACACCAGTAATTCCGCCAATACCGGCAACTACTTCAACTGCACTAGCCCAAAAACCTGACCAATTATTCAAAACATCATCTAGTATGTCAGCTATTGACCCTTCAAAATCAACAATAGCGCCACCTGGCTGTACCAACTGCCCCACACCACGTATACTGCCTGCGGATAGTGCGGTGTACTCAAAATGCTGAGGTGGCGCAAATGCCTCTAATTCAGCATAAAGTTGCCCATGTTCAGGCATGGGGCTTACGCCATCAGTTGAATAAGCATGGTACAACAGCATCTGTTTTAATGCGGGTTCATTAAATATATCTTTGGCAGCTGATAGGGCAGGAACAAACAATCTAAGCGGTATGCCCCAAGGGCCTTCCAACAAATAAATATGCCTTGTTGCATGTTGGAGCCCTAAGCATACATTAGCCCCTCGCTGAACTCCGTCCAAAAGCATCAATTGCTCGATTTCATGGCTTTCTCCATTTTGCTCCATTTCTAATAAGGCATACTCGGTTACGGGGCCTCCCATGCTGGGCCCAAGCAAAATGCCCTCCTCCTGGCTGTTATTAGCAGCCTTCATCTGATTGATCATCCGCAGCGCGTCCTGCACCATCCGTGCATTGCGCTGTATGTAATCGCCCCCATTGTTGTAATCCAGGAAGATGATGTCGTAGCCTTCGGATTCCAGCTGATCAATTAAAACATCGCCTGATTGTAGCTGATAATTTAACAACTGTATCGCAAACTCCCAGGTCCGGTTCTCCTTCCTCTGCACCGGGTCAAGCCCATCGGCAATGATGAGGGGCTTGGTCAGCCCATCGTTACAGTCGTTGATGAAAATATTCATCACCCCTCCGCTGTGCTCTTGGGTTGCTGGAATAATTGAATCTACTGGAATGTTCGGGAAACGAGTACCAATACTCTGCTCCATCACCCTAAAGGAAAAATGAGCCACATATTCTTTCCGGTCAAATGTTTTCATCTTTAGTTTGACCCGTTTGTTGCCCCCACTGCTGTACTGAGCGGAGATAAGCTGCCCAAAGGAGGCCAACTGATAGCCATTGCCGTCATCCAGGTCAATGGATAAGGAAAGAAGTGTGCTGCCACCAGTGTTGCAATTGGAGAAAAAGAGATGAGATGGAAGGATAAAAGAAAGCGAAGTACCTATTGCCTTATCGTATAAGGCAGACGCTGCAAAGAGCCGCTCTAATGCGTAAGGGCTTTCCGGGCGGTTGGTTACATCAGATAAGCTTTGCCCCCCCCGCGTTGGCAGTCCAGGCCAAAAGGTTGGAATCTATTGCGTAGGGCTTAAACCGTTCGTAATCCATGAAGAGCATGCTAATGGGAAAGGTATCCGAACTCGCATTCAGATCATTCATAGCCGGAACGTAGGTGCTGCCGGGGCCCGGTAATGCAGGCGCGTTTACGCCCATTCCAGATAGCGTAGCATACAGCAGTCCGAATCCATTATGGTTAATCAGGTTTGTATCAGAAACGCTTTGCCCGTGGAACAGCGTTGGATCTGCCCATGGCACAGTCCGTTCTAGCAGCAAGCCCGTGCTGAGCTCTGAAAAATTCAAGTTGCCAACCACATCAGTGATCACGGCATCGGCATCATTCTGAAAAGAGAGCGTACCTGTTGGCTGCTGAGCCCAAAGCAGGCTCGCCAACACCAAGAGTGTAAATAATCCAGTTAATTTTTTCATCTTGGTGTTTTTTATGTGTCTTAGAACTTTAAGTCCAAGCGGCCGTCTCTGACTTCACGTACTTCACCTGTGCCGTAATCTTTAAAGTCAAAGCTAAAGGTGCCCGAGAGGATACGCTCGTCAAGATCAAACTTCTGAATGTCCACAACACGGTTGACAGTAGTATCAGGGCGATATTGCCAATTGCCTGTATTCCAGTCACTAAAGCCGCTACTGTAATTTAGCTCCCCTTTGTCCATAGAATCTAGGGATATACTAAAATGCATAACTTGATCGGTAGTGTCGCAATTGCCATTGGGCCGTCGATCTACTCTAATATAAAATGCATTCTCATCCTCAAAATGCACCACCGTAATCTCCCCAAAGTCCAGCGGAGTTTGGATCAGCTGCCAGTCCACGTGGGGCACCCATACTTCCCCGTCAATCAGGCAGCCGAAGGTGTTAAGCCCTTCTGTGGTGAGTGTGGGGAGTTTGAGCTCGGGGCAGTTTCTCTGCTTGTCGCACCCGCCCCACAGCAGGGGCACGGCGAGCAGCCAGGTGAGGAGTAGGAATTTGTTTTTCATAAGTAAGATGTTTTTATGTATGAATAAATAGAAATTGACTTAGATCCACCCCCGCCCTTCTCGGGCACACCGTGTCACGGCGCTGTAGCCAGCGGTGCTGTCGGAAGCGCCCAGCAGGGGATAGCACGAGCAGGGGCCTCAGTTACCGGCTGAGGGGCAGTTCGAGCATATCTGTTTAATGCCAATACCAACGATACCGCTATAGCTCAAGGCTTTAGCAGTGTGGTTATGTTTTTTGTTCAAGTATACGCATTACGAAGTGGTATGCTATTCCAGGGCATACCGCTTCAAGGCGTATATGCCGACCCTTCTGCCTTTAAGGTGGTCAAAGCCTAAAGGCGACGAAACACGGGCAAGCATTGAGT
>CAZNHN010000147.1:0-14558 GCA_964572415.1 uncultured Phaeodactylibacter sp.
GGTTAAAAACAACAGTAGAATAAGCGGGAGTAGAGTGGGCAGCCTTTTCATAGTATAACTGTATTTGGGGTGTCAGTAATATTTCGCCCAAAATAACATACTCTAAAAATAGGGTCTTTCTATTTAAATGACAAGTGCCTGGTATTTGCTCTCCCTGTGGGTGCAGTACTCTCGCCGGAGCTTTTAGTACAGCGACTTTTGAGTTTGAAGGAATCAAGTCATAGGAATCAGGCTCCTTAATATTATTGTTTTGATTAATAATTAATACGACGCATTGAGGCTATTAAATTCATATCTACCTATGGCCGCAGGCCACTTCTCAGCGTAAAATGCTGACCTGCCTGCCGAAGTACCGACACGTAGGCAGGCATTCAGTAGGTTTGCTGCTCCGATCTTTATCGGAGACCACTTAATCGTCAGTATATTTACCTAGTATTTATAAAACTATCTTCAAAAGTTTTCACCCACTTTCCATTGACCAGTTGTTCCCCATATTCCATAAAATCTCCGTTTGGTGTTCCGGTGAAAAAGAATCTGGTCTTTTCGTCTTTCCATACTATAAGTTGTCCATCCCTGAACTCCGCGGGGTAAACAGCAGCCCCATCCTTAGAAAACCGGTGATAGTAATATTTTTGATCTTTTTCGTCGTAATTGATGATGGTACGGAGCTGCAAAAACTCGGTATTAAGTTCAATGACCAAAATGCTCTTGTTGAGGTCATAGGCGATGTTTTCGTAGGCCGCACATTGCCTGGTTACCACCCCGTTTTCATAGATTTTTGAAGTGCCAATCCACTCTCCGACCAGGAAGCTGAGTTGTTCCATCTTTTCCTGCTTTAGATTTTGGGCAAAAACGGGATGGCACAGAAAAGATATTACAGCAAAGCAGAAAATTTTGGAAGCCTTTCGGTATTTCATTTTTGTTCTTTTAATGATTCCAGGCAGTACCTAACACTAGTATATACAAGGTTAAAAGACCAGTTACTATAAATCCAATGGTTGAAAGAGCCAGTATGAATTTGGATAATCCATTTTTCTCGTTTTTCAGAGAGATGATGGAAAAGACCATTGGAAGACAAAACAACAGCGGCAAAAACAACGCAGAATCACCCGGGAAAAGTCTCCAGCTTAGAGGGGTATCATTGGCCACCAAGGCAGTAATCATTCCTAAGAAGAGCAACACTCCTAAAGCTATGAGATTTAATGCCCTGCTTTTATTTTTCATCAATTAGATCTTGTTGGTCAAATACGCCCTCATACGCTGCATGAGATCTCTGTGGTTTTCTTATCACCCGCGATCAAGTTAATTTCTGCACTTTTGAACGCGCTCTAAATAAGTAGAAATAAGGGATTCGGCAATTCCTGTTTTCTGTCTCTCTGAAAATACAAAAGCCTGTTCATTTCCAGTCCGGCTTTTTATGCCCTGCCACAAAAGCGCTTCCTACTTCCGCCCCATCATCCGGTTCCATAGCCTGCTGAAAGCTCTATCCATATCCCCGGGCTGCTCGCGCCCCTGACGGGCACGCCACTCCCCATCCTCATCCTGCTCCAGGATAAAATGGAATACGAAGTCGGAAGGCTCCTCAAACGACTGGTTTAGGGAGCCAAAACGAAGGTCATTATACTGCAACGCCGTATCGCCCCGCTCAAACACGGAGTAGTAGCCGTCTGAGAACCACTGCAGCACCTCAAGGTCACGGGAGCCCTCTGCTGGGTGGAGGAGCTCATGCTGTTTGGGGATGACCGTGAAGCCCTCAAACACCGCTTCTTCATCCAGGATAGAGTACATGCTATGGTAGTAAGCAGTGTCTCCCTCGGCAATGCCCTGCCAGAGCAGGTTGTTGAGAATGGTCGGGGAGGTCATATAGCGCTCGTAGGGGATGTCCTCCCGTTGGAGGGAAGCTTCAAAGGTTCGGTTGATATGCCATTTGTTGGCAAAGGTGAAAGCCAGGTACAAACTACTCACCACCAGGCCAGCGGTATTGAGTCGTGTGCGCAGCGCTTGTCGTTTTCTGCCCACAATAAACGCAGCGAGCAGCAGTAGCAGAAAGGGGAAGGTATAAGCTGGATCGGCTACGGAAATATTGTTAAAGGCTACCCGATAGTCCCAAAACGGCCGGAAAAGCTGTGTACCGTAGGTGGTGCAGGCATCCAGCAGAGGATGGGTGAAAACCGCCCAGAAGAATAACCAGCTCCAGTCGCGCCAACTCGCTGTCCAGGGGTGGTCAGAAGTGCCCCGGACTGTCTGTGCCCCCCAGCTGACTAAAGGGAAAAACAGGATCGCTGCGGTAATGGCTCCGGCAACTTTTAAGACTTCAATTGGAGGCACGGGCATCGTGACGGACCCTAATGCGATCATTAAAAAAATAAGCGCTGCCGATAGACCGAAGGCCTGCCCGATGCGCTGCTGCTTGTAAATATGGTGTACCAGACCGCCCAGAACAATGGGTGCCAGAGCTGCAAAGGCGAAGGAATGGGTGATTGCCCGGTGGAAGGCCAGCGCGCTGATCTCGTCCGTAGCCATATTGGCGAAGACATCCAGATCGGGAACGGTACCACCTATAGCGCCCCAGAGCATCGCCCGGTTACCGACTTTTTTGCCGAGTACGACCTCGCCTACAGCAGCGCCCAGGGTGATTTGTGTGAGTGAATCCATATCAGCAGACAGGAGCTGTGGGTACAGCTCCTGTGTCGTGTTTTTGGTTATGTTTTACAAACACCCTGATGGGGCGTTAGTTGTTAAAACCACCGAAAGCCGAGGGTAAATACGATCTGCCCAAGGTTAGCCTGTTGCTCTACCAACTGCTCAGGTGCATCAAATGTAAGGTAGGGCGTATAAAACGCTTCATTCATCTGACGGCGGTAGGCCATATCCAGGAAGAACGTCTTTTTGTGCAGCCCAAGCCCTGCGCTGATGATGCTGTTGGTCGTATCGTCACCCTGCAACGGTGATTGCTGCAACGTGTAGCCGGCGCGCACCCGAAATTGGTCATAGGCATATTCGCCGCCCAGGCGCAGGTTCCAGGCACTTCCCAGTTCCTCGGCAATAGCAGCATTCACTTCCCGTTCAGCATCCCCGAAGCCGTCGTAGCGGAACTGGTTTTCACTGTAGTTCAGGTATTCGATTTCAGCAGAAAGGAATCCGCCTCTGGGAGACCGGACTTTCAAGTCCCGGTTGTTATCAGCGCGCCTGAGGCTTCCATTGTTGATGATAAGACCGGCACTACCGATAAAGCGCCAGGGGGTTTGAAGCCGGTATTCGAAGCTGCCATCGGGGGATTCGGATGAAAAGTCAAAGTCACCCTCCTGATCTGTATAGCTGTAACCCATGCTTGCCGTGTACACATCATCCAGCCGCATGAAGGTGGGGGAATGCACGGCCATCCCCAGGCGCAGCATTTGGTTCGCCCGGTAAATGGCGCCCAGTTTCAGATTGACGCCGGTACCGCTTGTAGACAGGTTTTCGTTATACGTCAGGGCATTGAAAAATGGAATATTGCCATCCGCCTCCATCCCCCGGTCTTCCTCCCGGTATTCCTTATCGACTTCGTAGCGGATGATGGGCACACCAATGGTACCCCCGATCATGAGCCGCTCTTTGTAGTTGCCGGCAAAGGACAAGACAAACTCGTTGATGGCCCCACTCGTAAAGACATCCTGCCGTTTGAAGACATCTGCATTGGGGCTATTATCAAAATCAGAGGAGTAGAAGTCGTCACCGCCAATTTGATACAGTGCTCCTACATCAAAGGCCAGGCCGGACTCGAAGTCTGAAAAGCCTGCCGTACTATTAGCCTGTTCCTGGAACCGGTTGACAATAGAGCCGGGCGAGGAGCCTTCAAAGTAGAAGTCCTGGTGGAAATTGGCCAGCCGGTTTACACCAATGGCGAAATTAGTTGCCCGCCAGTCGCGGTTGGTATTGGCATTCGCAAAGACCACACCAAAGGTATTCAGGTTAAAATTGGCGCGGTTTTCTTCAATACCCGTACCGTTGTCATCATTGAGCAGCCTGGAAGTGGTGCTGGCATTGAAGACGCCCGGGGAGATAACAAACTCTGAGCCCCTGTACCAGCCCAGCCCGGCTGGGTTAGTGCTCATGACGGAAAAATCAGAACCCATAGCGCCCATGGCACTGCCGGCTCCGATGGAGCGGGCGGTACCGCCTACCTGGAAGTTGGAAAGGCGTAGCGCGTCTGAAAAATTTTGTGCCCGCATCGTTCCGCTAAAGCAGAAGAGAAGGGCTGCAAAAGCGATCGTATATTTCATTTAGGATAGTTTTTATTAATCAACAAGTAGAGAGAGACGTAAGTGCGGTGCATAAGAAAAGGGGTGGGACCAGTTCATCGGTATACTCCACCCCTTCTCTCACTCGTCAAACGAAGTCAGTTCTTTTCAGTCTAGTTGCCCCGGCTTCGGCTTGAGCTTGATGACCGGCTGCTGCCACTGCTTCGGCTACTACTACTCCGGCTTGGAGAAGAATAGCTTCTGCTGCTGCTACTCCGGCTTGGCGAAGAGTAACTCCGGCTGCTGCTTCTGCTTGGAGAAGAATAGCTTCTGCTGCTCCGTGAGCTGCTGTTGCTGCGCGGCGTGTAGGAGCGTGAACTCCGGTTGTTGCTCGGCGTGTAGCTGCGTGAGGAGTTGCTGCGGTTGGAGCGTGGCGTATAAGTACGGTTGCTCCGGCTGCTGCTGTTCCCTCTGTCATAGCTCCGGCTGCTACGTGGCGTGGAATAAGTCCGCGAGTTGCGGCTGTTGCTTGTTCCACGGTCGTAGCTGCGGGGTGCGCTGCCACTCCGATCGTAGGTGCCACTGTTACGCGGTGCGTTGTAATCGCGGCGTGCTGCATTGCTGCGGCTGCGGGTGGACGTCCGTGATGAATTGTCACGGCTGGTTACCGCTCTGGAACGTTCCGGTGTCACGGTGGTCACAGGTGCCCGATCGTAGGTGCGGGGGCGTTCATAGGTACGGCTGACCTTCGCTGCGTTAGGATTCTGATCACTCCGGCGATCAGGAGTCGCTTCTGCATTGCGGGGAGCTGCGCCATTCCGGCTTACCGTTACATCTTTTGGTGTCGCGGTAGTCGGTGTGCGGCCATCCTGCTGCAACCCGATGTCACGGCGGGCCTGGCTTGGACGGTTCACGGAGCCATTGGTACGTGGACCGTAGTAGGTGCCCCTGCCATCGTTGAAGTTATTATTAATGTTCACATTATTGACGGTATTGTAGGCGAAGCCGTTACCCCAGGTTGGGCAGATACCAAAGCCACCGCCGCCCCAGCCCCAGGGAGAATTCCAGCTGTTCCAGCCGAAATTATTGAAGCCCCATGGACCACCGCCCCAGCCGAAGTCATTCCAACCCCAACGGTTGAAGCCCCAGGGAGAATTCCAGGCGTTAAAGCCCCACGGGCTGCCCCAGGCATTACCGAAGCCAATGCCTACATTAATATTGATTCCCGGACCCCAGCCAAAGTTATTCCAGCGGTTCCACCGGTTCCAGCGATTCCACCGGTTCCAGCGCCAGGGCGAATCATAAATGAGCATAGTTGCTGCTGCCGGATTAAAGAAAGGATCAAAATAGGCGTAATCTACATATACCGGATCGAAGAACCCAAACCCCTGATAGGGCCGGTGGAAGCGACGAATCCGTGAGGTATATTCGTAATCGTAATACTCATCGTCGTAGTATTCGTCGTTGTTCCGGTTGGAACTGGAGGCATTACCATCATTAAAGCTGTTGCTGTAATCATAGTAAGCGCCATCCGTATCCGGATTGTAGTAGAGATCGTCGTACTGCGCGCCTATATCGCCCATACCCCAGACTAGGAACAGGGCGATCAACAAAGGCGATATTTTATAGCTTTTCATAAAAATTGTTTTTAATGTAATTACCGTTGCGCTCTTATTTCTTACAACACGTAATTTATTACTTTTGTGCCTAATTTTTAGTTAAAACCCCCTTAAAACCGCGTTTGCACCTTGTTAAATAAGGGCTTGTCGCGAATTAACAATTGTTAAAAAGGGCTTTTACGGAACAAAAGTACGGTATAATAACGGTTAAACCCTGTTAAAACAGCGGATAATAAGACAAATTTATGGCTAAAGCAATTACTCAGCGAAAAGACAACTATTCTCAGTGGTACCTCGATATTGTGAAACGGGCGGGCCTTGCTGACCACTCTCAGGTGAAAGGCTGCATGGTAATTAAGCCTACCGGTTTCGCAATTTGGGAAAATATGAGAGATGAGCTCGACCGGATGTTTAAGGAAACCGGTCATGTGAATGCCTATTTCCCGCTGTTTATTCCCAAAAGTTTCCTCAGCCGCGAGGCACAGCACGTAGAGGGCTTTGCAAAGGAGTGTGCAGTAATTACCCACCACCGCCTGATGAATGACCCCAATGGCAACGGTGTGGTGGTCGATCCGGACGCCAAACTGGAAGAAGAACTCATCGTGCGCCCTACTTCTGAGACGATCATCTGGGATACCTATAAAGACTGGATCAACTCCTACCGCGATTTGCCTCTGCTGATCAATCAGTGGGCGAATGTGGTACGTTGGGAAATGCGTACCCGTCTGTTCCTGCGCACCACAGAGTTCCTTTGGCAGGAAGGGCATACCGCTCACGCCACCCGTGAGGAAGCAATGGAAGAAGCCTTGCAAATGCAACGAGTTTACGCCGAATTTGCGGAAGAGTATATGGCTATGCCAGTTGTCAAGGGCATTAAGACCGCCAATGAACGCTTTGCCGGAGCGGATGAGACCTTCACCATAGAGGCGCTTATGCAGGACGGCAAGGCGCTGCAGGCAGGTACCTCCCACTTCCTGGGGCAGAACTTTGCCAAAGCTTTTGATGTGAAGTTCCTCAATAAGGAGAATCAGCAGGAGTACGTTTGGGCGACTTCATGGGGCGTTTCCACTCGTCTGCTCGGTGGCCTGATCATGACCCACTCCGACGACGATGGGCTGGTAATACCGCCGAAACTTGCACCTACGCAGGTGGTCATTGTACCTATTCCAAAGCCCGGCCCGGAAATCGGCGAGGCGGCAGAAAAAGTGATGAAAGCGCTGCGCGGCCGCAGCATTCGCGTCAAGTTTGACGATGACGAAAAGAACCGGCCCGGCTTTAAGTTTGCCGAGCACGAGATGAAGGGCATTCCGGTCCGCATTGGCATCGGTAAGCGCGACCTGGAAAAGGGGCAGGTGGAAATTGCCCGCCGTGATACTAAAGAGAAGACTTTTGTGCCGATTGACGAGGCGGCTGCATACATCGAGAATCTGCTGGTCGAAATTCAAAACAACCTCTTTGAACGGGCGAAACAGTTTCGCGACGACAATATCACGAAAGTGGACAACTTCGATGATTTCAAGGAAGCGGTTTCCGGCAGCGGCAACGCTGAGATCGAATCCTGGGGTGGTGGCTTTGTCTCTGCCCACTGGGACGGTACTACCGAAACAGAGCTAAAGATCAAGGAGCTGACCAAAGCTACGATCCGCTGTATCCCACTCGATAATGAAAAAGAAGAAGGACAGTGTGTCCTTACCGGCAAGCCTTCCGGGCAGCGGGTGCTGTTTGCCAAGGCTTACTAAAAAGACCTTTTAATCCGATAAACAGGGCGCTTTTCCAGTGAATGGAGAGGTGCCCTGTTTTCATTTGTTTGCCATCCACTTTTTTCTTTTTAATTTTAAGAGCAAATCTCCCGTATCCCTCAAACCTTAATACTCAGCGCAGCATTAGTCAATACATTCAAAATTGCTCAATGGTGCCTTTCAAGCTACCCTTATGCCCGGTTCGCCTCATGATTCACTTTTCCTTCGCCCGATTGCACTAGGCCTCCTTTTGTACATTGCCCTGAGCGCATGCAGCCCAACCCCGCAACCCCTCGTAACTGTCAAAAAAGGCAGTCGTATCGCTCTCATTGGCGGTAATATTTGCGCACGCATGTTGCACTATGGACACCTTGAGACGGCCTTCCACCTGCGGTACCCTGACAGCCTGCTCTTCATCCGCAACCTCTGCGATGGCGGCGATATGCCGGGCTTCCGCCCTCATCCGGCCCGCAATACCCCCTGGGCTTTCCCGGGTGCTGAAGCTTACTACGAAGAGTTGGCCAACCCATCCCACAGCGAGGGGCACTTCCCCTATCCTGATGAATGGCTCGATACCCTCAATGCTGACATCATCCTGGCATTCTGGGGGTATAATGCGGCACAGTTTGGCCCGGACCGGTTGCCCACTTTCAAAGCGGAGCTTCGGGCCTTTATCCGGCACACCCTCGGGCAGGCTTATAACAATAGCCACCCGCCCCAGCTAATCCTGGTGACGCCCACTGCTATTCAGAACCTTTCCGCTACTGCTGATTTGCCGAAAGGCCACCGCCAAAATGCCATGCTGTCGCTGTATACCGTTGCTATTCAGGAGATCGCAGTGGCAGAAGGTGTACCGGTCGTCGACCTTTTTGAGCCTTCCAAAGCCTGGTATGCCGAAGGGCAGCCCCTGACCATCGACGGGCTGCAACTAAATGATGCAGGCAATCAGCGCGTAGCCAGCTACCTGGCCGATCAGCTCTTTGGCAAAAACCAGGAAATCAGGGTCGAGCCCGATACCCTGCGGAAAGCCGTGCAGGACAAAAACTGGTTTTGGGCCAATGACTACAAAATTCCCAACAGCGTGCATGTGTACGGCCGCCGATACGAGCCCTACGGACCGGACAATTATCCGGCAGAACTCCGGAAAATCCGCGCCATGACGGCAGTGAGAGATACGGCGATCCGGAAGCTGTTACAGGGCGAGCCCTATGATCTCAAAACCGCAGATGCCCGTACGCCCTCCCTTCCTCCGGTAGAGACCAATTTTAAACCAGCCGATGGGCTAATGCCTTACCAATATGGCGCTGATGCAGAGGCTACGCTAACGGCAGCCCCCGGCTACAAAGTAGAGCTGTTCGCATCTGAAAAGGAATTCGAAGACCTCGCCAATCCTGTACAATTGTCTTTCGACAACAAAGGCCGGCTGTGGGTGGCTGTGATGCCTTCCTACCCGCATTACAAGCCCGGCGACAAGCGCCCCAACGACAAAATCATCATCCTGGAAGATACGGACGGGGATGGGAAAGCGGACCGGCAGACTACTTTTGCGGATGGGCTACACTTGCCTATTGGGTTTGAAATCGCCCCGGAAGGGGTGTACGTTTCTCAAGGCAGCAGCCTGGTACTGCTGACGGACACGGATGGGGATGACCGGGCAGACCGAAGGGAAATTTTGCTTAGCGGGTTTGACGATCACGACACCCACCACGCCATTAGCGCGTTTTGTGCGGACCCTTCCGGAGCCATCTTTATGGGCGAAGGCACCTTTTTACATACGAATGTGGAAACACCCTACGGCACCGTCCGCGGCACCAACGGCGGCTTTTACCGCTACAATCCGACCCGGCATCGCCTGGAGCGCACCGCACAGCTCGCCATTCCCAACCCCTGGGGTATTGCCTTTGACGCGTGGGGGCAGCCCTTCTTTGCCGAAACCTCCGGCCCGGACGTGCGGTGGATGTCACCGGGGACTATTGCGCCAGTCTATGGAAAAGCTAATCCCAAGGCGGTCAATATCATTGAGTCGGCCCACCGGGTACGGCCCACCTCGGGCCTGGAATTTGTCTCGAGCCGCCATTTTCCGGATGAAGTGCAGGGTGATTTGCTCATTAACAATACTATTGGCTTTCTGGGTACCAAGCAGCACCAAATGCTGGAAGCAGGCACCGGATACAGCAGCCGCCACCGGCAAGATTTGTTGCGGTCTTCTGATCCTCACTTCCGGCCTGTGGACATGGAATTTGCTTCGGATGGCTCCCTTTATCTCGTGGACTGGCACAACCGACTTATCGGGCATATGCAGCACAATGCCCGTGACCCGCTGCGCGACCATGCCCACGGCCGTATTTACCGGGTGACCTACCCGGGCCGCCCCTTCGTCAGCCCTGCCAAAATCGACGGAGCAGCTATTCCCACCCTATTAGATAACCTAAAGCTGCCGGAGTACCGCACCCGCTATCGCACCCGCCGCGAGCTTAGAGGCAGAAATGCCGCCGATGTCCTGCCCGCCCTGCGCAGGTGGACAGTAAATTTGGACACATTGGATGCCGGGTACGAACGACATCTACTCGAAGCGCTTTGGGTCAGTTGGGGGCACAATCAGGTGGAGGAGCCTTTGCTGCGGCAGTTGCTCAAAGCCAAAGATTACCGGGTGCGGGCAGCAGCGGTGCGCGTTTTGCGTTATACCGGGCATCAGGTAGCCGATCAGGCAGACTTGCTGTTAGCATGTACCGGTGACCCAAATGGGCGGGTGCGCCTGGAGGCTGTCGTAGCCGCTTCCTGGCTGGAGCCTGCCGTTGCCCGGTCTGTGCTGGAACGTGCCGAACAGGAAGCCGTGGATGAGTGGATGGAACCGGTATATGCTACCTTGCGCGAACGCCTCTACACCGATACGCCCGCTGTTGCATCAGCCGGCCTTGAAGCTACCCTTAGCCCCGGGCAACAGGTGTACGAACGCGAAGGCTCCTGTATAACCTGCCATCAGCCGGATGGAAAGGGGCTTACCGCTTCCGGATTCCCGCCCCTGGCCGGATCAGAATGGGTGACGGGCAGCAAGGAGCGCCTGATCAAACTGACGCTGAAAGGGCTGCACGGCCCCATTGAGGTCAATGGGCAAATCTATCCGGGGCAGGTACCTATGACCGCTTTTGAGGGCTTGCTGAGCGACAAGGAAATTGCAGATGTGCTATCTTACGTGCGCAATGCCTTCGGCAACAGCGCAGCGCCCATTGCTCAGGCAGAAGTGAAAAGGGTACGCGCTGCGGTTGCGGATCAGGAAGGCTTTTACCGTCCGGCGGAACTGCTGGGCCAACACCCAAAATAGAAACAAACCATGAAGCATACGCTGCTTTTATTGTCCACCCTGCTGCTGCTTTGGAGTTGTGCCGGAGAACAAGCCCCGGAAACGCCCGAAGGGCCACCTTCTTCCTATGCGACTTATATGTCCAAATCCAGGGCTGCGGAAAGCCCAAAGATCGTGCTGGTGAGTGGGGACGAGGAATACCGTTCGGAGGAAGCCCTGCCCCAATTGGCCCAAATCCTCTCACAGCGGCACGGCTTTGACTGTACGGTGCTCTTTGCCCAGCATCCGGAGCAGCCCGGCATCATCAATCCCAACTACGTTTACCATATTCCGGGGCTGGAGCAGCTGGAAAAGGCAGATTTGCTGGTGCTTTTCACCCGGTTCCGGGAGCTGCCCGATGAGCAGATGGGGTATTTCAAAGCTTACCTGGAGGCAGGGAAACCAGTCATTGGGCTTCGTACCGCTACCCATGCGTTCCGCTTTAGGGATACGCTCAGCCCGTGGGGGCATTGGGGCAATTATTACAAAGGGGAAAAGGAAGCCTGGCACGGTGGGTTTGGGCAACTGGTGCTGGGCACCAATTGGCACAGCCATCACGGGCACCACAAACACCAAAGTACACGAGGTATCATTCCCCGGGAGGCGGCTAAGCATCCCGTGCTCAATGGCATTCAGTCCGGGGAAATTTGGGGGCCAACCGATGTGTACGGTTTATCTCAGCCGCTGGATAGCACAGCCATGCCTTTGGTATACGGGCAAGTCACCGAAAACAGCGGCAGTTATGAAGAGGCTGATTTGATGTATGGTATGCGGGAGGAGCACTGGGCAATTTCTTCAACCAATCCGGGAAGCAGTGAGCAGTACAATCCCAATCAGCCGATGATGCCGGTGGCTTGGCTGAAGCCCTATCAGCTACCGGGTGGGGAAGCCGGAAAAGCCTTCGCTTGTACGATGGGCGCTTCTACTGACCTTCTTGATGAGGAATTCCGCCGCCTGCTGGTGAATGCTGCTTTTTACCTGACCGGGCAGCCGGTGCCGGAAGCAGCAAATGTGGATACCGTAGGCCATTACCAGCCCACGGCTTTCCGGTTCCATGATGATGCGTACTGGCAGGAGCGGCAGCTTAGAGTGCCCGCTTCAATGCCATAGCGTAGCCCAGGTGGAGGGCTTCGTGCAATCCGTTGAAAGCGACGGCTTCCTCAAGATTGGTCAGCTCGACTCCATAGCTGGTAGGGTAGGACTCGAAAGTTTGGAAAAGGCCCGCCTTGATGTCAGCCTCAAACTGCTCGAGGGTAGAAACCGCCAGCTTTTTCAGCCCTTCCAGTTCGGCGGTGGTATGTACTTTTTCGGGTTTGGTACCCTTTCGGAAGGCTGCCAGGACTTCGTCACCCACTTTCGGCTCCAGCCCGGATAAGCTGTAGGTGAGCAACTGCTGCGTGGCAATGATGTGCCCGAAATTCCAGATCAGGTTATTATTGAAGCCTTCCGGGATGTGGTTCACGGCTTCCAGGCTCATGCCGGAAAGCAGCCGGATGAAATTAGACCGGGTTTGGCGGGTGGTGGACAAATTCATAATAGGTGGTTCGTTTTTTATTAATGGGCTTCCCTCCAGTTCTTCCCTTCACCCATTTCTACCAGGATCGGCACGTTGAGGTTGGGGATGGCGTTGACCATATGCTCTTCTATGATCGGCTTAATGGTGTCGAGCTCTGACTTGTGGGCATCAAACACCAGTTCGTCATGCACTTGCAGGATCATCTTTGATTTGAATTGCTCTTTTTCGAAAATATCGTTGATGCGTACCATAGCGATCTTGATCATATCTGCTGCCGTACCCTGTACCGGGGTGTTGATGGCGTTTCGCTCGGCGTGGCTGCGCAGTACTCCATTACGGGAGTCGATATCGCGCAGGTAGCGGCGGCGGCCCATCAGGGTTTTGACGTAGCCGTCCTTCCGGGCTTTTTCCACAATACCGTCCATGTAGCCTTTCAGATCTGGGTAGCGGCTGAAGTACTGATCGATCAACTCCTTAGCCTCGCTGCGCTTGATGCCCAATTGCTGGGACAGGTTCGTAGCGCCCGCCCCGTAGATGAGTGCGAAATTGACGGTCTTGGCCCGGTAGCGCTGTTCCCTTGTGACCTCCTCGTAGGGTACGTCGAATACGCGGGCAGCAGTGGCAGAGTGGACGTCTTTACCGGACTTAAAGGCTTCCAGCATGGCTTCTTCCCCGCTCATCTCTGCAATGAGGCGCAGCTCGATCTGAGAATAGTCGGCGGCAAGCAGGACGTGGTCTTCGTCGCGCGGGATAAACGCCTCCCGCACCCGAGCCCCCTGCGGTGTCCGGATTGGGATATTCTGCAGGTTAGGGTTATTGGAGCTCAGCCGCCCGGTGGCGGTCAGCGCCTGATTGAAGGAGCTGTGGATGCGCCCGGTAAGCGGATTGATGAGCTTAGGCAGGGCGTCCACGTAGGTAGACCGCAGCTTGGTCAGGCCTCTGTAGTCCAGGATTTTCTGAACGATGGGGTACTCTCCGGCCAGTTCTGCCAGCTTCTCTTCACTGGTGGAGTACTGTCCGGACTTGGTTTTTTTGAAACGGTAGGGCAGCTCCATCTTCTCAAAGAGGACTTCCCCAACCTGACGGGGAGAGGCAACGTTGAATGCCGTACCTGCATCCTCATGGATTTCCTTTTCCAACTGATCGATTTCCTTGCCCAATTCTTTGGAATAAGACTTGAGGTAGTCGGCATTGAGCCGTATGCCCTCGTGCTCGATATTGACCAGGGCGCGCACCAGGGGCGCTTCAATTTCTTCGTATAGTTTTTGAAAGCCTTCTTCCTCCAGTTTAGGCGCCAGGTAATCTCTGAGCTGAAGGGTGATGTCGGCATCTTCGGCCGCGTAGTCTTTCACCTCTTCCGGCGGCAGGTCGCGCATGGTCTTTTGCTTCTTGCCCTTTTTGCCGATGAGGCTTTCGATCTCAATCGGCTGGTACTTGAGGTAGGTCTCCGAGAGGTAGTCCATATTGTGGCGCAGCTCGGGCTCCAGCAGGTAGTGGGCGATCATGGTGTCAAAATAGGGGCCTTTGACTTCCACGCCGTACCGGCGGAGCATAAGGGCGTCGTACTTGAGGTTTTGGGCGACCTTTTCGATGTTTTCGTCCTCCATCACCGCTTTGAACTGTTGCACCAGGCGGGTCGCTTCTTCATAGCCTGACGGCACGGGCACATAATAGGCTTCGTGGGCCTTCACAGAAAAGGACATACCCACCAATTCTGCCTGTGTGGCATCGATGCCGGTCGTTTCTGTATCGAAACAGATGCGCTTGGCCTCCATCAGGAGCTGAAGAAGCTCTGCCCGTTTTTCTTCGCTATCCACAAGGTGGTAAGTGTGTTCGGTATTGCCGATATTTTTGTCCGCTACGGAATGGGCTGGCGGGGCTTTGACTTCGGATTTGGTTTCGCTTTGCTGATTGAAAAGGTCACCCTGCGCATTTTCCTGTGGCACCTTGTCTTCTCCCAGAATCTGTTTGGCCAGGCTTCGAAATTCGAGTTCTTTGAACAGCTCGGCGAGGCGGTCATTATCCTGCCCCTCGATTTTGTAGGCCTCTGCATCAAATTGAATGGGCACCTGCGTTTCGATAACGGCCAGCTTTTTGGACAGCAAGGCTTGCTCCCGGTGT
>CAZNHN010000148.1:0-14529 GCA_964572415.1 uncultured Phaeodactylibacter sp.
GGCGATGGACCTGCCGGTCAGGAGGCGCTCGAGGTCGACCTCCGGGCCTCCGTTCAGGGCCCTGAGCCCAGGACCTGCGCAAATCAACCTCTTCAAAGCGTCCTGCTGTGAAGAGTTGCAAATGGTGGCAATGGCATCCGCACCAATCAAATTAGCATACTTCGCCACTTCCAGCGCCTGAAACATCCGTTCGGCACTTACGCTCAGCGGGTAGGTGTTGTTGCGCAGCACGTTGCCGTAAATCAGGTAGCGCAGGCATTGGTCGTAATAGGTGGGCAAGGCGTCCACGGCTTTGTAAGATGCCGCGCCGAGCTGCAGGGCTTTCTGTTCCAGCGCTTCCAGCTCTTTCGGGGAGAATCCGCCGGTATTTACCGTGAGGGCATGCACTTCCATGCCTTTATCGGCGGTCAGGTGCTTTACGCAAAACGAAGTATCAAGGCCGCCGCTGTACGCGAGGACGACTTTAGGTGGTTGGCTCATGTTTATTGAAGGGTTTAACGTTGGTTGACAATCATGTTGCTCATATCGTAGGCCATGGCATCTGCTTCCTCTTTAGAAGGCGCAAGCATAGCCGTACACAGGCACATCCGGCGCTGATTGCGCTCGAGGATGTCGTAATTAGGGCAGGATTTACAGCCGGCCCAGAAGGCATCATCCTGCGTCAGTTCCGAAAAAGTAACCGGCCGGTAGCCCAGGTCAGAGTTGATGCGCATGACCGGCATACTGGTGGTGATACCGAACAAGCGCGCCTGTGGATACTTAGTGCGCGACAGCTCGAAGGCTTTGGCTTTAATCTGCCGGGCCAGGCCGTGCTTCCGGTACTGCGGGAAAACGATGAGGCCCGAATTGGCAACGTAGCGCTCGTGGCTCCACACCTCGATGTAGCAGAAGCCAGCTACCTTACCGTCCTGAAGGGCGATAATAGCGTTGCCATTCTGGATTTTAGTACGGATGTACTCCGGTTGACGCTGAGCGATGCCGGTACCACGGGCGCGGGCAGACTCAGCGTATTCGAGGCAGATTTCTTCAGCATACACCTCGTGAGAAACGTCCGCTATTTGGATATCAAACTTCATGTGTCAAATTGATGCATTTAACATTTGGTGCAGAGACCAAATGGTATTCAGATTGATGAATGCAAATCTGGTTTTAATTTTCAGCAGGGAAAAGGAAAGGGTAAGCAAAGCTACACCCCGGACGGGTTATATGTTAAGTATACGCCCCTATGGGCGACGTGGGAAGCGTCGACGAGCACCTGCCGGGAATGTCCGCAGGAATAATGGTGAAATGATAATATTTGCTACGTCGTGTTGCATTTAGACATGCAATCTAGAGGAGATTTAAGGAAAATGCAAAATTTACCCGGAAAAAATTAAAATTTGCCCTTCTGTGATCTAGTGCATTGAAGGAAAACCACCAAAGCCAGAAATTTGCATCAAAAAATGAGTCAAAAGGCACCCTTGATTACCAGAGATGTTCTCGCCATAGAGCGTACAAGAATGGCCAATGAGCGTACTTTTCTGGCCTACTTCCGTACTGCCGTAGTTTTCCTAAGCGCCGGATTTGCTATACTTGAGATGTCAGCCCTTGAGGAAATCCGCCCCCTTGGATGGTTCTTAACGGGCTTATCACCCGTCATTCTGGCTGTAGGTGTTGGCCGGTTAATATATATCCGCACGCACATCAAAAAATACTATCAGTTGTAACAGTGCAGTTGCTTTTTTCCTGCACAACCACTATATTTGAGGTACCAAACTACTTTTTAAGGAACAAAAACCTCTGTAGCTGAAAGGCTGCAGGGGTTTTGTTTTTTAAGCCTTCTAAAAGGCAGTGATTCATCGGCGCATATAAGCAAAAAGCCACACCCGGCAGCTCCGGATGCAGCTTTTCTATCAGCAAGTAAGCGGCACTATAATTTCAGTGCCTTATTTTTCAACATATTTTTTAGGCAACTCGCCGGAAGCGCTCACCCATTCCTGCAGCGCATACGCAAAACCGCGGCCGGAATGTTCTACCTTAGCCAGAAGACCTTTCTTATTGGCCAGTTTGTGCAGGCTGGCATTCAGCTTGGTCTTGATCTGAGCAGCCCCCATCTTTATGGACGCATCTGCCACGCCGATTTTAGTCAGCTCCGAGGTGGTCAGGACCTTACCTTTGTCTTTGATGCTTTTTAATACGAAATCATCCCATTCTGACAGCCTGTAGCCCGGGACATCATCGCTGGCAGTTGTATCTTTTGTTTTTTTGCTGGCCTTTGATTTAGTGGCTTTGGGCTTGCTTCCAGTGGTTGCTTTTGTTTTGCTCTTAGCGCCCGTTGCCTGCTCCGGGCCTTTGGATTTCGCCTTACCTATTGCGCTCTTCGTTGTTTTTTTATCGGTGGTTTTTTTATTCTTAGAACCCCGCGGACGACCACGCCCCTTAGTCTTTGGAGCAGCCGCTTTTTGCTCTTTCTCCTTTGCAGGAGCCGCCTTTACTTCGGGGACTTCAACAATGGCTGTTGAAATTTCCAGACCGAGTGCACTTTCTGCTTCAGATAAGTAGCCTTCCAGTTCGCTAACCATAGATTGCGTTCTTACTACCTGGTATTGCAGTTTTCTCAGGTCAGAAGTGTACTTATTGATTAAATCCCTTAGTTCTAAAGGGGATAACTTTTGAAAATCCATTTTTTGCTATTTTTTATTCGTTCTCAATTTAAATGCAAAACTAAATAAAACGTTCACTTATCTACCTTTTCTGTATTAAATTTCAAAATAAAGACAACCTCGCAATCACGCAACAATGCAGACAAAACAAGGGATTGAGGTATTAACTTAATTTCAAACTCTATATTCTAAGTTTATTCCTGCCTGAAATTTAAAAACACATAATGCGGCTGCACTGGTTCTTCGCAAGCTACCTACCATCTTGGTCTATCGTAGGAATTCCCTTCTGGAACAAATCCGGCCCGGGCAGTAAAAACCCTATATCGTCTTAAAGTCATCCAGCGTTTATCGAAAAAAATGGAGAATTTACCGGGCATGGTGTAAGATTGGGGTATTCCACGGCGTTAACTGCCTGTTGTTCAAATCAAAACACCCGACCACTATGTCAAAGATCAAGCAATTCCTGCTATATTGCTCCGGAGCAGACACGACTATTCTCGAAAAGTGCCCTACTGATGAAAACAAATTCATCGGTATTGGCGGCACTGTCCTTTTCACAGGCTTACTGGCATTCTTTTCTGCCGGCTATGCTGTTTACACTGTTTTTGACCATTATTTCTTTGCTTTCGTATTCGGCCTGATCTGGGGTCTGATGATTTTCAACCTCGACCGGTACATTGTAGCCAGTATGAAGAAGCGCGGGACGTTCTGGAAGGATTTTGCTATTGCCTTCCCCCGCCTGCTGATGGCGGTATTGCTTGCGCTGGTCATTTCCAAGCCTTTGGAGCTAAAAATATTCGAAAAGGAGATTAACGCCGAATTGCTGGTGATGGAACAGGAGGTATTCAAAACCCAGGAGGCTACTATACAGGATCGCTACCGGTCGCCCATCCAAAGCCACCTCGACCGTATACAGGACCTGCAAACCGAAATCAACACCCAGGCTGCCATCCGCGACACACTCGCCCTGATGGCTCTAAAAGAAGCGGATGGCACTGGCGGGTCTGGTAACAAAAACCTGGGCCCTATTTACCGTGCTAAAAAGGCAGATGCCGATAAAGCGGAAGCCGAGCTGCAAGCCATTAAAGTACGTGCCCTCCCGTTAATCGCTGAACAGGAGGCCGCCATAACCGAGGTGGATAGCATGATGAAAGCAGACATCGCCGGACTGGAGCGGGGCGCTTACGGAGGCATGGCGGCACGCATGGAAGCGCTGCACCGGCTGGGCTCAGAAAGCGATGCGATTTACTGGGCCAGCATTTTCATCATGTTACTTTTCATTGCTGTGGAAACTGCTCCTATTTTTGTCAAGCTCATCTCCCCGCGCAGCCCCTACGACTACCTGCTGTACAACTATGAGCATGAGTTTGAAATGGACAATCTCGAAAAGGTAAGTCTCCGGAACAACACCATCAAAAACAAGGTGAGGTTTGATACCGAAACCAGCCTTTACCGGACGCAGCAAGAGATCAAAATTGAAAAAGAGCTGACCAATACCTACCTGCGCCGCAAAAAAGAAGCAATCGAACAGACACCTGTGGAGTGGGAACGCCCGCCATTCCTTCGGGAAGCAAGTTAGGCGTTCGCCCAGGAGCATTAACCCAGGGCCTGCAACCCTTTCAATTCCCCTTCCGGCAAAGCCTCGAGTACTTCCTTGCCGTGACGATATCCTTCGTCCCGAATGTGCTCATAGGCTTTCCAGGAGGCAAACCCAAACTTCTGCACATTGGGATTGAAGTGGATGTCGAGGTACTGAATGGTCTCTTTGCGCCGGGCGGTGCTGTATAAAAGTGAGGACTTAGTGATAATGCTGGTCATGGAAGGCATTTTGTACTTCTTTTTCTTCCTGCGGAACTTGTCCCGCAGCAACTCCCATGAGGTCGGGGCTTCATCAAAGTCCAGGGTGTAATTTTTATCGGACAGAAAGTCTACGCCAATAACGGAGCCCGCCCCCATCTTGCGCATCACATCTACCGGGAAATTATTGAAGTTGCCACCGTCAACCAGGAGGTCGTCTCCCAGAGGCACCGGTGGGAAAACGCCAGGCACGGCTCCCGAGGCCGTAAGCAGCTTCACAGCTGAACCACGGGTAAAGACTTCTTCCCGGGCTTTGCTCAGGTTGCTCACCACCACGTGCAGCGGAATCCAGGAATCAGCCAGGTCAACATCCGGATGGCCCGTCAGGCACTCAATAGCACGGCTGATCATGTCCCGGAACCGCTTCCCTTTAATCAGAGAGACCAGCGGCAGCACATTCAGGTCCTTGGTCGGGTTGTAAGCTGCTGCTCCTTTCAGGCACTTATCGGTCTGCTCATAGTTGGCATCAAAAGAAATCACAGCCGCCAGCATAGCTCCCGCACTCGTGCCGCCTACGATATCGACCGGTACATCCTTTTCCAGAAGGGCCCGGTACACGCCGATATGTGCAAAGCCTTTGGCACCTCCACCTGCCAGGGTCAGCCCAATAGCATTGCCACACAAACTCCGCACCAGGCGTGGAATATCGCGTGGATTGTCCTGCCGGATATGGAAATGACGGTGCAGCCACGGGCGCTGATCCAACCACTTTACAGTTCCTCTTGGAAAGGGGGCGCCTGCCGGATGCTGAAGTACCAGTATTTTGGGAGCCATTCCTGCTGTAAGGGCAGTTTCCAGTTCCTTCTCCAGAGGCGTCAGCGCGGGCCCTGCAGTAAAGGGTGCCCAGAGCAGCACCTGATCCGCTTGCCGCATACAACGGCGGATCCAATCTGTCTGGTCAGGCTGTCCCGAAAAAATTAGAAAGTCGTGCGCAGACTCCTGCTCCTCCAGCCAGTGGCTCAGGTGTTCTGAGGCCAGGTCATGGGCGGTGTTTTCCACTGTTCCGAAGTTCTCACGTACATCGGCTTCTGTTAGGACTTTGACGCTGCCAACTTCCTGGAGGGCATCCTGCAGTTGATGAAAATACTTCGTAAAGCCCTCATTCTGACCCTGCGCAAGTAAAAGCATAGTCGCCGGGCGCTTCACCTGATGCTGACCTGTATCATCTCTGCGTAGCCGCTTGATGATGCGTTTGGTAATACGATGCCCTAACTTTGGAAAATGCTGAAGGGCCTGAAAGTAGGCCTCCGCAGAGATTTTGATCAGGACGCTATCCCGAACGGCTATCACACTAGCCATACGGGGTTCTTCGGAGTGAACAGCGATCTCTCCGACGACTTCTCCTCTGGCCACTTCGCCCAGCACCTCAGAGGAGCGCTCTTCTCCTGCAGTCTGGCGCAGTGCCAGCAATCGCCCTCGTACTAAGAAGTATACCGCATCACCCTGATCGCCTTCCTCGAAAAGGTATTCACTGCCATGCAACTTCACCCATTGGATGTGAGGCAAAAGAAAATCGAGCAGCGCTTCATCGAATTCACCGAATATTTCACCCAGCCCTTTGTGCAGGAGGTGAGTCTCATCCTTTTTTGTAGCAGAAAACATAAGCTATCAATTTTAGTCACACGCAATCCATACTTCATTACCTGTAATACAGATACTACAAGAATGATCCTGCCTGCACCGCTCTGGCACAGACAACTCTAATTTTTGAAGGGGAAATGGTCTGACAAAAATCGATTAGCCTATGAAGGGAAAGCATCGTTTTTATGTTTCCAGGCCTTCAAGGCGTTTGAATATGTTCGCAATATAATTGTTTTTGTGCAAACACTGAAACAACCTGTCTGAAGACTTTACCGCGCCACTTCTGCACGGAAATCAAGAATAAAAGTTAAAAACCAACCTTAATTTTCACTTCCAACCCCGGCTGGAAGTATCTTTGGCAGGAATAATCAAAGCAAAACGTATGGATTTACGTCAGGCTGCTGCCCAGGTTTTACGGCAGGCGGAATACTACCTCCCCCACCTGACCTCCCGCCAATACACCGAACACCCCCAACTGTTACAAGGCAGCTCAGTGGGGCAACATACTCGCCATTTCATTGAGTTTTTTGAATGCCTGATAGAACAAAGCCAGCTGCCTGCAGGAGAAATTGACTACAGCAAGCGGCGGCGCTCGCCCGAGATGGAAGCCCAGCCCGGCAAGGCCCTTCAGAGCATTGAGTCGGTCTGTACGCGACTTTCACAGCTAAAAGCGCCTCACCCGCTCCGGCTACAGTGCAGCGACCTGCAAAAGATTGCGAACTCCAGAACCATAGCTACTAATTTAGAACGTGAGCTGGTCTATAATATCGAGCACACCATTCACCACCTGGCCATTATCAAAATTGGCCTTGCTTTGGTAGCGCCAGAGCTTGTCCTCCCGGAAGTATTTGGCACCGCTCCCTCTACGATGGCTTTCAGGGCAAGGCAGTAGCTACTTTTCTCTTACCGGGCAGCGGACACAGTCAAATTTGGTCAGGCAATTAAAGGCTAAATTGCTTATATTGACGTCATATTGGCTGGCTTTAATGCTCCACGTCAACAAACTAAGCCGTTGAGGTGTAGAAAGTAAGACTAGTCCAAGCAAATGCACAATCCTTATGTCAAAAAGCCTGCCTATTCCACCTAACGAGGGCGAACGCCTGAAGGCATTGGAGTCTTACAATATCATGGACACCCTTGCCGAAAAGGAGTTTGACAACCTCACCCGTATTGCTTCTCATATTTTCGATGCACCTATCGCACTAATAACGCTGCTCGATGAGGAGCGGCAGTGGTTCAAATCGAAGGTAGGCATTGAGGCAGAGAGCACCCCCCGGGAGGTTTCCTTTTGCCAATACGCTATAGTAGATGGAGAGACACTTGTCGTCAACGATGCTCAAGAGGATGAGCGCTTTGAGGACAATCCGCTTGTCACCGGCAACCCCAACATCCGGTTTTATGCCGGGCACCCTATTACGAATGAACAGGGGCACAGCCTGGGCACGCTCTGCGTAATTGATGACAAGCCCCGCTCTGCCACACCAAAACAAATTGAATTGCTCAGGGGGCTTGCAGAAACTGCTATGAGCCTGATAGCGTGCAGGAAGGCCAACTACCGGTTAGATATTTACAAGCGCTTCTTTGATGAATCTCTTAACCTGATGTGCATTGTGGATATGCAGGGCATCTGCAAAGAGGTCAACCCCTTTTTTATGAAAAAGCTGGGCTGGGAACAATCCGAACTCCTTTCCAGGCCGCTTATGGACTTTTTCCACCCGGACGATCAGGAGCGGGCCTACGCACAACTGGAAAAGCTCAATGAGGGCGAACCAGCCGTGGAGTTTGAAAACCGCCTGCGCAAAAAAGATGGGTCCTACATTTGGGTGCAATGGAACTGTCAGCCCGACCCCTCCGCCGGGCAGATGTTTGCCATTGCCTATGACATCACGCCCCTCAAAGAAAAAAACGCCGCCCTTCATAAGGCTATTCACCATAAGGACATCTTCCTTTCCAATATGAGCCATGAGATCAGGACGCCGATGAACGCGATTATCGGTTTTTCCGACCTGATGGAGCGGACTGAACTCGGGCCCACTCAGCGGGAATACCTGGACGCCATCTCTGTGGCCGGCAATAACCTGCTGGCAATCATTAACGATATCCTGGACCTCTCCAAAATTGAGGCGGGCAAAATTGAGTTGGAACCCAAACCGCTGGAACTAAAGAAAGTCTTGCAGGATGCCATCAAGCTTAGCCAGTCCAGGGCTGAAGAAAAAGGGCTCCATCTAAAGGGTAGTCTGGACATGAATGCGCCGGAATATATCATGGGGGACCCTACCCGCCTGCATCAGATTCTTGTCAACCTCATTTCCAATGCTGTCAAGTTCACCAACGAAGGCGCTGTAACGGTAGAAGTGGAGGTCAGGGACAGGGATGAAGAACACGCTGGCCTGTGTTTTAGGGTCACAGATACCGGTATTGGCATTTCGGCGGAAGACCAGGAGCGCATTTTCAACCGGTTTGAACAAGCCCGGCAGCCCAAAGAAGTCCTCTTCGGAGGCACCGGGCTGAGTCTTAGTATTGTGAAGATGCTGGTGGCACTGCACGGCGGCCGCATTGAAGTGGAAAGCCAGCCCGGGCAGGGAACGAAGTTTTCCTGCTACCTACGCTTACCCATTGCCCAATCTCCTGAAAAACCTAAAGCAACTGACGTGGATACGAACTCACCCCTGAAGCTTTCCGGTGTACGGATATTGCTGGCTGAAGACAACAAGCTCAATCAGAAGCTCGGCTCATTTGCCCTGAAAAACAACGGTGCTGTTGTGGAATTTGCGGAAGATGGCGAAGCTGCAGTTGAAATGGCCCAAGAGCAGGCTTATGACATTATACTCATGGATCTGCAGATGCCCAAAATGAACGGCTATGAAGCGACCAGGCAGATTAGAAAAAACCTGAAGACCGATACGCCCATCATTGCCTGTACAGCGCACTCCCTCGTTGGAGAACGAACGAAATGCATTGAGGCAGGCATGAACGATTACATTTCAAAGCCCTACACTGAAGCTGTCCTCGTGGAGGTTATTCAGCAAGCCCTTGATGACGAACGTTGATGCCAGCGTGTCACCCCAAAATGTGGGACGGGATAGATAACAGCGGCATATTGCAGTGGTACGACATTTCCTTCGCATGGCTGTACCGGAGCAGCTCCTGAAAGAAGTTCCTTTTATGCGTGACCATCACCAGCACGTCTACCGAATGGGTCTCCATGTATTTCGTCAGCCCTTCCCGAATATCCGTACTCTCGATGACCTCGAAAGTCGTATTATCGTAAGAGACTAGTTTTCCTTTAAACTGATCCATTTCATGCCGGTAGTCTTCGGCGTGAGACAAGTCTACATTCACGCAGTGTATTTTAGCGTTGAACGGGCGGCAGATCTCCACCACTTTTTGGAAGGCCTCCACTTCTTCGTCCTGATAATTGACCGCAAAAGCAATATCGTCAATTTCGCCATCGAACTCTGCCTTTTCAGGAATAGCAAGGACCGGGCAATTAGCATTTTCCAGTACCTCTCCGGCCACGCTGCCCATGAAAATCTCTTTTAGCCCACGAGCGCCGGTTGTCCCCATGACGATCATTTCCACCTTCTCCTCATCCGCTACTTTAAGGACGGTTTCCACGGTGCGGCCAGGCTTAAGCAGGTGCTGTACGCTGAGGGCTTCGAAGCCTTCCCGCTGCTGAATACTGCGCAAAACCGGGATAGAGTCTTTAAAGTTTTCAAATTCATCCAGGTCATAGCTTTCGTAAAACTCGGAAAGGGTATGAGGCAAACCTCCGCCTCTGACCTCCGGCTTCTGATAAACGTGGAGGGTGATCAGCTCAGCATCCATATTTTTAGCAATGTGCAAAGCATAGATAAAAGCACGCTCTGCAGCCGCAGAAAGGTCGGTGGGGAAAAGGATCTTTTTCATGGTAAGTTGGTTTCTTTTGCTTAGAGCCCAACCAGGGAACCCGGGTGTAGCCCTTTAGGACAACATATAGAAGTATGAACCGAAAATTAGTGAATTTCGGAAAGTTGCATGCGATAAATGCGGGAATTTTTCAGATTATATGCAATACGAAGTGGCTTGCTCCGATGTCGCAAACCACTTCCCAGCGTAAATGCTGACCCGCCTGCCTTAGTATTAAGTACGGTCTCCGGTGGCCGAAGCCCACAGGCGACGAGACACGGACAGGCATTGAGTAGGTTTGCTGTGGCAAACCACTTAATCGTCAGTATATTCCAGGCTTGAGCCTCTCTTCGATGGCCCTCTTAGAAAATATCATTTGCGCATTTGACTGACATAACGGGAGCAATAATTGCCAAAAGCTTGCATTATTGCTGTTTTTTTTACCGTTGGAAAATAATACCTACGTCACCAAAGGGGCTTCAAAGCCACAGAAAAACCATCAACTATGCGTCATCTATACCTATCCCTGCTCTGTTCCTTTCTTGTTACTCACCTTACTTTTGCTCAACCTTTCACAGAAGTTTTGCCTCCCAAAACGATTGACGGCGTCACTGAAGGGCAGGCCCTGTTTCTCGATGTGGATAATGATGGGGATATGGATTTACTCTTCAATGGCTTATTAACGGAAACCCAACTCTATATCAATGATGGTACAGGCCATTTGACTGAGGATACGGAGATCCCCTTCACGGATGTAATTTGGGGCAGCATTGCGCATGCCGACGTGGATGGGGATGATGATCAGGATATTTTTATTTCCGGACAGGCCGGAGGCGCTTCAAGGGTTTCCGAGCTGTATATCAATGATGGAATGGGCGGCTTTTCCAAGTCGGCAGAAAATACATTCAAAGGGGTTTCCGGCAGTTCTGTATTTTTCGGGGATATAGATCAGGATGGGGATCAGGACCTCCTGGTTTCCGGAAAAGACACCTTGAACAACTATTCTAATCTGGTTTATCAAAACGACGGGAACGGTGTTTTCAGCCCGCTAAGCACCTCCTTTGAAAGTATGGAAAGCTGGGCTGTGGCGCTATGCGACATTGACAACGATGACAATCTCGACGTGCTGATCAGCAATAGCCAGGGAAGTGCCTTGTTTACCAATGATGGTACCGGTCAGTTTAATGAGGATTCGATGGTCCTTTTTCCAGGCATTTTGTACAGCCGGTTGGCTTTTTCAGATCTGGACAACGATGGAGATGTGGATTTTTTGATCTCCGGTACTAATTCCGCAGGAGATAAAGAATCCAGATTGTACACCAATACCGGGAGCGGGCAGTTTGAAGTACTTCAGAACTCACCCTTTGAAGACTGGCGTGCTTATGCAGCGACTTTCTTTGACGCAGATGGCGATGGAGACCTCGACCTCTTGATTGGAGGGATCAACGGGGCATCAGAATCCGTCACCACATTATTCCTTTACGAAGAAAACGAAGGCTTCACCGAGATGCCTGCCATAGGCAAGGGAGCTGATATACTAGCCACTGCAGATATCATGGGAGACAGCACCATTGATGTATTCATAGGTGGCAACGGTAGTGAAACTGGAGACCTGGAACCCTTTTCGGATCTATTCACGAATGATGGTACAGGCCAATTGACCAAAATCCCGTCCTCCTTATTTGAGCAGGCAGGCTCTAATGCTATGGAGTTTGCAGATTTTGACGGCGATGGAGATAAAGATTTGATACTGACAGGGTGTGAGGGAGCCTCCGTGGCAGGAATCTACTTAAACGATGGCACCGGCCATTTTTCACTGCAGGCGGATATGCCTTTACCTGGCATCTGCAATGGTGATTTGAAGGTATCCGATTTCGATATGGATGGCGATCAGGATGTCTTCCTGATTGGTAATAGCAGTGGTCAGCTCTCAGTGGCAAAAATGTACCTCAACGATGGATCCGGGAACTTTGAGGAGCTGTCAGGCACCCATTTTCCCGGCTTGAACTGGTCTACAGTAACCAGCTCGGACGTAGATGGAGACGGGGATGAGGATATGCTTATCACCGGGGAAAATAGCTTGTACTTACCCGTTACAATATTCTATAGGAACGATGGCGGTGGGAGCTACACTGAACTAACAGATATCCCTTTCGAAGGGGTGGATAGAGGTGACGCACAATTTTTCGATATTGACAATGACGGAGATCAGGACCTCTTGATTTCAGGGCGGACGTCCTTAGCTATTGATGGCCGAATATCAAAATTGTATAAAAACGACGGAGCAGGTCATTTCACCCTTCCAGACAACACTCCATTTGAGCCCGTATACCAAAGTGCTATGGATTTCTCAGATATCGATAACGATGGGGATCAGGACCTACTCATAGCAGGGACGAATGCTGACTATCCATTTGGCATATCCAAATTATACAGGAACGACGGCACAGGCCACTTCACAGAAGTCCAGGACACCCCTTTCAAAGGGGTTAAATCCGGGTCAGTGGTTTTTGCTGATGTAGATAATGATGGCGATGAAGACCTGTTGCTTACCGGCACCTATGGACTACCGCCCAACCCAACGACAGATTTGTACCTCAATGATGGAATGGGGAATTTTGAAGAATATCCGTACCCACCTTTTGAAGATGTAAATTACGGCGTTGCCAAAGCAGCAGACATTGATGGCGATGGAGACCTTGATGTCATGGTTGCCGGCCTGAATAAGTCCGGTAAGCCCATCTCCAAACTCTATATAAATAACAGCTCTCCCACAGGGACCTCTGAAAAAACAGATACAGCAATTGACTTTCTCCTATTCCCCAACCCGGCGCTTAACGGGAAGGTGACACTGGCCTTCAAAGGCGGAGGCACTGAACAGGCTATGGTCAATATGCTGGACCTTCAAGGCAGACTGCTCCGGCAGTATAGGGTTCCCGATGGAAGTGCCCCCCGCGAGGCAGCGCTTACTCTTGACGGGCTTCCGGCAGGGATTTACCTGGTTCAATTAATTGCAGGAGGTAAAGCAGGCGTGCAAAAGCTGATAAAATGGTAAGCAAGGGCTGCACCAGGCCAGAATCCTGTATCCCCTACTGTTGTAGCTGTGCGGGGCGGCACTTGCCTCCCACCCCAATTATCCATACCTTTGCGCCTGTGAAAAGCACATTCGCCATACTACTCGCCATATTCGTGACCTGGTCTGCCCTGCAGCCTTGTCAGGACGGGCACGTGCCGGAAGAAACCCGGGAAGCTTGCCCAATGGTAGTGGCGAATAGTAACGCTCATCACTGCTGTGCCGCGGAAGCCCCACCAAAGGAAGCGTCCGATGGATGTGGTGATGAGCACGGTGCAGACGGATGCAGCACCTTTTGTTCCTGTCAGTGCTGCGGTACCATCTTTTTACAAATCTTACCGGAGCACCGCGCCGTCGAATGGTCCCCCATGGCGCGCGCAGAACTCGCTTACCTGCCCGAAATCGGGCGCGAATCCCCACAACTCATCTGGCAGCCACCGCCCTTTAGTCTTGACGCCTGAGCACCATTTTTTCTAATTGTCAAGACTAAAATTTCTTATGAATAAGCTTTCCAAAGGACTGCCGGGCATTGCCCTGTTGGTCCTCCTTACCACCCATCTGCAAGCGCAGGCCGGTGACACCCTTCAGCTTTGGGTAGACGGCATCTGCGGCATGTGCAAAGACCGTATTGAAGATGCGGTCTACCAGGTACCCGGTGTGGCTTTCGCCGACTGGGACGTGGCCACCCGCACCCTTACCATTACCCAAAGCCCTGAGCCCCTGGATGAAAACCAATTGCACCAGCAAATCGCCAGCGTTGGGCATGATACCCGCCGTATCAAAGCTACAGACGAAGCCTATGATGCCCTGCACGGCTGCTGCAAATACCGGGATGCGGCCATCGTGGCACAGCATGAAGGCGGAAAATTAAAAGAAGAAGAACATCACGACCATCTCCACGGGTACGTTTACGAGCGGGGCAAAGGCCAAAAACGCATCCCCCTTGTTGGCGCTAATGTGCGCTGGCTGGGCAGCCCGGAAGGAGCAGTTACCAATGCCGATGGGTTCTTTGAGCTCGAAGGCGCAGACGAATACGGGCAGCTCATTGTCAGCTACGTGGGCTTTGCTACGGATACCATTACAATTGACCAGGAAGGCGCCGTGCAACTGGTCCTTTCTGATGCGGTCAACCTGAACACCGTGGATGTCACCCGCCGCCGGAGAACGACCGAAGTATCCTTTGTGGACCCCCTGAAAGTGCAGCGCATTGGCGAAGACGAACTGGCAAAAGCCGCTTGCTGTAACCTCAGCGAGAGCTTCGAGACCACGCCTTCGGTGGATGTAGGCTTTACGGATGCCGTCACGGGCACTAAACAAATCCAAATGCTCGGCCTGGCGAGCCCTTACGTACAAATCACCCGGGAAAATATGCCTGATGTACGTGGTTTAGCTTCCATGCATGGTATGGAGTATACCCCGGGCGCCTGGATTGATGGCATCATGCTGAATATGGGTACCGGTTCTGTTGTGAACGGGTACGAAGCCATT
>CAZNHN010000149.1:0-2071 GCA_964572415.1 uncultured Phaeodactylibacter sp.
GCTGATGCCGTGCGCACAGAAGAACTCATCAATTATTTCGACTACGCCTACCCGCTGCCGGAGACGGGCAATGCCTTCGCCGTGGAGACCGAGCTGGGCCCCTGCCCCTGGCAGGAAAGCCATCAGCTGCTGCACATTGGCATCAAGGGGTATGAAGCCAGCCCGGTGGATGCGCCTCCTGCCAACCTGGTCTTCCTGATTGATGTTTCCGGCTCTATGGGCAGCGCAAACAAACTGCCACTGGTCAAGCAGGCGCTGGGATTGCTTACGGAAGAACTGAGGGCACAGGACCGGGTTTCCATCGTCACTTATGCAGGGGGCTTTCAGGTGGCACTTTTGCCCACGCCCGGCGACCAAAAGGAAAAGATCATGAACGTTGTCAATAAGCTGGGCTCCGGCGGAGGCACAGCCGGAGGAGCGGCATTGCAGCGTGCGTACGAACTCGCCGGCCAGTACTTTCAGCCCGATGGCAGCAACCGGGTTATCCTGGCCACTGATGGTGATTTCAATGTCGGTATTTCCAGCCCTGAAGAACTGGAAGCCTTTATTGCTGAAAAGAGGGCCACGGGCATCTACCTGAGCGTACTGGGCTTTGGCACCGGCAATTACAAAGACGATCGTTTGGAGGCGCTGGCCAATAATGGCAATGGCAACTACGCTTACATCGATGGCATCAAGGAAGCGGAAAAGGTCCTGGTCACCGAAATGGCAGGCACCTTGTTTGCGATTGCGAAGGATGTGAAGCTGCAGATGGAGTTTGATTCCACCACTGTGCAAACGTACCGCCTCATCGGTTATGAAAACCGCTTGCTGGCCAAAGAAGACTTTGAAGACGACACCAAGGATGCCGGAGAACTGGGTGCCGGGCATACCGTAACTGCCCTGTACGAAATCGTGCCCCGGTCAGGTGCGGAAGGGCAACCATTAGGCACGCTGCACCTCCGCTACAAAGAGCCGGCCGAGTCTCAGAGCCGCTACCTGAAACACGAATTGTCCGGCAATGCCCGGCCGCTTGAACAGACCTCCGAAAACTTCCGCTTTGCCGCTGCGGTCGCAACCTACGCACAGTGCCTGCGGGACTCCAAACATAAAGGGCTGGCTACCCTCAGCCTGGCCCGGGAACTGGCTGATCAGGCTCGTCAGGATGACCTGGAAAACTACCGGGCAGACTTCGTAGAACTGGTCAAACAAACCGAAAGCCTGACGGCACAACTGGCAAAGGCCGGACAGAAATAAATGACTACTCCAAAATCAAGAGACGGAAACAAAATAAGTTAGACCGTTTGAGGTTTTGCGCAATTTCATAAGCAACTGAAAACTTGGAAGTTGCGTTAAAATATCGCAAAAGCCTAAAGAGAGAACGGTCTAAATTATTTCCGTCAAACTACTAATGACCATGAAAAAGACAACTTTGAACCTTGCATTACTGCTTTTTGCCCTGGCTCAATTCACCACAACCGGCCACGCTGAACAAGCAAAGCAGCCCCTGGACACCCTGCCCCTTTCCAGCTGGGCGACTCCGCCCGCTATGGAGACCTGGCAAGCTGCTCTTGACAATGATTTTCAGGCTTACGAAGGGTACTGGCAGTTAAATAATGCCCTGCCATTTCCGGTAAAGGTCCTGAACAAACAAGGGCAACCTGTAGCAAATGCTCAGGTGCGCCTCATGGATGAGCAGGGTGCAGCCCTGTGGAGCAGTTGGTCGTGCAAAAATGGAACCGCCCTGCTATGGGGGCCGGGCACCGGAGCGGCTAAGCAACTGATAGTCAGTCTGGGCAACCGGGAAACATCCGTAGCGATTGACGGCAATTTCTCTTCCGGAGAAACGACAACACTGGTTCTGGACGTGCCCTGCCAGGAGTTACAGGGAGCGGATATCCGTTTTTTGCTGGATGCCACCCATTCCATGCGGGATGAGTTCGCGGGGCTGTTGAATTTGCTCACTCCTCAGGATTACCCCATCTGTCTTGCCAGAGATATAGGTGAGCGCTTCCTTCTTCAGGATATCAGCAGCGGATCAGCCCCGGCATTCACCATTCAGGCAGCCGGCGGTGGGTCCGATGAGGAAGCG
>CAZNHN010000149.1:2081-9489 GCA_964572415.1 uncultured Phaeodactylibacter sp.
GCCTGAGGCGTCAGTAAGAATGCGCCGTGCCATTCAATTGGCTGCCCGAGAGGGGGTTGCCATCTGGCCCGTTGCCTGTAGCGGGTTGGACGCAGAAGGAGAATACCTCCTGCAAAGTATGGCTTTGCAAACTGGTGGCCAGTATGCTTGGTTGGAGGACAACCCTGGCAGTACCGAGCTACACCGCTGGCCTATACTGTCAGGTGATGCCGTGCGCTCGGATTTGAGCACCTGGCTACAAACGCAAACTAAAAAGATCGACGATTTCTACAGTTGTACCTCAGACCAGCCGAAGGCACCAGCCGTTGCTCAATCAGCACCGGCCGCTTTCGGTTGTTTTCCGAATCCGGCCCGTACAGAGGTTACGCTTAAGGTGCCTGCCTTTGCTGAGCGCATCACCTTGTATAACACTGCCGGTCAGCCGGTCAGGGATTGGAAGGCGGTTGAGGTAGGGGAGACCACCTTCAGCGTTGCTCAGTTGCCCGCAGGCCAGTACCGCCTGGAGGCTGCCGCCGGACCGGAGCGCTGGGGAGCGAGCCTTGTGGTGGTGCGGTGAAAGTGGTCTTGGGAAAACCTGCCGGATTCCGGTACAAACCGGAACCCGACAGGACATTGGCAAGCTGGTGTAGAGCTTAAGCCTGGGCATTTCCAGGAGCTCTGCCCCAGCTTTACATGGGAAAACCTGCCGCAGGGGCTGTGAGGTGCCAGGAGAAAGCTCCCCGACAGGGGCAACGTTACTGCTGGGGTAGAGCTTTCGCCAAGCACTTCCACTGCGCTCTGCCCCAGCTTATTCACGGAAAGAATCTATTGATGGCAAGTTAGTTGAAAGCTATTCTAACCCTGTAACGACTTATCAGTTGACAGACGGTTGATCCTGAAAACCTGACTAAAAATTAAAAAAACCGGCGTAAGCAATTTCCTGCGTTTCTGCCGGTTTTCTTTGTACCCGATGGATTAAACTATTCCAAGCAAAAGTGACTCTGCTGCAGAGTACCCGAAATACCGTAAAAAAATGTCTGTACCAAAGGGCGTTTTCCCCATTTTTTTAGCGAGCTCCATACTGATGAGCTGTACCAAACCACTTGACCTTCCGCTTGATGAAGAGAACGCGCAAGAGTTGGTTCTGTCTTGCTTTTTTACTTCTGATGAGTTTGAAGCACATTTGACCAAATTTCGAACCGTTCTGCAACCCGAAGTTATTCCTGAAGAGGATGCTGTAATTGAATTATGGCAACGAGATCAAATTGTGGACACCCTATCCTATCAGGGGAATGGAAGTTATCTGTACACTGGCCCTAACTTGATTTCCGGCGAGCTATACCAGCTTACAGTAAAAACGGATTACCACGAAGTTCAGGCTTCTGCCATATTGCCCCCTGCAAAAGTAGAAATTGACCACGCAACGTACTTTTTTGTGGAAAGTGCAGATGGAAATGAATACATAGACGTTAATCTGCATTTTTCCGATCCAGGTAGCGAAAAGAATTACTACGAATTCGTGATTCTACATCCTTTCTATGATGAATTGAAAGACTCCACTTATCTAAGCTATTTGCATGACATCGCCATTCCTGATGCTGTCCTGAACAGAGAAGGTGATTTAGTATATGCTCTATCTTCCTTTGTGTTCAGCGATGAGCTGATAAATGGAGGGCCTTATGAAATGCAATTGAGATTTGAACATAGTTCGGTTGGCGGCAATCGCTGGATTAAAGGCAAATACCGTAACAATCAGTCCGAATATTATCTCATTTTCCGTACGGTCAGTGAGGATTACTACCGCTTTCGAAAATCGTGGTTCAGGCATCGGTACAATCAATCGACGGATAATCAGTTTGACAATGAACTGCAATTGTTATTTGGTGCAGAGCCTTTTACCTTATTTTCAAATGTATCTAATGGTTTGGGCATTTTCGCTGGCTACCACGAAGGCATTTTTCCAATACATGAACAATGAAAACAAGTATTTCCCGCTTATTCATTGCACTAATATTTGTTTTTTCAGCCTGCTTGGCATTTGCCCAAACGGTCCATGTATCAGGAATCGTGACAGACTCAGGTAGCGGGGAATCCCTTATTGGTGCACTGGTGAGCAATCAAGATAAAACACTCGTTGAAGTGACCAATTCCAAAGGCTACTTTAACTTGTTGCTGCCAACCATGGATACGCTCCTGTTGGAAGTCCGGTACGTTGGTTACGAAACCGCATTCCTGGTGATAGAGGCTACAAAAGATACCGTTTTGAACATAGGCCTCCGGGCAGGAGTGTCCTTACAAACCGTTGAAGTAACCTCCCACTCAACACGGAATCAGCTTGAATTAGGAATGGCCACCCTTAGCCCCTCCGAAATAGAACGTATTCCTACCTTGTTTGGCGAAGCCGATGTACTAAAAGCACTACAGATTCTGCCTGGAATTTCGGGAGGTAAGGAAGGGACCAGCCTTTTGTATGTAAGAGGAGGCACACCAGATCAAAATATTATTCTCCTTGATGATATTCCTATTTATTTTCCTGCACACCTGGGCGGGTTCTTATCTGTTTTTGAGCCCCGGTCTATCCAACAGCTGAAAGTGTATAAAGGAGGCTTTCCTGCTCGCTACGGAGGGCGGGTTTCCGGAGTTGTTGACATACAAATGAAAGATGGTAACCATAAAGAGATTAAAAAAGAAATAGGACTGGGTTTGCTCTCTTCCCGGCTCTTCGTAGAAGGCCCCCTCAAAAAAGAAAAGACAAGTTTTCATGTTTCTGCGCGGCGTAGCTTTTTAGATTTGCTTTATAGTAGCGCTCAACTCATTACCAATAGTCAGGATGAGAGAGTGAGTTACGGTATTTTGGATGCTAACCTGAAAATAAAGCATAAACTGGATAATAACAATCAGTTATACTTCTCCTACTACGGTGGTGGCGACAACATTCGGCTCAAATTCAGGGGAAGCAACCCTCAGTACACCTCCAGAGAGACCACCAGGGTCAGATGGGGAAACCAACTGGCCGGTTTAAGGTGGCGCCATCTGCGCAAAAGATGGGTATGGAATAACGCTGTATCCTTCACGTCATTTGGTTATGGTACCCGGTCAGAATTTGAACGTGAAGAAATCGTAACTGGTGACAAAACAAACGAAATTAATCAATTCCAATCGAAAATCGTTGATTTTATTTTCCATTCCAGTACAGACTTTTCCTTAAGCAACCAAATAAACGTAGTTTCCGGAATAAGGGCTACCAGGCATAACTTCCAACCCAGCATAGAGCGTTTCAAGGGGAGTATAGAAGGCAATCGTATTGATACCTCTGCTTCTGTTAGCAAGGCGGTTAATCACGAGCTGAGTTTTTATACAGAAGCCAATATCCAGTTGCCCCGGAACTGGTCTGCCAATGTTGGGGTACATGCCAATTGGTTTGTTTCCGACGTCCGTAGGGAAGACTATCAGTTCCTTTCCGTCCAACCGCGTTTGCTGTTAAATTACCAGCCATCACTCACTTGGAAACACAGCCTCTCGATAAGCCAAATGGTACAACCCTTGCACCTGCTTTCCAATAGTGGTGGCGGATTGCCCGTAGACATCTGGGTGCCCGCATCTTCGACCGCACCCGTAGAGCAATCATGGCTGTACGCTGCAGGAACAGGGTTTTACCATAAGGGATGGGAAATACAGCTGGAAGCTTATTACAAAACACTCACCAACTTAATTGCCTTTCAGGAGGGAACTTCTTTCTTTAGAGGGGCTACAGACTGGGAATCCAAAATTGTAGCCCAAGGCACAGGAGTGAGTTATGGATTGGAGTCTTTCATTAAAAAGCATTGGACTAAATGGGATTTAATGATTTCTTATACGCTATCAAGACACCAGCGGACATTTCCACAACTCAACAACGGCTTTTCGTTCCCTTATCGTTACGATCGAAGGCATGATTTAGCACTCAGCCTTTCCTTCAAGCCCAAAGATAACCAAAGGCTTTCCTTTCTGTGGGTCTATCACTCAGGTGATGCCCTCTCGATAGCCCAGGGGGGCTTTGATGTACATACGCTGGGTTTTGGAAGTAGCCCCGGTAGCGGGTACCATCTGTCAGAAAACTATCATGAGGCCCATTACTATGGGAGCCGGAATAGCTTTAGGATGCCTGACTACCACCGGCTTGATTTAAGTTGGCAAGTAGAGAAAATAATGAAAAAAGGCATACGGAAATGGATAGTTGGGCTGTACAATACCTATAACCGGATCAATCCGTACTATATTTATTTTGATGAAAACGACAAAGGGGAAAGACAGCTTTACCAATTTGGGCTTTTTCCGGTACTGCCTGCAGTCTCGTGGATCAGGAGCTGGTGAGATTTGAGGTAGAATATTTTGCATCAAGTAAGCTATATTACCTGCTATAGCTTAAGTGTAGTGTGGAAAACCTGCCGGATCCCAGTAAAGTACCGGGATGGAAGCTCCCCGGCAGGACGTTTGCTAGCTGGTGTAGAGCTTAAGCCTGGGCAATTCCAAGAGCTCTGCCCCAGCTTTGCATGGGAAAACCTCAATGCACGAGACCTTATCGCCTGGAGGCTTCCGCTGGTCCGGAGCGCTGGGAATCGAGCCTGATGGTGGTACATTGAAAGTCGCCTTTTTACTATCAGGCCCATCATCCGCAGGCTAGCTTTGAGGAAAAAACAGGATGAAACACACTTTTATACTAATCCTCCTCTCTTGGCTTACGGCCTGCCAAACGCCCTCGTCATCTTTGAAAACCGCAGAACGCCAGATTATACAAACCCTGAAAAACGAAACCCGTTATTTTTGCGAACGCAACCTTTCGAAGTGGGAAGCGCAGTGGTCGCACGCCAGCTATGTCTCCAAAATGTACGGAGGTGATATTGATTTTGCGTTGTTTTCAGGCTGGGGGGCGGTCAGGCAGAATACCGTTGATCATATTCGTGAATACCCGGAGCCTATTGAAGTGCCGAAGGTGGAAGTGGATTATCAGATCGAGTACTTTGGCAAGACGGCTTGGGTCTTTTACGCTAAAAAAATCCCACAGGGACTGGCTCGTGAAGCCCGCTTTATGGTGCGTGAAAAGGGCGTCTGGAAGATCGCCCGCATGCAGACGATCTACTAACCGAACGGACCGTTCACCTCCATCACATAAAACGCCGAACAGGCACTATGCCCGGTCGCCCCCATTGGCCCGTCCAGAGCTTTGAACCCATATCGCTGGTAAAACCGGTTGGCAGCAGCCATCTCGGTAATGGTCTCCAGGTAACAACGCTGATAACCGAAGGAACGGGCCGCATCAAGGCAGCGGTCTGCGATGGCAACGGCCAGCCCCTTGCCACGGGCTTCGGGCAGGAAGTACATCTTCTTCAATTCGCAGGTGTGTTCGTCGCCGCCCAGCAGTGGGGCAATACCAGCCCCTCCGTAGACTTGGCCCTCCTGCTCAATCACAAAATAGGCCGATCGCTCCGCCTGATAAGCCGTGTACATATCGTCCACTTCAGCATCGTGTATGGAGAAGCCCTCCCCGGAAGCGCCGTGGGCGGTCATCACTTCGCGGATGATGTAGGCCATCCGGGCCGCGTCCTCCGGTTGGATGGGGCGAATTGTAAATTTCTTTGCTTTCATGTATTAGCTTTTATCGGTAAGGGCAACGATCTGATCTCCTTCAAAAACAAAAACAGACTGCCCGGTGAGCCTGAGCGTATCTCCTGCCCTGAGCCCATTCGGCAGATCAATGGCCAGCTGCCCCTCGTAGTCAATCTCAATTGTGACGGTATCTCCGCTAAACTGCCAGCCCGTGATGGTTTGCCGGCGGTGGCTGAAGTATTGCTTTGCCTGTTCTGCCTGCTGACGAAAGGCGGGCAAGCCTTCGGTCTGAAGATCGGTCTGTCCGTTGGTGATGTTTTTGAAGACTACGGAAGGGTGCAAATGCTGAACCATCCCGTCTGCATCGAAGCGGTTGTAAGCTTGAATGTAGTTTTCAATTACGCGCTTTTGTTCGGTTTGCATAGGTAGCTGTTGGCAACTGATGAACAGAAGTAGGGGCAGTGCCCCAATCCATTTTTTCATGTTGAGGTTTTTATGATAAGCTCCAAGCGGCACAAATGAGTTCCCGTTGAAGCACAGGAATTGCAGTTGGGGCTACTGATCGAGCAGACCGTTAAGCTGCGCATACTGTAGCAGCAGTATAGTTTTGGCATCCCGGATGGCTCCGGTTTGAATCATCTGGCAGGCCTCGTCGAAGTTCATTTCAAGCACTTCGATGTGCTCCTGCTCGGCCGCTACGCCTCCACCTTCACCCACTTTCATGGCATCGTTGTAGGGGGCCACAAAGAAGTGGACGGTCTCGGTCACAGAGCCGGGAGACATGTAGGCCTCGAATATTTTTTGCGGTGCTTCCACCCGGTAGCCGGTCTCTTCCTCCGTTTCCCGCTGTATGCCCACAGCCGCCCCTTCTGCATCGAGCAGCCCGGCACAGGCTTCAATAAGGAGGCCTTCCGGATTGCCATTCACGTAAGTGGGCATTCGAAATTGACGGGTCAGGATAACGGACCGTTGGGCTTTGTTGTAGAGCAGGATGGTAGCGCCGTTGCCCCGGTCGTAGGCCTCGCGTTCCTGCCGTTCCCATTGCCCGTCCGCCCGGCGCAGGTCAAAGGTAATCTTGCGGAGGGTGTACCAGTTGTCGGAAAGCAATTCGTTTTTGATGATTTTTACTTCGGGTGGCATAGTTAAGCTTTTGCGTAAAGGTTAAGGATTTTGTACAAATATTCGTGGCTTTGAAGCCTGCATTTCCAACATACTGCTTCTCAGGATTTGGAAGGCACGGGAGATTTCATCTGTATTCAATGCAGCGAATCCCAGGCGGCAGGCATTCCAGTTGGTACCGGGTGGATTGTAAACTTTGCCGTCAGAAATCAGGAGCCCTTTTTCGCGGCAGCGTGCGGCAATTTCGGGTAGGGGGAATTGGGGTTTGAACCGGGCCCATACTGCCATACCGCCTTCCGGCACCTGGAAATCGACTGCAAAATTAAGCTCATCCTTTAGTAGTTTGCAAAGATGGTCGCGGCGCTGCCGGTAAGCGTGGAGTGCCTTTTTGCCATAACGGCGCATAGTGCCCAGCTCGATCAGCCGGGCAATGGCCCGTTCCTGAATGGGGTCGCCGGGATCGCCAATGAGCTGCCGGACCTGCATCAGCCGCTGTATCAGGTCATCCGGGGCAAGGATGAACCCCGCCCGTGCTGCCGGGAATAACTTCTTGGAGTAGGAGCCGATGTAAATTACATACCCCTCGCAATCCGCACTCGCAATAGGCAGCAGGGGCTTATGCTGGTAGTGGTAATCATAGTCGTAGTCGTCCTCCAGAATAGCGAAGTGGTGTTGCCGGGCCAGTTCCAGCAGCTGTACCCGCCGCTCCGGAGACAAGGCTACG
>CAZNHN010000149.1:9588-10849 GCA_964572415.1 uncultured Phaeodactylibacter sp.
TTGGCGATTTCATAACTGCTCTCCCCAACCCCCACGGTATCACCGGGCTTAAGGAGCGTATGCGACAGCAGGAAGATGGCCTGCGTAGCGCCCCGGGTCAGGATCATCTGATTGGGTTGGACATTCAGCCCCCGGTATTGATTGAGCAATGGCGTATAAATTTCCCGCAGCCTGCGGTCGCCGAGGGGGGAAACCTGCTCCAGCAGCCGCCCCAGCCTCGGGCTTTGCAGAACGGAAGCATACTCCCGGGCGTACTCCTGCAGTGGGGCCAGCCGGGGATCCGATGAGCCGTCATCAAAAGCCAAAGGTGCCCGCGGGGATTGCTGATACTCCAGCTCGGGCAGTGCCGGCTCGTACAGCGCAAAACCGGTCGTTTCCGGGTAGCAGCAGGCCATACCCAGGTCCCCGTTGACCGACCGGGGCGTGACCACCGGTAGGTCTTTATTGATATACCACCCGCTGCGGTTCCGGCTGTAAATCCAGCCTTCTGCTTCCAGCTCACTAAGGGCGGCTACCACCGTATTCCGGTTGACTGCCAGGTGGCTGGCTATGGTGCGGGTGCCGGGCAGCTTAAAACCGGGTTTAAGAATGCCGCGCTTGATCAGCCGGGCCAGATTATTGGACAACTGTATGTACAGCGCTACCTCAGAGTGGCGGTCTAGCGTGATTTCATTGAAAAATGGGTAATTCGGCATAGCTTACAGTTGAATCGGTTCGTTGATGGCCAATGCGCCCATGCTTTCCTCAATTTGGTGCACTTTGCTACCGGAAATCAGGGGCAGAATTGGCACTTCCTGTGCCATCATCCAGGCCAACACCAGTTGATTAGCCGTGTGCCCGGTAGACTGTGCCATGTTATGTAGCCGTTGCAGGCGCTCCCGGTTTTCGGATAGATCGTACTCGGGCGGTAGCGCTGCATCCGGGCCTTTAGCATACAGGCCGGAAAGCAGGGTGGAATAGGCAAGCAGGGTGATGTGGGGGCGCTGACGGGCGTACTGCAGCATTCCATCATCAATCAACCGCTGCACCCAGAAGTCGGCATCGGGTTTGGGGCACAGATAGGAATACTTTTGCTGTACCGCACAGTAGGCCGGCAGGTCTTTTTCCCGGCTTAGTTGCAGGCTTTCCTCCACCCGCCAGGCCCAGGTGTTGCTGATGCCGAACGCACGGACTTTGCCGCTTTTTTTCAGGATAGCAAAAGCCTCCAGGCGTTCTTCCACCGGGTATTCCAAAAAGTCGATATGCCCGTAGAGCAGGTCAA
>CAZNHN010000149.1:10859-14519 GCA_964572415.1 uncultured Phaeodactylibacter sp.
CTGAGGAGGCTGTCTTCCACGGCTTGGATGATTGTTGCTTTGCGCAAGCCCTCCAATTCGATTTGGTCCAGGCTGCCGGTGTAAGCCCTGGGACGGGCACCGCACTTGGTGGCCAGCACAATGCGGTCGCGGGACTGTCGCTGCAGCCATTGTCCAAGCACGGTTTCACTCTCGTCCCCTACGCCTTTCTCCATCCAAAATGCATAATTGTTGGAGGTATCAATGAAGTTGCCGCCGTTGCTCAGGTAGGCGTCCAGCAGGAGCTCCGACTGTGTTTGATCAGTTTTGGTACCAAAGTACATGGTGCCCAGGCAGATGGGGCTGACTTTGAGGCTGCTGTTTCCGAGTGGTCGTAATTCCATAGGTGTTTTTGAGGGCAAAACTATAATCTGTTGTGCCTGCCCGATAGTAAAAAAGCGTCAGGACCGGCTGATCCGGGCCATTTCGTTCTGTTGCTGAAAGTCCCGGTCGGCTACAGCGGTTGGGGTGATGCCCAGGTGCGCCTTGAAGTCTTTGATAAAGTGCATCTGATCGAAGTAGCCGTATTGAAAGTAGTTGCCGGGCTGCACTTCCCGAATTACGCTGTCCTTGTATAGCGCCTTGAACCGGATGAGCCGGGCAAATTGCTTGGGGGTAATTCCGGTGTATTGCTTGAAATAGCGTTGCAGCTGACGAATACTGCGGTGGTGCTGCCGGGCCAGCTCCTGAATGGGAATTTGCCCTTGCTCCTGCAATTGCGCCTCAATACAACGCTGCACGATCGCCAGCCCATCCGGCATCTGTATGCATTGTAAAGGCAGGGTGCCTTGCAGATGGTCCAGGATTTCGACAGCGGTGTGCAGAGCCTTAAGCTGCGTTTCCAGCTGTTGCAGCCACGGAATCCGGAGTTGTGATATGGGAAGGTTTTGCTGTGCAGCCTCAGCCGCCACTTTGGGAAAAAGCCGGTAAAACCCGGCAGGCTTAAGCTTGAGGCCCACAATATGCACCGGGCTGACCCGCGTGACCAACTGCGTCTGGGTTTGCAAGCCCACCAGGCAGGATTCCGTAACCCGTTGGCTGACTTCCGGTTGATGAAGGGCCACTTTACGGTACCCGCCCTGATAGACAAAGATGATTTCCGGGCATCCATCCGGGATCAGCAAATCAGGTACCGTTTGCCGGTCTTCGGCGCTGCTGCGCATGACCCAGCAGGACTTCAGTACTTCGCTCAAGGGGGCAGGAGCGGTTGCCGGATCGAATTGGAGCTTTTGCATGGGGTTGGGTGCGTTATTTGACCCTTTAACAATCAAAAACTTCCTTTCGGTTGGCGGAAAACCCGATTTTCAGGACTGGACCACCTCGGTGTACAAATCTGGCTGGTCTGATTAGCTCAGTACAGGCACAAACTGATCTGCAGTACTATCGGGCCAGCTCCATTTTGATGATCGGATTGCCCTCGCCCTTATTCAGCGTCAGGCTCAGCCCGTCTTTGCTCAGGGTATAGTGGTTGACCTGTTGCAGTGCTTTGGTCAGTATGGCGTTGATATCTCCATTTTCCGGGCAGGCACGCCGGGTAAAAGCAACTTTGGATATTTTAATAGTGCCGTGATCCCCTACATCATAGCCGCCCATCAGGTTATTGCAGCCATCACTGCCGCTCAGGCGGAAGCCCTCTGCTTCCCCGGTAAGCCGCAGGAAAGGCGTAACGGCCAGGCGGAGCTTCCGCACATCCTGACCTGAAACTTCTGTAATATCCCATTTGCGGTTGACCAGGGAAGGGCGTTGTTTGGGCGTCATGGTGGTTTCGGATTTGGTAGTGGCAGTGTTAGCAGGTGCGGTAGTCTTGGAAGTACTGTTGCAGGCCGTCAGCAAGCCCAGGAACAGCATAGAAAGAAGAACAAGAGATTGACTTTTCATCGTTTTGTTTTTTGGAATAACGTAAATCCTGCCCCGGATCATATACACAGGAGGGGGCGTCTGCAAAATCAACAAAATTTCCCACCTTTGCGGAAAATCCTGCGCATGCTGAAAGCCTTCCAACAAGCCGACCCCAAGCGGTTATCTATGCTTGCCATTTTCTTCCTCTGCTTTGTGTGGGGTACTACGCATATTGCCGTGAAGTACGCTATTCAGACCATCCCGGTCTTTTTTATGGCAGGCGTGCGGGAGCTGATGGCGAGCCTGATTTTCCTAGGGTTATCGCTGGGACTGGAAAAGCCGAAAGGCATTGATTGGAAAGAGGTCCTGCGGCAGGGGCTCTTCGGGTTGGGCTTTTTTGCCTTTGCCCGAGGTCTGATGGTGCTGGGTTTGGACTATGCGCCGGCCGGACTGGTCGCGCTGGTCTTTTCCCTGATCCCGGTGTACGTGCTCCTCATCAATTTACTGATGGGGCAGGGGCGCATGAACCGCCGTATCGTCACGGGGCTTTTACTTGGCGCGTTGGGCATGTTCCTGGTCTTCCGGGAAAGCCTGTTCAACCTGGAAGGCACGGATGCGCTCATTGGTATGGGCATCGCCCTGGGCGGTGCGATTTGCTGGGCGGGCACGAGCGTACTGCTGTCCGATGGGCGGGACGGGGAGCTCCCCGCGATGTTCCGCTCAGCCGTACAGCTCTTTTTTGGTGCTATGGGCCTACTGCTGATCAGCGGGGTTTTGCTGGAGCCGGTGGACTTTGCTGCCATTTCCGGTACCTCTATGCTTGGGGTGGCCTATCTTGTGCTGTTTGGATCTATTGCCGGTTTTGGGAGTTACGTTTACGCCATACGGCACCTGCCGGTAGCTCAGGTCACGCTTTATGCCTACATCAACCCATTTGTAGCCCTCTTTTTCGGCTGGCTGTTACTGGACGAGCTACTGACGCTGGAGCTTCTGCTGAGCTTCGGGGTGACGCTGGCAGGAGTGTGGTTATTGAGCAGGGGAGGCAGACAATAATTTTAACTTCTTTCTGCAATTTTTCAGGACTTCACTATTTCCATTTCGGGGTGGTGCTTCAGTGATTCAAGAACGTTAGTCCAGGCCATTGATATATGCACAGCAACGGCGATCCAGATATTTCCGGTAAGCACACTAAGCAGGCAGAGGACGATACAGAGTGGAATGGCACCTATTGTTTCCTTTAGCCCCTTTGGGATATGTGTACCAGAGTACAATCCAATATTGATAGCTATAGTCGGCCACAGACCAATTGCGTCAACTAACGGAAATAACAGCACTCCCCGGAAAAGGGCTTCATAGCCCAAAAGGTAAATGGCCCATCCCAGGAGGCTGCCCCGGATCATACCCGGTGTCCAGCATTTCGCTCTGATTTGTGGATAGTGCTTAAGGCTTTCGGGCTTTTTGGCGTTGAACTGCACCAGAAAAACCATTAAAGTACTAAGGCCAAGTATCCACAGGAAAGTCGCTACCCGTGTGGCAGCCGGGAGGCCCCAGCCAAAGTCCTGCAGCCGGGTTTCCGGAAAGGCAATAAGGTAGGCTGTCGCAGGGAGCAGCCCCATACTGAGCCCACCTAATACTTTGGTGTATATTACAAGCTTTGCCCAGCCCAAGTCATGCCCGTTATGTTCAATCAGCCGGGACTTTAGTTTTGGAGATTGCCAGGAAAACCAAAAAAGGATAAAGGACAGAAGCGTACCAATCACAGGGATGACAACCCGGAGGGCTTCATAGGGAAAGCTGAGGTCT
>CAZNHN010000150.1:0-600 GCA_964572415.1 uncultured Phaeodactylibacter sp.
ACCAGCTCTATCCCCTTTAACAACGAGACGCTGGCTACAGGCCAAACAGCAGGGGTGCCCGATGCTTGAGATCAAAAACCCATAAAATGTACCATAACTCCGGGAAAATAGTCAAAACTACAATGTGGTGCATGGGTTTTCTTTGTAAGTAAGGAAACAAATTATCAGCAACCGCTGGCACGCTGGCAATTGTGCCGCAGTTGCAGTCGTAAATCAAGCCTGAAATGGAAACCGTAACACCCGGTAACGCTACTGTTACCCCTGATCAAGCTATGCCCGCAAATGCCGGGCATCATGGAGACAAGTTCCAATCGAATTTCATCACCAAATACATCTTCAGCCAGGACCATAAAATGATCGCCCGGCAGTACCTGATCACAGGTATCGTATGGGCAATCATCGCTACATTGATGTCAATCGTATTCCGTCTTCAGCTGGGCTTCCCGGAGGAGAACTACGCCTGGCTGAAACCCATTCTCGGCAAGTGGATTGTGGTGAATGATGCCGGCATTGGCTCACTGGCGCCTGATTTTTACTACGCGATGGTCACCCTGCACGGGACCATCATGATCTTCTTTGTACTAACGGGGAGCCTGAGCG
>CAZNHN010000150.1:610-1260 GCA_964572415.1 uncultured Phaeodactylibacter sp.
CTGTTCCGGCCGATCCAGTGATCGGACGCCGGGTTTGTCAGACTGCACCCATGTCGATCGTGCTGACCAACATCCACGAAGGTGTCGCCACCCTGACGCTCAACAGCGTCATCACCCCGGTCAACCCGAACTACAGCTTCACCGTCACCGCAACGGGGAGCCTGAGCGGCACTTTCAGTAATTTGCTGATTCCCCTGCAGGTAGGGGCCCGGGATATGGCCTCCCCCTTTATGAATATGCTCTCCTACTGGCTGTTCCTGCTCTCTACGCTGGTGATGGGCTCTTCCCTTTTCCTGAGCACCGGTGCCTTTGGCGGAGGCTGGACGCACTACCCGCCCCTCAGCGCACTACCTCAAGCCATGAGTGGCTCGGGTGCAGGCATGACGCTATGGATCATCAGTATTATGCTCTTTATTGCCTCGGTGCTGCTCGGTGGCATCAATTATATCGCCACTATACTGAACATGCGCACTAAAGGCATGAGCCTCTGGCGTATGCCGCTAACCACCTGGTCTTTTTTCGTAACCGCCATCATTGGGTTACTCTCTTTTCCGGTTCTTCTGGCTGCTTTAGCACTGCTCACCTTCGACCGGGGCATGGGTACAAGCTTCTTTCTGAGCGAAATCTTCATTGGGGGGCAGGCACTTGAT
>CAZNHN010000150.1:1288-2614 GCA_964572415.1 uncultured Phaeodactylibacter sp.
CTGGGTCATCCGGAAGTATACATCGTTATCCTGCCAGCTATGGGCATCGTATCCGAAATCATGTCCGTCAATGCCCGAAAGCCCATTTTCGGATACCGGGCTATGGTGTTTTCCATTATGGCCATAGGGTTCCTGTCCTTCGTGGTATGGGCCCACCATATGTTCATGTCTGGAATGAACCCATTCCTGTCCAACTTCTTTGTTATTGCCACGCTGATTATCGCCGTGCCATCGGCTGTAAAGGTTTTCAACTGGATCGCGACGCTTTTCCGGGGTAATATCCGGTTCAATACCCCTATGCTGTTTGCTATTGGATTTGTATCCATGTTTATTTCCGGTGGTTTGACCGGCATTTTTTTGGGCAATTCGGCCATTGATATACAGCTGCACGATACTTATTTCGTTGTGGCACACTTCCACATCATTATGGGTGTGGCGGCCTTTTTCGGCACCTTTGCCGGCGTGTACCACTGGTTTCCCAAGATGTTTGGCCGGTTCATGAATGAAACCCTGGGCAAAATCCACTTTTGGGGTACAATGATTGGCGCCTATGTCATCTTCTGGCCCATGCACTATATTGGCATGGCCGGGGTACCACGCCGCTACTACCGCTTCGACTCTTTCCAGGCCTTCGGGCAGTTTGAGACCATCAATCAGGTGATTACGATTGCAACGATCATCACCTTTGGGCTTCAGCTGCTTTTTGTCCTGAATTTTTTCTACAGCATCTGGAAAGGCCGCAGAGTCACAAGTCTCAATCCCTGGAAGTCTAATACGCTGGAATGGACAACGCCTATTCAGCCCGGTCATGGCAACTGGAAAGGGGATATCCCGGAAGTACACCGCTGGCCCTACGACTATAGTTCCGCAGAAGCTCAGGAGGCAGATTTTATACCGCAGACTATCCCACCAAGCCCGGACTATCAGCGAGAAGCCAAAGCGCATTAAAGAAGTTAAGCTTTTCATTTTAATATCAGGAAGCCGTCAGTTTTCAAAAGCTGGCGGCTCTTTCCAACTGTTGCCGGCGAAAAAAGCTATTTTAGCAACGTTGAAAATGATGGATATCTATTCACCATGTCAGAACCCAGGAGCTTTAATATTGACGAACTGCGCTGTAATGCCTTCACCCGGGCAGGCAAACATTTTGACCTGGCCGAAGAAGCAGCTGTCGTTGAATTAACCGGCGCAAGCCGCTTTTTGCCGAGCAAGAAAGACCATGGATCTTCAAAACAGCATTTACGCCACTGGAAAGAGAAAGAACGCCGTCGCGCGCACCTGGATGGCGCCTGGCAGCGGTCAGATCACTGTCAACGAAAAACCGCTGGA
>CAZNHN010000150.1:2624-8164 GCA_964572415.1 uncultured Phaeodactylibacter sp.
GCACGAGGTTTTTATGTCTGAGACGGATGGCTTTGCTTATCCCCACCGGCACAACTACTATATGCTGCTGCTCGCCACTTCCGGCAACGGCAGTCAACTGATCGACTTCAAGGCCTATGATGTCAAGCCCGGGCGCCTCTTCCTGATGTCGCCGGGAATGATACATGCCTGGGAACGGGATGAGGGGCTGAAGGGATACGTGCTGTTCTTTACAGCTGATTTTTTCACACAGCGTTACAATATGAATAAGCTTTATGAATTCCCGTTCTACACCTCCAGCTATGAGCACCCGTTTGTGGATATGGATGAGCGGAACCACGAAGCTTGCTGCACCCTGCTCGAACAGATGCTGACGGTTTATCACGAAAACAAGACCGGGATGATGAGCATGCTGCGTTCCTACGTGAATGTCATCCTGTGCCGGGCACAACAGGTTTACGAAGACCAGTTTCAGGCCAACCCGAGCGAAACACCACAGCTGAGGGATACCATACAGCGGTTTGAGCAGCTGATTGATCTGCACTACAGCGAGACGAGGCTGGTAAAAGACTATGCCAGGCTGCTGCACCTCACGCCTAACTATTTGAATGCGGTTGTAAAGGAGAAAACAGGACAATCTGCCGGCAACCTCATTCGCCACCGGGTTATGCTGGAAGCCAAGCGCATGCTGGCTCATGAAAACCGGACGGTTGGTGAAATCAGCAATGCGCTCAACTTTAAGGATGCGGCTTATTTCTGCCGATTTTTCAAGAGGTACGAAGCCACCACCCCGGAGCGCTTCCGCAAGAAGCTCTTCTCTCATACAGGAGACCGGTGAACCTGCTGTTTCTTTATCCCTTGGGGTTTACATGGCTTCTCATGAGGGGAGGGAGCTGCCTAATCAGGATACCGGTCCGCCCCATACTGGTACTGATGGTAGCCCTGCCCAAGGTGGTCTCCGACAATATTGAAGTAGCAGTCGCCTGATTCGCCAAAGGGGGTAATTACAAGAGGCGTATCGAGGGTAAGGTGCTGAAGTGTAAACCCTTCGGGCAGATGGGCATTCAGGTTGGGCGGCCCGTTTTCCGTAGCGTGCATGGCGTAAGCGTTCCCCTTGTTATCGGATAGTTGGTACAAGTCTTTTTCGTAGCGCAGGACCTGGCACTTTTTGATTGTTTTTACAACGAGGTGCCCGGGCTCCGGCTTTAGGATATCCGTTTTTGAGGGTATGAAATCCACAGCCAGCGGCTCGGCAAGTTCCACCCAGGAGTATCCCTTGAATTCGCGGAAAGTCAGGCAATCCTCGCCTTTGCAATCCACTGGCGCGTTGGGCGACCGCAATAAAGCGGTTTGGTCTATAAGTACGTGCCGGTCGATGTTTTTTGTCCAGGGATAACGGACCTTCATCTCACTCCACACTTCAGGCGGTATGGGCTGTGCCCCTCCGCTGAGCAATACGACCTGTTCCTTGAGGTTGATCAGCTCTTTGGCAAGGCCAGGCTTTTTCCAATCGATATTTGCAGGAGCCTCTAAAGCGGGCGTGGTGGGGTAAGAAAGGTTGGCTTCTGTGGCAGAAGGCAGGCTACAGCCGCTGACCAGGAACAGGGTAGCCCAAAAAGCTAAAAACCGATAAAGCGCATTCATTGGATTAGGTTAAGTGATCTTCAATATTTCCGTCAGGCTACTAAATGCAGATCACTGTAAAATTATAAATATCTTTCGGTACGGATAGATTTTTCTAAACCATCCCCCCTTTGTTCCTCAGTATTGGATCGTGCAGCCCTGCCACCAAAATCCGGATTAAAAAAGTTCCGTACGTATCGAAGCATAAGACCTCACAACAACCCTTCCATTGATTGCTTCAGCACGGAGGCAGAATGCTGCAACGCCTGTTGTTCCTGTTCGCTCAGGTTGGCTACGAGTACCTTTTCGATGCCGTCTTTGGAAACCAGGCAGGGTACGCTCAGGCAGATGTCCTCCAGGCCATACTCTCCCTTCAATTTCACGGAAACGGTGAGTATGCTGTGGCTGTCGCGCAGAATAGCTTTCACGATACGTACCAGGGCCTGCCCGACGGCAAAGTTGGTCGCGCCCTTGTAGTCGATGATGTGGTACGCTGAGTTTTTGACCGCCTCGAAGATGCTGCGGCTGCGTTCCGGCCAGTGCTCCTGCAGCCCGTTAGACTGTACATACTGCTGTATGGATACGCCGCCCAGGTTGGTCAGCGACCAGGCCGGGAGTTCACTGTCGCCGTGCTCGCCAAGTATGTAGGCATGTACGCTCTTTACATCCACCCCCATTTCCTGACTGATGAAGTAGCGGAACCGGGCACTGTCCAGCACGGTGCCGGAGCCAAAGATATGGCTGCGCGACCAGCGCGAATGATTGAGCGCCACCTGCGTCAGCACATCCACCGGGTTGGTAACGATCACTACGATGGCCCGGGACTGCTGCTCAATAATATCATCCATGATGCCCTCAATGATGCTGGCGTTGCGCTTCAGCAAGTCCAGGCGGGTTTCGCCGGAACGCTGCGCACTGCCTGCCGTAATGACGATGACATTGGCATCGCTGTAATCGGTGGCATCTCCAACCTCTATGGATACGGACGGGTAGAAAGGCAGCCCGTGTGAGAGATCGGCCACCTGTCCCTCTGCCAGGTTCTGGTTTTGATCGATCAGAGAGATATTGCTGGCGGCACCACTTTGTGCCAGGGCATAGGCAAAGGTAGCACCAACGGCACCGGCACCAACGATAACAACTTTGCGGGGGGAGGATGGGGTGGGCATATACTTAGGTTTAGGAGTGAGCAAACAAAACCCGGGAACGTCGCTAATGTTCAGGTATACTGCGCAAACAAAGTTGGCCCGCGCCCAGGGTTACAGCTAACGCCATCTGTAGCAGCCCGCTTTTTGCACAACCACAGACGATAGTATTACCGAATGAATGTTCCTGGTGTGGCATAGCGCCAGTTACAACTCGACCTTGGCTTCCAGTCGGATATCTCTGGAAGAAGCGCCCACCCCAAGCTGATAAGTGCCGGCTTCCAGCGTCCAATTCCGCTGTTGTTCATCCCAATACTGCAGGTCTGCTACCGGGATATGGAACTTAAGCGTAGTTGTTGCTCCGGGTTCCAGTTCCGGTGTTTTGGCGAAAGCCTTTAGCTCCTGCGGGGGATGGTCTGTCCCAGTATCAGGACTGGCAACATAAATCTGCACTACACCCCGGCCAGGCTGTGCCCCCGTATTTTGTACCTCAAGTTTCAAATGGATGGTATCTGAGCCTGTTTTGACATCCAGATTGCTATACGCAAAGCGGGTGTACGAAAGCCCGTAACCAAAGGGGTAAGAGACCTCAAGCCCTGCTTTGTCAAAGTGCCGGTAGCCAACGTAGATGCCTTCTTCGTAGCGGGTGAAGTCCTGGTTTCGTACTTGCTCTGCTTCCGGCTTGATTGCTTCCCCCATCAGCAGGTTAAGGAAATTTATCGGCTCCCCCTTCAGGGGGAAGTTGGCATTAGAGGCATGATCAGAAAGCTGTACCGGGAAGGTCATCGGCAGCTTGCCACTTGGGTTAACCCTGCCACTCAGCACGTCAGCTGCGGCATGCCCGCCTTCCTGCCCACCCTGCCAGGCCAGCAGGATAGCATCCGGGCGGTTTTTCCAGGAAGCCGTCTCAATGACGCCACCGATATTTAGGACCACTATCAGGGGTTTGCCAGCGGACTGAAAAGCACTGCAAGCCCGGTTGAGCAGTGATTGTTCCTGCCCGGAGAGCAGAAAGTCGTTCTCTTCCACCCGGTCTCCTCCTTCGCCGCTGTTGCGCCCAATGGTGAGTATCCCAACATCGGATTCTGCGGCTACTTTTTCTAGCTGGGTATCGGTGTATTCCATTTCGGGTGGGTCATAAGGCTGCGTCATGGCCTGAAGGCCTTCCGGTTTGATGAATGCAGAGGGGTGCGCTGCTTTGTGGTCCTCAAACCACTGCCGGGCAGTGGCATTGATAGAAAAACCCGCTGTTTCCAGCCCGGTTTCTAACGCTACCGTATAGGCTTCGTTGACATCGCCTGAGCCTGTACCGCCAGCGATAAAGTCATAGGAAGTGACCCCCAAAAGGGCAATCTCTTGTTCCTGTTGCAAAGGCAGGGCTCCTTCATTCTTAAGCAGGACCATACCTTCGGCTGCTGCCTGACGGGCCACACGGGCGTGAGCCTCCAGGTTAGGATTGTTTTGGTAAGCATATCCCTTCATCTTTTGCGATTTCAGAATGAGCTCGAGTATGCGCCGCGCAGAAGTATCAATTGCTGCCTCTGGCAGAGTGCCATTTTCATAACCTCGTTGAAGGGCTTTCCATTGCTTTTTAGTACCGGGCTCCAGCAAGTCATTACCAGCTTTTATCTGAGCCACAGCCTCCCGACCGCCAAACCAGTCAGACATCACAATACCTTCGAAGCCCCAGTCCTCCCGTAGTATATCGGTAAGCAAATAGGGGTTCTCAGAGGTATAAGTGCCGTTGACCAGGTTGTAGGAAGACATAATCGTCCAGGGTTGGGCTTCCTTCACGATGATCTCAAACCCTTTCAGGTAGATTTCCCGAAGTGCACGCTCCGATACGATGGCGTTATTCAGGTGGCGGTTTGTCTCCTGATTATTGGCCACAAAATGCTTCACAGAAGTGCCTACGCCATTAGACTCAATACCATTGACCATCGCAGCGCCCATTTTTCCGGTCAGCAGGGGATCTTCAGCATAGTATTCAAAATTGCGCCCGCAGAAAGGGTGGCGGTGGATATTGACTCCCGGTCCCAAAATCACATCAATGCCATATTCCAGTGCTTCATTGCCCATCGCCTCTCCTACACGATGCACCAGATCGGTATTCCAGGTGGAGGCCAGCATCGTCGCAATGGGAAATGCCGTACAGTAGTAAGTGCGGTCTTCTCCTTCGCGGACAGGTTGAATCCTCAGGCCCGCCGGGCCGTCAGAAAGGTAGAGGGTCGGAAGCCCCAGGCGCGGCGTCGGTACGATGGTGCCTACAGCGCCCGGAATGCCTTCTCCGGCTTCGGTCAAACCAAGCCCGGATGCCATACCTGACCCTTTGAGGAGATGGATTTTCTCCTCTGTGGTCATACGGGCCAACAGGTCATCCGCCCGGTTGCTCAACGGCAGACGGGCGTCTTCGTAGGGGTCGAGCTGCCCGTTGCTGTTGCGGTCCACGAAGGCATAGCCATCAACCGTAAGGGTAGGCAGCCCGGTAGGTTCCGGGTAGGCTTTTTCAAAATAAAGGAAGTTGGAGCGAAGGTAGAGCCACCCGCCCAGGGCGGCAATAAGAGCGAGCAGCAGCAGGCTACCCAAGGTGATCAATACGGTCTTGACCCATTTTTTCATAATGAATACTCAATTGCTGAAGCGATAAGATAAGAAAACGGTTGGGGATTGCCCTTCGTAACGCTGGTTCGACCGGCAAAACTTAACAAAAAATTAGCGTCCGGTACTCCCCACAAAATAGATTTAGCCCGTTCTTTGCAAAAAGATCACCCCATGGTATTACTGACTATTTTGGGA
>CAZNHN010000150.1:8174-14450 GCA_964572415.1 uncultured Phaeodactylibacter sp.
TGCAGGACCGTTACGAGGCCCACCACCGGGTCAAGTTCGAGCCCGACGCCATCCGGTCGGCCGTTGTTTATTTTGTGGCGATCTTGGGGTTTATCCTGTTTATTGCCCTCTACAGCCTTATCGGCCTTTTGTGCTTCACCATCCCGGTAAACCGGCGATTCCGGAATATCAAGCAGGATGTGGAAATCTTTGTGGTGTCCAATGGCGTGCACGTGGACTATATCGTGCCCGGTATCTCTCCCGTCTTTAACTGGAAAAAGGTGTTGGACGACCGCCACTACGAAACACCATTTACCGCCAACAGCTATCTCGGCATCGGCTGGGGCGACCGCGGATTTTACCTGGAGGTGGATGAATGGGCAAACCTGAAGCCCAGCGTGGCGGCACGGGCCATGCTGATCCCTACGCCTACCCTTATGCACATCACTTCTCACCCGGAGCTGCCCAAAGACCAAAAACGCCTGGCGCGCATCCACCTGAGTAATGCGCAGTACCTGCAGTTGTGCGACTACATTTGCAGCTATTTTCAGGAACGGGACGGCAGCGTCATCCATCTGCCGGGCAAAGGCTACACAGTCAATGATAACTTCTACGAAGCCCGGGGCCATTACCATGCCTTCGGGACCTGCAATTTTTGGATCAACCGGGGGCTGATTCAGATTGGAGTGCGGGCACCGGTTTGGTCGCACGGTGGTGCTGGTATTTTTTATCAGCTGAAAAAGGCACTGCCAGAGCCGGTGGTGGCGTAGGCCTCTTAGTAATGGGCATATGGAGGCTACCCCTGCTTATCCGCATAGTACTCTATTGTCTCCGGAATTCTGATTTTTTTTAGCTATTTTCAAGGATGTAGGCATAGGCTGGTGCTTCTTTCTACGAAGCAAGCTCTACTTCCAGTGCCTAGCGTGGAATAAAGCCAAGGCCTAACAAGGCAGTAGCGAAAGCACTGAATTTCAAGCTTATGAGAATAGCATGCATCCTAATAGCTGGCATTGCCTTTTGTACTTCCCTGCGTGGAAAAGTAGAGCCGCTGGCCATTCCGGAGGATTTCCCTGATAAGAAGCACTATACCTTGCTGAGTGGGGAAAAGAAAATCAACTTATCGGAAACTGTATTTTACCTGAACGATGCTCACAATGCCTACAGCCCAGGTGATATGCTTCGGGCTGAAGCGCCCCAATTTCAAAGGATAGGCTCTAGCCCGGAGCTTTTGCCCGGGGGGACACATTGGTTCCGATTAACACTGGCTGGCACGCAGGACGAGCTGCAGGAGTACATTCTGGCTTATCCGCGCCACTATTCTGAGCTAAAGGTCTACGAAGTAAGGGGAGACAGCCTGACCCTGTTTGACCGGGTTGGCTATGATGTGAGGGAGGAGCGTACCCATTTTCGGATCGGCCGTTTCGATGCTCGTATTGTTTTCGGGCCGGGGGCGCAAAAAGAGTTTTTATTTCAGGGGATCGCCCCCCACCCTCCGAAAGTGGCGGGTCATTTTTCTTTTTCTTTGTTTCCACTCTGGCATAAGATCGAGTATGAATGGTGGCGAACCCTATTGATCATCACGATCCGGGTGCTGGCGCTTACGGTGCTATTCTATCATTTACTGCTGTACTTCAGGCTGGAGCGCAATAGAATTTACTATTTGTATTTTGTTATTTTGGCCATTCCACCCATCACCCATGGGCAGTTGGACATAGGCGTTTTTCATTACTTTGAAAAATGGTTATGGGAAAGCAATCTGGCTGCAGTGGGGCCGTGGGGAGGGATGGAGTTCGTCATCTTCCACGCCTTCAGCTTATTTGGGGTTAGAGGGCTTTTGGATCTTCCTGAATTTCTCCCGAGGGTGAACCGGGTTTACCTCCTTTTAATTTTTCTGATACTGCTCGACCCTTTTTTCCAAATGGTTTTAGGCAGTGCCTGGTCGCTTCCGTTTTTTGATGTCAATCAGCCCTACCGGAATTTATTATTTCTAATGACAATATCGGCAATGGTCGTTGCCGGTTGGTTGCGTTGGCGGCAAGGCTCCAAGGCTGGTTTTTGGATTTTCCTGGGCCTGTCCGTTATGAGTTTTAATACCCTATTCCAGGGTTTTATCTTTGGAGAAGGCCGTCCAATGCCGGCGCTGGTATTTTCTTTTTTCACCCTATTGGCGCTATTGACGGCGGCTTCCCTGGCGGTCAGTGAACGGCACCGGGAATTGGAAATGGAGCACAATGAAAATCTACTTAATCGCCGCCTGGCGGTAGCTGAAGCCAAACAGTTGCGGGAACTAGACGCGGTCAAGTCCCGTTTGTACACCAATCTGACCCACGAATTCCGCACGCCGCTGACGGTTATCCTGGGGCTGGCCGATCAGCTTAAAGGCTACGAGCAAGAAAGGAGCCTCATCCGCCGCAACGGCAAAAACCTTTTGCGGCTGATCAATCAAATGCTGGATATGTCCAGCATTGAATCCGGTAAGGCCAGACTTGACCTGCAGCAAAGCGATATCCTCCCTTTTCTGCATTACATCACCGATTCCTTTCATTCCCTGGCGCTTTCCAAAAGGATCAGCCTCGCTTTTTTTAGCCCTGACGACCGGATCGTCATGGATTACGATCGGGAGAAAGTCCGTCAGGTGCTGAGCAACCTTATCGCCAATGCGATCAAGTTTACCCCGGAGTACGGGGAAGTAAAAGTGGTGGCTCAGCTAAGGGGGCAAAAGTTGCGGCTATCTGTGCGGGATACCGGAATCGGCATCAGCAAAGAAGACCTGCCGCATATCTTTGACCGCTTCCGGCAGGCGGATGATTCCCGCAGCCGCAGTGGAGAAGGAACGGGCATCGGCCTGGCCCTGGTGAAGGAATGGGTAAAATTGATGGAAGGCACCATTGATGTGAAGAGCCAGTTGAAAAAAGGATCGGAATTTGTGGTTCGGCTCCCGGTCCGCAACCAAGAGCCGATTGAGGCATGGAACGATAAAGCCCCGGAAACCCCGACTGTAGGGGAGATGACAGCCTTGGGCTCAGCCACAGCGCTTCCCGCCAAGGAATCCATGCCGCTCGTGCTCATCATTGAAGACAATCAGGATGTAGTCCACTATCTGCAAAGCATACTGCGGGAAGCGTACCGTTTATTGGTAGCCCAAAATGGCATAGAAGGCGTCGAACTGGCTGTTGAAACCGTGCCCGACATCATCATCAGCGATGTGATGATGCCGGAAAAGGATGGTTTTGAGGTATGCCGCGAGCTGAAACAAGATGAGCACACCAGCCATATTCCGATCATTCTCTTGACCGCCAAAGGGGATCTGGCTAGTAAAAAAGAAGGCTTGCAAACCGGAGCCGACGCTTACCTGGCTAAACCCTTTGACCGGGAAGAACTATTGATTCGCCTTCAAAAACTAATCGAAACCCAGCAAAGGCTCAAAGAAAAGTACCAAAAAGTAAGCCTGGCCAATGTGCCGGAGGCCGAAATCAAAAACGACCCCGAACTGCAGTTTCTGCAAAAACTGGAAGGGGTGCTCCGGGATAATCTCGGCAATGAAGATTTCCGGATCCATCCACATCTGTGCCGGGCGATGTTAATGAGCCGCCCCCAACTCTATCGCAAGGTCAGGGCGCTGAAAGATAGGTCCCCCTCTGAGTACCTTCGCTACTTCCGGCTACAGCATGCGCACCAAATGCTGATAGAGACCAAAGAAAAGGTGGGTGACATCGCCTCCAAAACCGGCTTTCGAGATCCGTCCTATTTTACAAAAGTGTATACCGCGGAATTTGGAGAAACACCAGGTGAGACACGTAAGCATCAGGATGTCAGGTAGTTATATATCCGTTTTACTTTGCTCTGAACGCTAATTGCCATTCTTGTTCCTGAAGATTGAACGCCAATGACCCAATGCCGAACGCTAATTCATAACACCTGCCCGGTAAATGGGGATAGTTTTGGATGACAACCTAAATCCTACTAACTATGAAGCGTCCATTTACCTTTTTGGCTACCCTTTTCTTTTTACTGATTGCTTTTTCCGCCACCGGCCAGGAACTCCTGGAAAAAACCATTACCGTAGACGGACTGGAGCGGGAGTACCTGCTGTATGTCCCAGCTGCCTACGACGGCAGCGAAGAATGGCCCCTGGTCCTTAATCTCCATGGTTACCTATGGGACGGGCCATCGCAGGTTTGGATATCCGGGATGAATCCGGTTGCGGATACGGCTCACTTTCTGATTGCCTATCCAACCGGGCAAGATATTGATCTAAGCGCTGTTGAGGGCGTACCTTCTTTTATTCCACCGCAGGGCGTTGGCTGGAACTTGGGCGGGAACCTTACGGCGTACGATGATATTGCTTTTTTAGATCAAATGCTGGATGAGATTATCTCCGGCTATGAAGTAGATGAAAATCGAATTTATTCTACCGGTTTTTCCATGGGAGGGATCACCAGCTATATGTTAGCCTGTGCACTTTCGGACCGCATTGCTGCTGTGGCTCCGGTGGCGGCTAGTTTACTGCGGGAAGAAGGCGGCTTGGGTTTTCCCTGTACCCCAAATGCATCGGTTCCGGTTTTTCAAATCCATGGCACCGATGATCTGGTAGACCCCTACAATATGCCTTGGGGGACGAGGGGTGTCCAGAACTCCATTGATTTTTGGGTGGATCAAAATGGCTGTGATTCTGCTCCACTGACTGCTGAGTTAGAAGATATAGATACTACGGATAATTCTACCATTACCAGTATTAAATATCAAGACTGCGATGAGGATACTGAAGTATGGCTATACCGAATAAATGATGGCGGTCATTGGTGGCCCGGAGATTCCGATTTGCCCCCCGGGTTTGAGTTATTGGGACCGGTCAACCGTGACATCAACGCCAGCTCCGAAATTTGGAACTTCTTCAACCGCCATAGCCTGGAGCCGGCGACGGCTACTCCTGAGTTGAGCTCCTCCGGCCTCAACCTACGAACCTACCCCAACCCTGTATACAGCCAATTAACTCTTGAATTCAATCTTTCGGAGGCGGCCAGTGTGCAATTGACGCTGTTCAACAGCCTGGGGCAGCCAGCTCACCAACTGCCCGGGAAGCAATTATCAGATGGCCGGCATCAGTTCGACATAACAACTCAGGGCTTACCGGCAGGCATTTACTATTATCAGTTACAGATTGGGGCTTATCAGATTAGCCGCACGGTGATTTTGAAAAATGGGCTCTAATTGATCACACCTCTCAGGTAAAACTAGGGATAAACTACCTTGGGCCTTTAGCAATCAGTTTGTCCCGGTTCACAAGGACATTTTTTACATATTCTTCGTTCCCAAAACCCTCATTTACCTACTTATAATGATCTTCATTTGTATTTCTCAACGTTGAAGGGGTTAATACCCGGTTCAGTCAGCCAGGCTTACCTGGAAAACATCATGAAAATCATGGGCACCATAAAAAAGACCACCAAAACATACATGAGCCCTACCATCCGGTTGTTTTGTGATAGCTGACCCAGCTTACCGGCCAACCGGACCGGGATATTTCGGATGTACTCGATGGGGAAAAAAATGAGTACCCCTGCCAAATTGAAAATCACATGACAAATCGCAATAGCCAGCGCTATTTCATTCTGGGATAATGCGGCAATCAGCGCGGTGATGGTCGTGCCTAGATTGGCTCCGATAAGAAAGGGGAAGACCTTTTGAAGCGTAGCCCGGTTGGAAGCAACAAGCGGCACGGTCAAAGAGGCCGTAACTGAACTGGATTGCACCCCGGCTGTAATGGCTATGCCCCAAAAAAGCGAGCGAAGTGGATGCCCAAACACGTATTTGTCAACCACCTTCTGCGATTTTCCAATTAAAAAGCTGCGCAGTACTACGGAAAAACCGCGAAGAGAAACCAGCAGCAGGAAAAGGGACAGGCCCAGGACTAATACGACATTACTATTGAGGCTGTCAATAATCCAGGCCGTAGCCGGCTTTATGGTAGCCCCTAAAATACTGAATCCCCCACCGGAGCTGTCGTAAAGGGGTATCAAAGCGGCAAGGTAGGTGGCAGCCAGACTGAGATAACCTGTCAGTAGCTCAAACGGCAGCAAAAACAAGACCACCATAATATTAAAAAAATCGTGTACTGTAGCCGCACTGATAGCGTGGCCGTATTCATCTTTTTTGTGAATGTGCCCGAGTGCCACAATCGTACTGGTCACACTGGTCCCAATATTGGCGCCCATGATCATGGGAATCGCATTTTGGAACGACAGGGTGCCTGCCGCAACCAACGTAACAATGATGGAAGTGGTCGTTGAGCTGCTT
>CAZNHN010000151.1:0-14352 GCA_964572415.1 uncultured Phaeodactylibacter sp.
ACATTCGCACCACAGGAGATCACTTCTGTACCTCCGGCAACCAACTGTTCCACCTGTGCTCTGGACACGAGTTTCGAGGCGGCACCGGGAATAAAAATATCCGCTCCAAGCGACCAGATTCGCTCATTGACTACTTCAAAGGGCAGCAGTTCATCCGCTACTAACTTATTGCCCTGTTTGCGGACAAAAAGCTCCTTGACCTCTTCCATACCCAAGCCTTCAGGGCTGATCACACCGCCTTCCCGGTCAATAATACCAAGGATGCGCACACCGGAAAGGGAAAGGTAACTTGCTGCCGCTGATGCGACATTACCCCAGCCCTGTATAATGGCTGTTTTGCCCTCCAAAGAAGTACCGTGGTAGATATCATAGAAGTGGCGGACCGACTCCGCAACCCCAAAGCCGGTAATCAAATCAGCAACAGCATACTTATGCCCATCGGGCACGAAGCGGGGATCTTCTACAATTTTTGCACACCCGTAACGCAGCTGCCCTATAATCTTAACCTTGTCCCCACGGGTAGAGTTAAGATGGCCATTTACGATGCCTTCCTGCGGATGCCATAGCCCAAGGCGCTCCGTGATAGGGATAACGTCTTTCAGCTCATCAACATTCAAGTCACCGCCGGTGCCATAGTAGGTCTTGAGAATAGGTAATGCCGCAGCATACCATCGCCTTAGCACTTCATTCCGACGAGGGTCTGAAGGGTCGAAATTAATACCGGATTTTGCCCCACCAATGGACGGGCCGCATACCGAAAACTTTACTTCCATCACTTTGGCCAGAGAGACAACCTCTTCCCTGGTCAGTCCCTTACGCATCCGTGTGCCACCGCCGGCAGCACCATTACGTAAAGAGTTGATGACAATCCAGCCTTCCGCTTCTGTTTCGGTGTCTTGCCATTCAAAGACAATCTCAGGGCGCTTAGCTTTATACTGTTCGAGTAGGTTTTGCATGAGCTTTGGTTTTCTTGGTTAACAAGGCCCTGCAAAAATACAAAATAGTTCGTATACTAACTATCTGCACGAGTCTGTTTTCGCCATTCCAGATAGCCCAGTGCCATCAGGCACAGCAAAGCAGACGCAATAAAAACCTCTGCAAAGTTGGCAGGCGTGTTATCGTAAACCCAGGCAGAATAGAGCGCCCCTCCCCCAATGCCTATTTCCAGAGCAATATAAGCGGTCGCCATAGCCCGGCCACGGTGGCGGCTGTCGCTGCGGTCCACCACCCAGGCAAAAGCAGTAGGCCCCAGTACTCCGGTACAAAAACCCAGTGCTCCGGCACCCACCATCAGCATGAATGGACTATTGGCATAGCCCAGTAACACCAGGGCTCCGGCTGTAAGCACAAGGGAAACCTGAAGTACAGGCTCCCGCCCAAACCGGTCTGCAATCAGCCGGGACAATAGCCCCATCGCTGTAAAGCTGGTAAAAAACAACCCTTTATTAGCCATACCCAGATAATCAGCCTGGTCAGGAACAACAGTGAGTAATACGCCAAAACAAGCATAAGACAGACCTATGATGATAGCCGGTGGCACCGCGGTAGGCTCCAGAAAGTCTTTCCACCCTACCTTCAGTAAACCTAGCCGGAAAGCCTGACGGTCTGCCAGGGTCTCCTTCATCCCCATCAATATCAAAATGGAAAGCAGTGCCAAACCTGAAGACACATAGAACATCATATCTATGGAGTAGGCCAGCACCAGCCAGCTGCCTATTGGTGGAAAAATCGAGGAGCCCAGGTTCATACTCACCCCCAGGATGCCCATCGCTTCGCCCCGGCGGTAGTAGGGGGCGATATCAGCTACAAAGGCAGAAGAGGCGGTGGGCTTGAACCCCGTGGAAAATCCATGGAAAAAGCGTAACCAAAGAAATCCGGCCACACCGGAAACTAGTGGGTAAAGCAAGCTGCAAACCACACATACCAGAGAGCCAAAGACCATGACCGGCACCCGCCCCACAGTGTCCGTCAGCCGCCCGCTGAAGGGCCGGGACAGCCCCGCCATGAGCGTAAAAAGAGCGATAATCAATCCCTTGTAATCCTCCCCGCCCATGCTCTCGAGATACGCTGGCAGTTCCGGTATAATCATATTAAAACTACCGGCAAACAAGGCGTGGCTCAGGCATAACAGCCAGAATTGGGTCGTGTAGAGTGGCTCCTTTTCCTTAGGCATGCGCAAATATAGAAACCACGCCCTATCTTTGCCTGCCGTACAACCAAAACCTATGCATTCTTATGCTTCACAACTGGCTGCAACCGCTTAAACCGCTGGTCTCTTCTTTTCCTGATGATTGCCTGGGCAGTACTATTCAGCGATACGAACGGACTTTCCCGGCTCTGACCAAGGGCTCTGTTGCAATCCTTGGGCTGGGGGCCGAACAAGCTGATGTCGTCCGGCAGAGCCTGTACGCACTCAAAAGCCCATTTGAAGGCATCACAATCGCTGATTTAGGCAATGCCCGCAAACAAGAAAGTATTTTTTTAATCCCCCTCATTAAGGAATTGCTGGAAAGCGAAGTGATGCCCATTCTTATTGGCAGCCACCCGGCACAGGCACTGGCACAGTACAAAGCCTATCAGGAGTTACAGTACCTCATCAACCTTGTGGTTGTAGATGAAAAAGTACCCTACCATACCGCGATACGGGATACCGGCACTTACTATCTCCAGGAAATTATTGACAGTCCCCGGTCCAGCCTGTTCCACCTGAGTTTTGTGGGAGGGCAGGCTCATTACCTTTCCCCTGCTACGCTACAGGCGCTTCAAAAGCGGCACTTTGACTACATCCGCCTGGGCAATGCCCGCTCAGACGTACCTGAGCTGGAGCCAATCATACGTGACGGAGACCTGCTTAGCTTCAACCTCTCTGCTATTAAAGGTATGGAGGCACTGGGGCAGGAGCGCCCCTCCCCTAACGGTTTTAGCAGTGACGAAGCCTGCCGGATTACCCGGTATGCCGGCATGAGCGACAAACTGAAATCTTTTGGTATTTACGGCTTTGAGCCACAAATGGATTTCATGGAACAGACCGCCCAGCTGATGGCGCAAATGATCTGGTACTTTATCGATGGATATATTCACCGAAAGGGAGATTTTCCGGCTACGATGGATGGGCTGGCGGAGTACATCGTGGACTTCAAAGACCATGACTACCAAATAACGTTTTGGCGCAGTGAGCGCAGCAACCGGTGGTGGATGCAGGTACCTGTCAAAACAGACCGTCAGCTGCAAAGGCACCGGCTTGTCCCCTGTTCCTACAATGACTACCTCGAAGCCTGCCAGGGCAAACTCCCCGGGCGGTTGCTGCAGGCACTCGAGCGGTTTAGCTAAGCAGGCCTTCCAGTTTGTTGCTCCGTGAGCCTTTTATCATGATGTGCACATCACTGTAATTTTGCTGCTCAAACCATTTTCGCAGGGCTTGTACGTCAGGGAAATGTAGCACGCCTGCCGCCTTTGCCGGAGCCTCAAAAGCCTTTCCGACCAGCACAACTGACGTAAGGGGCTGCTTCAGGGCAAGCTCTACTATTGTAGTATGTTCCTGCTCGCTGTCGGGCCCCAGTTCCAGCATTTCTCCCATAATCGCGATCCGCTGCCTGGCTTCCATCTGAGCGAAGGCCAGCAGGGCGTTGCGCATACTTGTCGGATTAGCATTATAAGCGTCCATAAAATAGGTGTTCCCGCCCTTCTCGAAAATCTGCGTCCGCATATTCTCCGGGAGATAGGCTTCTACAGCTGCCTTTATCTTTTGCCCCGGCACCCCAAAGTGCATCCCCAGGGCCACAGCAGTCATAATATTGTTGAAATTGTAACGCCCGATGAGCTTACTCCCTGATGCCACCCTGCTGCCGGAAACCGGATCTCGAAAAGCGAAAGACAGGAAGGGCTGTTCTCCGGTCAATTCCACAGAAAGATAATCCTTAGCGTCCCAGGCGCCGCTTCCATAATTGAGCTGCCGTTCACAGGGAGTGGCCAAATCCTGTAAAAAACGCTCGTCCTGATTGATAAACACCAGCCCGTTCTTTTCAGCCAGAAAGCGGTACAACTCCGACTTTCCTTTTTTTACGCCCTCAATGCCGCCAAAGCCTTCCAGGTGCGCCTTTCCAATATTAGTAATCAGCCCGTGAGAAGGTTCAGCAATCCGGCTTAGCTCATCAATCTCTCCCTGATGATTAGCGCCCATTTCGATTACAGCAAACTCGGTATCCAAGGGCATCGCCAGCAAGGTTAGGGGGACACCGATGTGGTTATTAAAGTTACCCTGCGTGAAATGCAGCTTGTACTTTTGGCTGAGGACAGCCGCTACTAACTCTTTGGTAGTCGTCTTCCCATTACTCCCGGTAATGCCCAGCACCGGAACATCAAACTGCCGGCGGTGGTGCCGAGCCAGTTCCTGCAGGGCCTTTAGGGTATCTTCCACCAGCAGGTAGCGATCCCCATTCACTACAGCAGGATCATCGACCACCGCGCAGGCAGCCCCTTTTTCCAAAGCCTGGCTTGCATATTGGTTCCCATCAAAGCGGTCTCCTTTCAGGGCAATGAAGAGGGCGCCGATTTTTATTTTCCGGGAGTCCGTCGTGACGCTCCCGCACGCTGTAAAAACCTGATAAATTTCCTCGATTGACTTCATGGTAGTTTGAGCGTATTAAAAAGCCTCCACCCCGGCTTGGACCGGAATGAAGGCTTTCAGTATATTTCGCTGATGCTTTGCTGATAAAGGCATCAGTAATTTATTTAATATCTTCTGCTGCTGCGCTTGCGCTTGGTGTTGAATTGGTGCCCTCCAACATCGTCATTGCCACTTGGTGAGCCCGTACGAGTCATCGCACAACGGAAACCGATTGTACGCGAGGATTTATTCTGATCCAGGTAACGGCGTGCCCCCGGAGAGAGCCAGAACGCCCGGTCAGCCCAGGAACCTCCTTTGTAGACGCGGGTCTCATCACTGATCAGCGTATGCTCGCCGGTAGCATAGAATGCCTGTGACTGCTTATCCCCGTCCAGGTAATTGTAAACCTTTCCTGTTTTATAGTTATCCCGGGTGGCCGCTTCCTCATCGGTAACATAGCGGTAACGCAGGCGGCCAAGGCTGTCTTTCTCAACCGGACGACCATCTTCATCCAGCTCCATTTGCTGGAACTCACCGCCACGGTAAGCATTCAGGTCGTGGTTCTCCGTATCAGAAAGCGTAGCGCTCGTCAGTGGGCGGTACAGATCCAACACCCATTCGTTAACGTTGCCCGCCATATTATACAGGCCAAAGTCGTTTGGCCAGAAGGAGCGGACAGGCGCAGTGATGTGGGCATCGTCATTTAGATTACCGGCCATACCCATATAGTCACCTTTAGCGCGCTTAAAGTTAGCGAGCATCTGCCCCTGGCTTTTGTCCCGTTTTTGATAGCGCACGGTATTTCCATCCCAGGGATAGAAACGCCGGTCGGAAATCCGCTCGTCCTTCTCAGAGGTTTGGTTGCCCTGAAGGGCGAGTGCCGCATATTCCCACTCTGCTTCCGTTGGCAGGCGGTAGTCTGGCATCACAAGGCCATCCTCAAAACGAACCGGGCGTTCACCACCCGTACGGAGATCCTTAAGATTCTTACGAACATCTCCCTGATACTGTCCAACCAGGTAAGACTCCGTAACGAAGTTATCCTCATCTTTTTGTTCAGTATTGAGGTTCAAAATACCTTTTTCTACTAAGATCATTTCATTGACCCGATCCGTACGCCACTTGCAGAACTCCGTAGCCTGCACCCAGCTGACACCTACTACCGGATAGGCATCGTAAGATGGGTGGCGCAGGTAAGTCTCTACGAAAGGCTCATTGAACGCCAGTTCTTCGCGCCAAACCAATGTATCCGGCAGGGCATTTCGATAAACCTCCGGGTAGGACTCCCCAAATACGCGGTCAATCCAATAGAGGTACTCCCGATAGTCAATATTGGATACCTCCGTTTCATCCATATAAAAAGAAGAGACCGTTACACGACGGGGGATGTTGTTCCAGTCATAAGTTACGTCTTGTTCAGTGAGGCCCATCGTAAAGGTACCCCCTTCGATTAGTACGAGGTTAGGGCCGGCGACCTGCCCTTCGTAATCGAGTTTTTCAAAGCCTCCCCATTTAGTGTCGTTGTACTTCCAGCCTGTTGTGGCAGAGCGTTCCCCGCCACCGCAGGAGCTGAGCACGAGCGCTGCACCAAAAAGAAAAGCGCTAAACTTCAGCAGATTTTTCATTAGTAGAAAATTTGTTTTTGAGAATCGACCAACAAATACATTAAATATCAAAAACAGCTCTTTCGAAAGCTATTCTTTGAGCATGAAATGGCAGGCACTCAGGATTGGAGCGTAGTACATTACTATTATCCGGCCACCACATTTTCCTTTGAGGGCGGGAAATTAGCAATTTATGATGGCATAGGGAAATGAACGCTTCAAATTAACGCATTCCCCTGCCGTTGTACCAAACCCGGCGCTACCGTAAGTCGAAATTTTTTAAATAGTGGCGAGCCACTGTTTTCCTTCGCGTCCAACCGGCAAAGGCTAGTTGAACATTTTAAAGCAATTGTTATAGCGGGACGTTTTGCGCCGCCGCTGAGCTTCCTTGCTATCCTCAAAATTAATCGTGAGGGAAAGCTCGTGGGTGCCCCCGGTATTGCCTAACGTCAGGCTGTTGAGCGTGAGGTCAAAGCTGTAACCGAAACGGAAAACGCCGTATCGGACACCAAAAAGGGCAATCGCTGCATCGGCATTATTAATGGTGTGCCGGTACCAGGCACCTCCAAAAAAACTTCCGACCCCAAAATACGCACCTCCGTTGATTTGTGCAAACTCTCCTTGTCTCACAGCAAGAAAGTTCGGAGATACAAACGCACTGTTGCGGGTATTATTGCCTGCGATCAAAGGGATTTGCCAACCACCGTGTAGTGTGATACGCAAGGGCAAGCCTGCTCCCAGATTTTCATTGATATCAAGCAGGCTCTCATCCGGGCTGTTCAGATGTTTCAGGGACAGGCCGGCATAGGCATTCTCACTGTTGAACAGCAGCCCCGCTCCGATATCAACTGCGGTATTATTAAGATTGACCGGGCGTTGCTCCTCCGTAGGTGCAGGTACGCCGCCCCCGCCGGAGGCGCCTGTGATGGGGTCCAGTTGATCCAGGAAAATCAATTGATCCCAATCGAGGCTGGTCTGAATCATCCCGGCTTCCACCCCAATACGAACAGCGGAAGTCCGGTTGATTTTAATCCGATAGCTGTACACGCCATGGAACCGGGTCGTACCGTAGATACCATTGCCTGCATCATCCCCGAGCACAACGATCCCAAACCCGCTGTTCAGATCCTCAAGGGACTGCTCATAAGCCACAGAATATGTTTCATAGCCGCCTTCATAATCTGCCCATTGATTGCGGTAATTCACAGTAACCCGGGGTGCAAAAGTTGTACCCGCAAAGGCTGGGTTCACTTGCATGGGGGCCGCAAAGAACTGGCTGAACACCGGATCCTGCGCATCAAGTGCTGTAGCCGTCAGCATTGAACAAAAAAGTATGGTGAGTAGTCTTCCCATTAGGCTGTTTATTGGATCAATTAGCTCCCGCATTAGGAGAAATTATGTGAAGGCGACATTTTTGGTGTCTCTTAACAAGCAATACGTGCTTACCTTCGCCGTTTTTCTGACAAACCTTATTTTTTGACAGTAGGCACAGGCAACATACCAAATTTTTCGAAACTGGTTCGCCATGAGACTGTTAATTTTAGGGCTTCGCTAATTGCTTGACAAAAGAACTGCCCAACTTTTCAAAGAAGTATACTATGAAAATTTTTAACACCCTGTGTTTATTCCTGGCCCTGGGAGCACCGCTCTGGGGGCAACAGCCTTTGGAAATCGCTCAAGAGCTAAAATGGTCTTCCGGGCCACAGCGCGTTTTAGCCGATGGCCGGGTAGCGCATTACTGGGCTTTTGACGGGGCCATTCAGGGCGACGATGTCTTGCCGCTGTTCTATCAGCGGTTTGAGGTGGAAAGCCAGGGGCAGATCCGGGTGGAAGTGCTGGAGGCTTCCTATACATCTTTTGACTGGGAAAAAGCACCGCTTGCTGCGGAAAACCTGGGTGCCCAGCTGAACTTTGAAACCCGGATCAACCGCCACCGGGAAGGCTACTACGGTAGCCTGAGCTTTGTGCCCATTATCAAAAGCGGCAGCCGTTACGAGCGGCTCAGCAGCTTCAAATTGCGCATCAGCTTCCGGCCAGACCCCGGCAGCAACACTGCCTTTCGCGGGCCCAACAATACGGAGACCTCCAAGCTGAGCGATGGGGATATTTACAAAATTGCCGTTACGGAAACAGGCATGCACAAGCTTACCTATGCTTTTCTGAAGGATGAGCTGGGCATGGACATTGACAATATCGACCCGCGCCGTATCCAACTGCTCGGCATTCCGGGTGGAAAGCTGCCCTACTACTCCGAAGCTCCAAGAACAGATGACCTGGCAGAACTACCTATCTGGGTATCGGGTGGCGACGATGGCAGTTTTGACAACGGTGACTATATCGTATTCTACGGTCAGGGGGCCAGTGTATGGGCATATAATGAAGCAAAGCGGCAGTTCCTGTGGCAGCAGAATCCTTATGACAACGCTAATTACTATTTCATAAAGGTAGGTAGTAGTAACGGTCAGCGCATTGCCGGGCAACCCTCACTAAACAATACGGCCTACACCACCTCCACTTATAACAACTACAGCGTCTTCGAGCCAGAAGAGGTCAATGTTTTCCATGAGTGGACCAAGACACAAGGCGCAGGAAAGCAGTGGTTCGGCGACCATTTTAAGGTTGCCCGGGAATATACTTACCCCAATCTTTTCCAGTTTGACAACCTTATTCTTTCTGAGCCTGTATATGTGGAAGCCCGCGCTGCACTGCGTGCCCGTATCAGTTCCGCTTTCTTCATGGATTTGGGAGGGCGAACCCTTGAAAGCAATCAGGCAAGTCCGACACCATCTATAAACACTGCTTCTGACAACACTTCCCGCTATGCTGATTTTGCGGAAATTTCGGACTCCCTCTTTATGGGCAGCAGCAGCAGTAGTGATGTCACCTTGCGTTATCCATTTCCACAAGGCAGCGGAGATGATAGCGAGGGTTGGATAGATAAAATACAGTTCAACGTCCGCTGCAATCTGATCTATAGCTTCACCGGTGCTCAAACGGCTTTTCGCGACATCCAGACGCTGAATTACAACTCCGCTACTTTTGAGCTGCAAAATGCCAGTGAGAATCTACAGGTGTGGGATGTTTCCGCCCCGTTGCAGCCCCGGGCACAGCAATACAATCTTTCGGGCAATATCCTGAGCTTTGGGGTGGAAACCACCAACTTGCGCGAATTTGTAGCCTTTGATCCCGCCAGCAGCCTTCTCGTCCCCGAAGCCATCGGAGAAGTGCCAAACCAAAATATTCATGGCATTACCGACGCTGACATGGTCATCATCTATCATCCGGACTTTGAGGCAGGAGCCCTGCGCCTGGCGGAGCACCGGGTCAGTTTTAATGACTTTTCAGTTGAATTGGTTACGCCTGAGCAGATTTTCAACGAATTTGGTGGGGGGCGGGCAGAGCCAACAGCCATCCGCGACTTCTGCCGTATGCTTTACGACCGTTCTGAAAAGTTCTCCTACCTGCTTCTCCTGGGAGATGCCTCCTTTGACAACCGCGATACTTACGGGCTGGGTGGCAATTTTGTGCCTTCTTATCAGGACGACAGCCTGCATCCCGTATTTGCTTATCCGACAGATGACCTCTATGCCGTGCTTTATGGCAGCAGCGCAGATGACCCCCTTCGGGGTGACCTCAATATCGCTGTAGGCCGCTTGCCGGTGAAGTCGAATCAGGAGCTGGAAAATATTATTGACAAAATCGTACACTATGACGAAAGCGCCAATACGCTGGGGGACTGGCGCAACCAACTGGTTTTTGTTGCAGACGACGGAGACAACAATACTCACCAGCGTGACGCTGATGATATCGCAGAAGACGTACAGGCTCAGGCCCCCTTTATGAACCTGGAGAAGGTTTATCTTGATGCTTTTCCGGAGGAGTCTACCCCCGGTGGAGAGCGCTACCCTCTGGCTACGGAACAACTCAACCGGTCCGTTTTCAGAGGTGCCTATGCAGTGGCTTACCTTGGTCATGGCGGCCCCAGAGGCTGGGCGCAGGAGCGGGTGCTCAATATCTCCGATATCCTGGGCTGGGACAATAAAAACAACATGCCCATCTTTATCACTGCCACTTGTACCTTCACTGGCTTTGACGACCCTACCTTTGTCTCAGCCGGAGAGGAAGTCGTGCTCAACCCTCAGGGTGGAGCGCCGGCACTGATGACTACTGTGCGCCCGGTTTTCACAGGTGGGAATAAGCGGCTGACCGCCAATGCCATGGAGTACATCCTGTCAAAGTCGGAAGGGGGGCTGCCCTATACAGTGGGAGAAGCTTACCTGCTCGGGAAAAACCAAACCGACGATACGGATAATACCAGAAAGTTCACCCTCATTGGCGACCCAGCCATGCCTTTGGCGCTGCCCCGTTATAACGTCGCCACTACTTCCATCAATGGTGCTCCTATCAACCCTCAGGACTCCCTGCGCAGCGATACCCTGCGGGCTCTGCAAAAGGTGACCATAGCCGGAGTAGTATTGGATAATAATGGTAATTTGGATACCGACTTCAATGGCATTGTCTATCCTACCTTGTTCGATAAAGCGCAAATGGTCAGCACGCTGGGGCAGGGGGAGAACAACGTATTCAATTACCGTATCCAGAAAAACGTAATTTTCCGGGGCAGGGCTTCCGTAAACAACGGGCAGTTTGAGTTTACCTTTGTGGTGCCTAAGGATATCAACTACGAACTGGGCAGTGGCAAAATCAGCTACTACGCGGCCGATGAAAGCCGTATGCTCGATGCAGCCGGAGCCTATGAAGCCATCCAAATCGGAGGAACCGACCCCAATGCCATAGCTGACGATATGGGGCCACAGGTCGAAGTCTACATGAACACGGAAGACTTTGTATTTGGCAGCATAGTAGACCCTAAACCCACGCTCCTCGTGAAACTTAGCGATGATAACGGCATCAACGTAGTGGGCAACAGTATTGGGCATGACCTGGAAGGCGTGCTCAATGAAGATACACAAAACGCACTGCTCCTCAACGACTTCTATGAGTCAGAGCTCGATGATTACACCAGGGGAACCGTGCGTTACCCAATGAATGAACTGCCGGAGGGCCGCCACCGCATCGAAGTCAAAGCCTGGGATGTAGCCAACAACTCCGCGACAGGCTACACAGAATTTGTGGTCGCCGGCTCGGGAGAAGTCGCCCTGCAGCATGTCCTGAACTATCCTAACCCCTTCACAGACCGCACCTGCTTTCAGTTTGACCACAACCTGGCTAATCAGGAAGTCGACGTACTGATCCAAATCTATACGGTTGCTGGTCGCCTGGTCAAAACCCTGCAGCAGACCATGGTCACTGACGGGGCCCTGCGACAAGACGACTGCATTGAGTGGGATGGCCGGGACGACTTTGGCGATCAGCTGGCCCGTGGCGTGTACTTGTATAAGGTAAAGGTAAGGGCACTCGGCACCGGTCTGCAGGCACGTACCGGCGAGAGCGAGTTCGAGAAGCTCGTGATTTTAAAGTAATATGTTAATTTTTTTAACTCCTGTAATGCAACCTTTGGTACGCCGTTTGTAGTATGTATTTTAATGAGGCCCAATCTTCCCATGATAAGGTCTTGTCAGGAAACACCCCCTACTAGTCTACAAACTTGTATATTTGCAACATCAATTGGAAAAACCGTGAGCGTCTCATGAAAAATTTACTCTTTAAACAACTCCTTCTGCCCGTAGCGGCCCTCTTTATTTTTGTTGGGCACGCGGACGCACAGTGCTACGAAGAAGAAGGCAGGTTCTACAACCTTGACGGTACGCCTTGTACGAATACCGTTGTTTCTGCTGTCCCTTTCCTTCGCATTGTAGCGGATGCCCGTTCAGGGGCGATGGGTGATGCAGGGATTGCCATATCTCCGGATGCCAATGCGATCCACTTCAATGCTTCTAAGCTGGTCTTTGCTGAAGAAACCTTCGCGATGTCGGCAACTTACACGCCCTGGCTGCAAAACCTGGGACTAAACGACGTCTACCTCGCCTATCTGACTGGCTTTTACAAGCTGGATGATTTGCAGACGCTCGGCTTTGGCCTGCGTTATTTTTCCCTGGGCAGCATACAGTTTACCGATCAAAACGGTGAGCCTCTCGCCACTGGTCAACCTAATGAATTTGAGGTATCTGCCGCCTACGCCCGTAAACTGACAGATAACTTTTCCGCATCACTTACGGGTAAATTCATCTATTCCAACCTTGCTGCCGGTCAGCAGGTGGAAGGTGGTGAAACTATTGAGCCAGGTGTTGCCGGTGCCGCTGACGTAGCCTTCACCTATCGTACTGATATTGATACCGACCGTGGCGATTCCGAGCTGACAGTAGGATTGGCACTGACGAATATTGGTTCACGAATTACCTACACCAATTCTGTTGTCCGGGACTTTTTGCCCGCCAATTTTGGGTTGGGGGTTGCCTATACGATGGAACTGGACGAATACAACACCCTTACATTCACGACCGATGTCAACAAGCTAATGGTGCCTACTCCCTGTCAGGGCGAAGGCTGCGATGAAACGGGAGAAATCGGCATCGACGACTACCGCGAGCAGTCTTCTATCAGCGGTATTTTCTCTTCCTTTAGCGATGCACCGGAAGGATTTAGGGAAGAACTCACAGAGCTGATGTACTCCTTTGGTGTTGAGTATTGGTACGATCAGCAGTTTGCCGTGCGTGCAGGCTATTTCAATGAGCACCTGCAAAAAGGTGGCCGCAAATACCTGACTGTAGGGTTGGGCCTGAAGTATAATATTTTTGGGCTGAACTTCTCCTACCTTGTTCCGACCACCAATCAACGAAACCCACTGGATAACACATTACGGTTCTCGCTGCTGTTTGACTTTGGCGCAATGGGCGAACTCGAATAAACAACAAAGCGACCGAAGCAAAGAAAGCCCGGCACTTCACATGGAGTACCGGGCTTTTTATTTTTGCTGCAAGCCTGTAAGCCGGATTCTGTATTCCGGTCAAACCGGAACCTCTGTCATTTATCTGGCCCTGCCCTCACGAGCAGGATCAAGCTGCCTACCCCTCCCGAATCACCGGAGTGAACTGAGCGAGCAACTCAGCCGGGCGCCTGCCCAATCGGGATGTACGTGACATTTCAACCCACGAGGTTTACCCCTCCGCTTTGTTGCCAAAGCCGAGCGTGCGCTCTTACCGCACGTTTTCACCCTTGCCCGCCGAAGCCTCGGCGCAGGCGGGCGTACCCACCTGCCAAAAGCTACGACATAGGCGGTATAGCTTTCTGTGGCACTTTCTGTCCCCGGCTATTGCCGAAGCCCACCCGTTAGGTGGCGTGGCGCTCTACGTTGTCCGGACTTTCCTCACCTGCCGGGCGTACCCGGCAACCGCGACAGAGCAGCCTGCAGCAGGGAACAAAGTACGTTTTTTTGACCTTTGCCTGGTGCAATATCTTCAATTTAACCGATTTAATCTGAAGTTAAGCATTCGAACTAATCAATAATGAAAAGGGTTGAGGCTTCACCTTCTGTAACTTTTTTGATTATTTAATGGTTAAAAATTGATATAAAGATTGCAAATATCTGTTTCTTATTCCTCTCGCTTCAATGAATTCCGGAAGCAGGGTTAGAGAGTTAGCCTGAGGAAGCCTATTTTTACCGCCTAATCCTGCATACTTAGCCTATGTCCACCAAAGAAAAGATACTGGCTGCCGCTCTAAAGTGCTTCAATGCCGATGGCATGGTAAATGTCCGCCTGCAGCATATCGCTGACGAGGCCGGAAAAAGCGTGGGCAATCTGGCTTACCACTTCCCCAGTAAACAAGCTATTGTGCTCAGGCTTTACAAAAAACTGGAAGCGGAACAGGTGGAGCTGCTCCGGGAATTCCGTACTGTCCCGCTTTTCGATAATATTGACCAGCTGCTGGAGGCCGTATTCCAGCATCAGCATACCTATCGTTTTTTTTACCTCGACACTCTGGAGGTCATGCGTGCCTACCCTAATGTACATGCCGAATACCAGAAACATGTAGAAACAGAAGTGCAACAATGGTTGCAAATTCTAAATTTCAATACCGCCAGAGGTGTGATGAGACCGGAACCCCGCACGGGTTTCCATGCCGGCCTTGCGCTGCAACTTTGGGCCACAAGTACACATCACATGTCGCAGGAAGTCGTGC
>CAZNHN010000152.1:0-12221 GCA_964572415.1 uncultured Phaeodactylibacter sp.
CTTGAGATCGGCCATCAGGTCAGTGATCTTCTGAACGACTGCCTTTCCGGCAAAACCCAGCTCGATATCTTTGTTTTTGAAGGCTCTGTGGTGGAGGGACCGGACGGGACCGGTAAAATGAATTATTTCGCCGACCGCCCGATGAAGGACTGGATCAAAGACCTCTCAGAAGTAGCTCAATTCGTAGTCGCTATCGGTGACTGTGCCACCTGGGGCGGCATTCCGGCGGTACCGCCCAACCCAAGTGAGTCTACCGGATTCCAGTTCCATAAAGAACAGAAGGGTGGATTCCTGGGTGCCGATTATAAATCACAGGCAGGTCTGCCCGTGATTAATGTTCCCGGTTGTCCGGCTCACCCCGATTGGATTACTCAAATCCTGGTGGCTATCGCTACAGGGCGCGTTGGCGACGTGCTGCTGGATGACTTCCACCGCCCGAAGACATTTTTCACCGATTTCGTTCAGACCGGTTGCCCGAACGCCATAAGCTTTGCGCAGAAGGTGGATGGCCACTTTGGCAAGCGTGGTGGCTGCCTGTTCTACGAAGTAGGCTGCCGCGGGCCAATGACCCGGGCGAGCTGCAACCGTATCCTCTGGAACCGGCAATCGAGCAAGACCCGTGCCAACCACCCCTGCCTGGGCTGTACAGAACCCGGCTTCCCGCATCACGACCTCAAGAAAGGCAGTGTCTTTAAGACGCTGAAGTACCTGGGCTTCCTGCCACAGGACACGCCCGCCGGCACTAACAAACTGGCTTATTACAGCCGTGCTGGTTTCGAGAAAGTGATGAGTACGCTCGAAAACGCCATGGGCGTCAATAAAGAGCATTTCGAAACATCGAAGTAACACCGCCAGGCTGTTAACGGATAGGCCAGTCAGGATACCCTTCTGACAGCGGACTATACTTTAGCGCTCATTATCAAACTTACTTTAGATTTCTGTCAAAATTGTAATACAAAATGGCTCAAGTTAAAGAACTCAATATATCTCCGGTTGGCCGGGTAGAAGGCGACCTTGATATTAATGTATATATGGAAGATGGCCGTGTTACCCGCGCTCATACGCAAGCTGCCATGTTTCGGGGATTTGAAAAAATCCTGGTGGGCAAAGACCCCCAATCCGGTTTGATTGTAACACCACGTGCCTGCGGTATTTGTGGAGGGTCACATTTGTACTGTGCATCCTCTGCACTCGACACAGCCTGGGGAACGACCCTGCCTCCCAATGCCCTGTTGTTGCGTGCAATCGGGCAGGCAACCGAAACCCTTCAGAGTATACCCCGATGGTTTTATGCCATCTTTGCCACCGACATGGCAAATAAGAAATTTGCTAACAAGCCTTTGTACGATGAAGTCGTAAAGCGCTTTGCTGCCTATGTAGGCACTTCCTTTCAGAAAGGGGTGACTGCAAGTGGCCGCCCTGTGGAAGTATACGCCATTTTCGGTGGACAGTGGCCCCACTCCAGTTATATGGTGCCGGGCGGAGTGATGTGCGCCCCTACCCTAAAGGACATTACCCGGGCACATGCTATCCTGAATCAGTTCCGTAATGACTGGCTCGAACCGGTTTGGCTCGGCTGTTCTATTGAACGCTACCTCCAGATTCAAACCTGGGATGATATGATGGAGTGGCTGGAAGAAAACGAGAGCCACCGCAACAGTGACCTTGGCCTGTACCTGCGCGCCGGCATCGAATTCGGGCTTGATAAGTTCGGGCAGGGCGTAGGCAAATTCCTGGCCTGGGGAACCTACCTGCACAAAGACCTGTACAACAAACCAACCATTGAAACCCGTAATGCCGCCACCATCAGCCCTTCAGGGTTCTGGGACGGTAAAAGTTATCAGGAAGCGGATCACAAAATGGTGGCCGAACACATCAAGCACGCCTGGTACGAAAACCAGGAGGAAGCCCTCCACCCGTTTGACCAGCCGGCACCGGAGCCCTCCCTTAATTCCACTATTTTGGAGGAAACGGATTTCAGTGGTAAGTATAGCTGGTCTAAAGCGCCCCGCTTTAAGGATTTTGCGGCTGAAGCGGGCCCGCTCGCAAGGGTCATCATGGCTGGCAACCCTGCCAACAAGGATCACCAAATTAAGGATCCGCTTTTTGCTGACATTATGGACAAAATGGGGCCTTCCGTCTTTACGCGCAGCTTAGCCCGTATGCACGAAGCACCTCGCTTATACACCATGATCAACGACTGGCTGAGCCAGGTGAACCTCGATGATGAATTCTACATCAAACCGGAAGAAAAAGACGGTATTGGCTGGGGAGCAACCGAAGCAGCCCGTGGTGCACTGGCACACTGGATTGAGATTGAGAACGGAGTAATCAAGAATTACCAAATGATCACTCCCACCACCTGGAATGTTGGCCCTACTGATGCCAAGGAAAATGCCGGCCCCATTGAAAATGCGCTGGAAGGCACTGAGATCGAAGACCCCAATGACCCGGTAGAAGTGGGTATGGTGGCTCGCTCCTTTGACTCCTGCCTGGTCTGCACCGTACATGCACACGACAACAAATCCGGTAAGGAGCTCGCAAAATTCAAAGTTTAACTAAAACCATTAGTAAGGATCATCAGGATTAGCCCGGGCAGTACCTTCGCTACCCGGGCTATCCCGATGTGTATGAAAATTTAACCTCCACTATGGTACAAACCCTACCTGTAAGCACTGCTATCCTTGGCTTTGGCAATCCGGTCAGAGCAGATGATGGCGTAGGTGTTTACGCTGCGCAACAACTTCAGGAAGCCCTCGAAGGCGTGGAAAAATGCCAGGTATTTGATATGGGCACCTCTGCTTTTGAAGTCCTGTTCCAGCTCAAAGCGCACGACCGTATTATCCTGATAGACGCCGTAGTCAACACCGGTGAAGCAACCGGGACGGTCTACCGGATGCCGGCATCAGAAGTAGAAGCGGAGATCGAAGAAGACCCTCTGGTATTTCTACATGGCCTGAAATGGAATCAGGCTTTGTCCTATGCCCGCAAAATCCTCGGTGATGACTACCCCTCTGAAGTGGAAGTCTACCTAATCAGCGTAGAAGATACCCGATTCAACGTGGGCATGTCTGATGAAGCCAAAGCGGGGGCAGACCGGGTCGTTGCATTATTAAAAGAAAGACTCCAAAACGAATAGAAGTTATGTTTATTCCGCCTTCAGTACTTCAACAGCAAATGCGGGAAGCACAACAGCAGGAGCAGGCTACATTGAGGCTCCGCGCAGCCCACCTGGTTATTCCTGCTACTATTGCGGACCGTCTTTTTGGCGATATATTCAATGTGCATCTGGTTTATTATCCCGAGAAGCACTCCCTGCTCATTGGAAGTGCGGAGGACAAGCTGTTTCGGCAGTTGCATAAATCCAGGCAGCACTTACTAAAAGCCGGAAATGCGCAGGGCAACCGAAGTATCGCCCTGCACGAATTACTCATTGACCACGGTATACCGGGAGAAGACCGGACGCTGGCTTACGAAGCGGAGTATGCCCTGGGCGTCCTCAATGTAAAGCTCTGATGTTCATTACGCCCGGCCTGGACATTACCGAAATCCCGGAAACACCAGTGCAAGACACCCGGCTCGACTTGTTAACCGAAGAAGCCTGGCTCATAGATACTGAAGTCTGTTATTGCCTGCAAGCCAGAAACAGTGCCTGGCATCTGAGGATGGTTTTCGTGGATGTACATAACGCTATGCGGTTTATTTCCCGCAAAATTGATGTGTACTACTCTGAACAAAAAGCACTGACTTACGCAAAAATCTTACAGCGCGGTATCCGTAAGGATGCCCGCGGCACACTAAAATCTGAATGGGATGCTTTCCGTATATGCACCAACTGATGCTCATGAGCTTCTGCGGGGTTTTCTGCAACAGGAAGACCGACGACTGGAAGAGCTTGTCCGACTGGCAGACCTTCTCGAAGAACGGCCGGTTGCCAACGCGCACAGCCTGATGATCCGCAAAGGTGAGATCCACACCGGTATCGACTGGCACAATATTTACCCGCCCTACCTTCTGCCGGAAGCCATTGAGCTGGATGCTCCTAACTTTTTAGGGCTCATTTACGCACGGCTCAACAACTTCGAACGTTGCCAGGCATTACTCAATGCCCATAACCACAGCCTCTACCTGGAGCTCGACATCGTCAACCGCTTGCAACAGGGGATCAGGGTGACACCCGAAGAACTCCCCTCTTCCTATTCTCCATTCGAAGAATACCGGATCATGCACAATCAGGCCGTCGTTTTGCACTATAGCCCGAACCTGGACGAACCCGGACTCAACAAAGCCAAATACTTTTACCTGGAAGCCCTGCAATGTGCACCCAACGAAGAGTACCGGGCTTTTACGGCTCAGCATTTTGCGCTATTGCTGCTCGACAGCAATGCACCGGAGGATGCCGACCGGGTCATCAATATAGCGCTCCATTCCGAAGCATCTGCAGATGCCCTGGTGGAGCTGCAACGCACACGCTGCCAAATCTGGGCACGGCACATGACGCCCCCCTACCCTCAGGATAAACTGGAGGCCCTCCAAAAAATGACCCGTAGAGTACTTGACCATTATGAACAACAAGGGCGAAAAGTAGACCAGGCTATTCTTTTACTGGAAGCCGGGCAGATTGCCCAGTTCAGTGAAAACTGGTCAGAAAGCCACGGTTGTTATAGTAAAGCCCTGGCGGTATTTGAACAGGAAGGCCTGGAGCCATTTGCTGCCGAAACAAATTACCGTAAAGGCATCCTCCTCCTTGCCTGGGCTCAAAACAATAATCCCCAATTTTACCGGCCAGCTGCCGAGAGTTTCCAAAAGGCAGTGCAGGCCTTTACCCGGGAAGAAGCCCCTGAGGCCTACGCTGACATTCAGCACCACCTGGGTATTATCTACGCTGACATCCCCGATGAAGCCAAAAAGAAAAGTATATGGGCGGGTGTCTCCTCCTCCGCTTTCCGCGAAGCCCTGGAAGTTTATCAAAAGGATACCCATCCCTATGCTTATGCAACGGTATGCAACCACTATGGCAATGCACTGACCAAATATCCACAGGCTAAACTGTCCGACAACTTCGAAAAAGCGCTTTTCTACTATCAGGAGGCGCTGAGCATCCGTACGGCAGCTGAATTCCCCGCAGAGCGCTGCCTGATTCTGCTGAATTACCTGAACGCACAGTGGCACCTCGGGATGGAAGAAGACAAACTGGATGAAAGCCGCTATCAGGATATGGTGAATAAAGCAGAGGAAGTTATCCGGCTGACTACCGATGATAAAATTCGCGAGGAAGCAGCGGCCCACCTTGAAGCCTTACAGCAATTGCGAAAAGCCTACGCTTAAAAGACTGGACGAGCATGCATGAAATTTCACTTATACGCACTGTTTTTAACACCCTTGAAGCCGAATTCAATACCGAAGATCTCAGCCGCCTCGAAGCAGTTGACCTCAAAGTCGGGCTGCTATCTAATGTAGAGCCTACGCTGCTGCGCAACGCCTTCGCTGCAGTAACGCAATCTGAAGGAAAGTATGAAACCGTCACCCTCAATATCGAAACCGTTCCTATTGAAGTCTACTGCCCGGTATGTGACAAAAACTCACCGGTAAAAGACTACAAATTTGCCTGCTCTTGCGGCCGGCCAAGCAGTGATGTGGTTAGTGGAACGGAGTTGTTGATCCATCGTATTCATTTTGCTGAGCCGGTATCAACTTAATATCCAGGGCAAATGCTCCTGATTTTTTGAGGAAAGGGAGACAAATCGCGACAGTTTGAAAAAAGTGACTCAAATTCTACAAACCATCATTGCCTATCCCCCGTGAAGCCATAGCTCTTCTGATTCAAATGGCTTGAGGCACCAGGTATTTGCCTGCCTGCTCAAACAGCAGAATTTCAAAATAATTATTGGCTTTGCCTCTGGTTCAACGTAGGAATGTCAGCGTTTAAGGCTCTGCCACTTTTTTTATTCTACCTCAATTCGTACCTTGTAAGAACACAAGCAAAAGCAAACAATAAGACATGCAAAAGATTCAACGGTCCTCGAAAGCTGCAAGGGGCACGGTTACCTGTGATAATACCACAATGCACCTCCTGAAGGCGAATGACTTTGTTGCCGATAGCATCCGTAAACGGATGGCAGAGCAAAATATCCTCCTGCTTAATATTACCTCTTCCGCTGGCAGTGGCAAAACCACTTTACTTCAGGAAACCATTAAACGTATCGGTGACAAGGTCAACATCAAGATTTTAGTCGGTGACCTGGAAACCGAACGCGATGCTGACCGTTTGCGGGCGGTCGGCGGTGATGCCCTGCAAATCGTAACGGGCGGCATTTGCCACCTCGAAGCGCAAATGGTCTGGCAGGCTATGGAAAGCCTCAATCTTGATGGCGTAGACCTACTGATCATAGAAAACGTTGGAAACCTCGTTTGCCCGGCCTCCTTTGACCTTGGCGAGGACTACCGTGTGACGCTCATCGCTACCACGGAGGGCGATGATAAACCTAAGAAATACCCGCGGATGTTCCTCACCAGTGAACTGATGCTGGTCTCAAAAGTGGACCTCCTGGAGTACCTCCCTTTCTCCGTGGACAACGTGGTGGCGGATGCCCGGGACATCAACCCGGACATTGATGTAATGGAGCTGTCCACCATTAACGGAACCGGTGTGGATGCCTGGTGCGACTGGCTGCTGAACAAGGTAGCCGAGAAAAAAGAAGCCGCTGCCGAAGTTGCGTCCTAATGCAGACCTGGCACATCCATATTCAGGGGCAGGTACAAGGCGTTGGCTTTCGCCCCTTCATTTACCGTTTGGCGCATCAGTTCGGGCTAAATGGGTGGGTAAACAATACCCTCAATGGTGTGCACATCCGGCTGAATACAGATAAGACAGGCATCAGGGCTTTCTGCCGGCAGGTGGAACATCAGGCCCCGCCCCTGGCCCGCATCCTTAGGGTACAATACCATGCGATTGCCCCGGAGTCCTTTGATGGCTTTCAGATTGTGCATAGCCAAAGTGAGGGGGAGCCCGACCTGCTGCTTACGCCCGATGTCGCGCTGTGCGAAGATTGCCGGACCGATATTCATGATGACAGTAACCGGCGCTCAGGCTATGCTTTCACGACCTGCATCAACTGCGGCCCCCGCTATTCCATCATACAATCGGTGCCCTACGACCGGGCCAACACCGGGATGGCTACTTTTCAGATGTGCCCCACTTGCCAGCAGGAGTATGATGACCCTACCGACCGGCGCTACTATTCTCAAACCAATTCCTGCGCCGAATGTGGCGTAACTTTAACACTCTGGGCTGACGGAGCACCACGAGACTTGTCCCAAACAGAAATCATAACTGCAGTCACTCAGGCCTGGGCAGATGGGCAGACGGTCGCCATCAAAGGTATTGGGGGCTACCTGCTGACTTGTGATGCCGGAAATGCAGTAGCCGTACAACGACTCCGTGCCCGAAAACAGCGGCCCAACAAGCCTTTCGCCCTGCTTTTCCCCAATCTCAGCCAGTTGGAACAGATGGCACAGGTAAGCCCAGCGGCAGCTCAGGCCCTCACAGGGGCAGTCTCTCCAATTGTACTGCTGCCTTTTAAAGAAAACGCCAAAGCCCGGCTGGCCATAGACGATATCGCCCCCGGATTAGGGCAGATCGGCGTCATGCTGCCTTACACCCCACTCTATGAGCTACTACTGGCCGCATATGGCCAACCGGTAGTGGCGACAAGTGGCAACATCAGCAATACCCCAATTGTCTATCAGGATGAAACCGCACTGCATTCCCTTCCCGAAATTGCCGATCAAATCCTACTGAACAACCGGCCGATCGCCACGCCACAGGACGATAGCGTGCTGGCTTTCACCCCACACCATAACCGCCCAATTTGGATGCGGCGCTCCCGCGGGCTCGCCCCTTCCTACCTGGAAACAGACATCCCCTGGCCCAATCAGACCATCCTCGCTACGGGCGCGATGCTCAAAAGCACCTTTGGGCTGCTGCACCGGCAAAAGACCTTTCTGAGTCAGTACCTGGGCGACCTGGAACAATACGAAACTCAACAGCATTATCAGGCGACTTATGCCCACCTAACTCAAACGCTGGCAGCCCGGCCGGAAGTCATTCTCGCCGACGCCCATCCTCAATACCCTTCCACCCATTTTGCACAAGAGCTCAGTGCGTCCGAGGATATTCCGCTACAATTGGTGCAACACCACAAGGCCCACTTTGGCGCCATTCTGGGCGAGCATCACCTGTGGGATCAGGAAGAACCTGTACTCGGGCTGATCTGGGATGGCACCGGACTGGGTGATGACCAGCAAATCTGGGGCGGGGAATGTTTCCTCTACCAGGACTATCAGTTTGAACGGGTGGCGCATTTCGACTACTTCAGTGCCATACTGGGCGACAAAATGCCAAGAGAACCCCGGGTTGCTGCCCTGTCCGCCACCTTTGGGTTGCCGGGAGCCGCATCGTGTCTCAGGCCTTTGTTTTCAGCTACAGAATGGAGCCTCTACAACCGTATGCTGGACCGCCATGCCGGGCTGCAAACGTCAAGTGTGGGGCGGCTCTTTGATGCAGTAGCCGCCATACTTGGGCTCGCCAGCCACCAAACTTATGAGGGAGAAGCCGCAATATTGCTGGAACAACTTGCCCGGCAGTACATTAAGCAAAGGCCTCTGCCTGAACGCTACGATTTCCACTGGCAACCAAGGAACCCCCTACCCGTAAGACCGGTACTGGCGCAAATCCTGGCGGATCAGGAACAGGGCACACCCAAAGGCGTAATTGCGGCCCGCTTCCACCATACCCTGGCACAAATGGCAGCCACTGTAGCTACCACCCTTGGGGTACAGCATGTTGCTTGCTCAGGTGGCGTCTTTCAAAACGGGCTGCTGATCGATTTGCTGACCGATGCACTACCACAGGGCTGCACCGCATACTTTCATGAACGCCTTTCCCCAAACGACGAAAACATAGCCTTCGGGCAGCTGATCTGCTACCTGATTGGTCAGCGCAAAGCTGCACCACATACTTCACTCCTTAAAAATACTCAACCATGTGCTTAGCAATCCCAGGAAAAATAACGACGATAGAATCCAAATACGACGGGCTGGTCCAGGTCGCTAAGGTGTCCTTCGGCGGCATCATTAAGGAAGCGAGCCTGGAAATGGTGCCCCATGCCAAAGTAGACGACTATGTGCTGGTGCACGTAGGTGTGGCGATTAGCGTGGTGGATGAAGCCGAGGCCCGGCAAACCTTTAAATACCTGGAACAAATGGGAGAAGTGGCGGAAGAACTGAACATTCACGACTTCCTGCCCGACCAGAAAGAATACAGTTGACGGTTCCGTGCACCCATTCTTGATTCCTAAAAATAACTTGTTATGAAATTCCTTAGTGAATACCGGGATCCCGAAGTAGCCCGGCGATACCTCGACGAAATCAGGAAAACCGTCACCCGCCCGTGGACCATCATGGAAGTCTGCGGCGGACAAACCCACAGTCTGGTCAAGAATGGCATCCTCGATATGCTGCCCGATGAGGTGCGCATGGTGCATGGCCCCGGCTGCCCGGTATGCGTCACCCCCCTTAACCTGATCGATAAGGCGGTCTATCTGGCAGAAGAAAAAAGCGTCATTCTTTGCTCCTTCGGTGATATGCTGCGCGTACCAGGTTCTGAAAAGAGCCTGCTGGAAGCCAAGGCCAATGGCGCAGACATCCGTATCCTGTACTCTCCCCTCGAAGCGGTCAACATCGCCAGGGACAACCCGGGCCTGGAAGTAGTCTTCTTTGCCGTGGGCTTTGAAACTACCGCGCCGGCCAATGCACTATCCGTCGTGCACGCCGACCGGTACGGGCTGAAAAACTACTCTATTCTCACCTCGCACGTACTTGTCCCACCCGCCATCGAAGCTGTGATGGATGATGAAGCCACCCAAATTGAAGGCTTTCTCGCTGCCGGCCACGTTTGCACCATCATGGGCATCAATGAGTACTATCCGCTGGTGGACAAATACAAAGTCCCCATTGTGGTAACGGGTTTCGAACCGGTGGACTTACTGCAAGGCATTCTGATGACCGTAAAGCAGCTGGAGAACGGCGAGCACAAACTGGAAAATCAGTACGCCCGTATGGTCCGCCCGGAAGGCAACCCCCACGCCATCAAAACACTGGAAGAGGTCTTCGATATTACAGACCGGATGTGGCGGGGCATTGGAGTGATCCCTGGCAGCGGGTACGAGCTCAAGGCCAAATACGCAGCGTATGATGCCCGCCTGAAGTTTGATGTCAACATCCCGGAAGCACCGGAAAGTGACAGCTGCATCGCCGGTGAAGTCATGAAAGGCATCAAAAAACCATTCGAGTGCCCCAATTTTGGCAAAGCCTGCAAACCGGAGACCCCACTGGGTGCCCCTATGGTCAGCTCAGAAGGCGCCTGCGCAGCCTATTACCATTTTTCTGGCATGCTGGAAGAACTCGAAACCGTAGAATCCTAATCTGCTCTAACTATGGCAATAACCGACCAAAAACGCCGCATGCAGCTGCAATGCCCGATGCCCAAACTCGATTTTGAGGTGATCACCCTGGGGCACGGCAGCGGCGGGTTGCTGACTAACCGGCTCCTCGACAGCGGTGTGTTTGAAGTCCTGAAAAATGACATCCTGGACAAACGCCATGACGGGGCGACGCTGAACCTCACCGGCCCTACGGCATTCACTACCGACAGCTTCGTCATTTCTCCTATCTTTTTTCCGGGTGGGAATATCGGTGAGCTGGCGGTGAATGGCACTGTGAATGACCTCGCCATGTGCGGAGCGCTGCCTGAGTACCTGTCCCTGAGCTTCATCCTGGAGGAAGGGCTGCCCGTTAAGCAGTTTTGGGAAGTGCTGGTCGGGGTAAAGGTAGCCTGTGAACTAGCGGGCGTGCAAGTCGTCACCGGCGATACCAAAGTGGTGGAAAAAGGCAAGGGCGACAAGGTCTTCATCAATACCACCGGCGTTGGCCGTTTGCACCCCAGGGCACAAATCGACGTCAACCGGGTACAGCCCGGCGACCAAATCATCGTGAGCGGGCAGTTGGCCACCCACGGCATGGCCATCATGTCGGTACGGGAAGGGCTGGATTTCGAAACTACAATTGAAAGCGACTCCTGCAACCTGAACCACGCCGTCAGGGCGCTGCTCGATGCTTTTGGCCCCGACATCCACCTGCTACGTGATCCTACCCGGGGCGGTGTCGCTACGGTACTTACGGAGATTGCCCGGGACACCGGGCTGGGCGTGAATTTGCAACAGCGCCAACTACCCATTGACCCGCAGGTGGCTGGTGCCTGCGAAATGCTTGGGCTCGACCCGCTCTACGTAGCTAACGAAGGGCTCTTTATTGCCGTAGTAGCTGCTGAAAAAGCAGATGAAGCCCTGACCACCATTCGGGAACAGCCGTATTGCGAAAATGCCGCCATCATCGGGGAAGTCACAACAGACCACCCCCGTAAGACCGTGCTTACGAGCAGCATCGGTGGCAAGCGCGTGGTGAATATGCTAACCGGCGAGCAACTACCACGGATTTGCTGATGAAGAAAGACATTAACAACCGCAGTGATATTGAGATGCTTGTCGAAGACTTCTACAAACGGATGCTGGAGGACCACCTGCTGCGCCCATTTTTTCTGGAAGCCGCCAACGTACACCTGGCCGAGCACTTGCCAATAATCTGTGATTTTTGGGAAACGGTGCTTTTCCAGACTGGCACCTATCAGGGCGGCACCTTGCAGAAGCACTTAGCGCTGCACATGGAAAAGCCCCTTGAAGCCCGCCACTTCGAACGCTGGCTTGAGCATTTTCAGGCTACGGTCAACACCCACTTTGAAGGGCCCAAAGCCGAAGAAACCAAACAAAAAGCCCGGTCGATCGCTGCCGTTATCCGGGTCAAAATTGATAATCTGGAGCGCCGCCGTAAGGAGCTCAACAACTAAAGAACGATGACACCGACTTCCACGCAGGAACAATTACGCCCCAACCTTATTCAGGACACCCGGGTATTTAAAGGTGCAGAAGGCAGCCCACTACTGGCTCCAAGAGGCGTATTCCTGAGTCACAACCGTCTTTTCGTTGCTGATACGGCCCAAAACCGCCTGTTCATCTGGCACCAACTGCTCGACAACCCGAGAACCGTCGAATCGCCGGATGCGCAACGAGGCTCCCTCCTCGGCCCGAAATTTGACGACGCCTCGA